>JANXSE010000044.1 GCA_025356695.1 Betaproteobacteria bacterium
TCGAAGATTGAGCGTTTTGGCCGTGCTGGCAATCGCGATATTTGTCCTGCGTTTTGTTGACGATGCGATAGCGGGTGAATTGCCACAAGAAAGACTGGCAAAGGCCGAAGCGATGTTTCAGGAACGGTGCAAGACGGCGGGGGAGAAGATTATTCGGGCTGTCGAAAATGTTGAGGGCATATATTTGATGAAGATACGGCCCGAAGTTACGAATTATGGAAGTCAATACGATCTCACTGATCCTTACGGCGATGATGTTGGCGGAGAAGGCTATGTCAGGACTTTTTTGTTAGGACGAACACAACAAGGATCTCTTGTGCAAGATAATTTCGAGAAAACTGGTTATCGCTTTGTGGAAGCAGTCGATGCTAAAGATGGTAGGCGCTACCGATATACCGGTGCAATAAAAGTGGTCGGCAAAAAGGATGCAGGCACTTACAACAATCAAGTTGAATTAAGGCGAGATCCAAATTTCGACCTAAATATTTATGCATTTGTAATCGATAAGGCACCGGTGTCTGGTGCCCCCCCACGTTATGGAGTTACCTATGATGACATTTCCACAAGAGATGAGCGGGATTACTGGATCGCCGGTAGTTCTCTAAGGGTAATCGATCTCAATACCAACGAGGTAATTGCGGAGCGTGTTGGATACATGATGGATCGTCGACAGGGAGATCGTTCGGGCAGCCGGTCTCCTTGGTTATTGGCGTCTAGTAGTGCATGTCCTTCGTTTCCTGGTAGTGCGGGTAATCAACCAGTACAGATTGGGCAGTCGCGCTTTTTTGTGGAGAAGGTATTGCGGATAAACAGGGGAAAATAATCATGGTTGCTCCCGTTAATACGGATTTTCTGAAATACGCAAATCTTCAAATGGCAGCTGAAGCGTTCCTGCTGGACGGGAATGATAAGCCGTTTTCGGATCCGGTACTTCTAGCTAAGGCCTTGGAGCGAGGTAATAACCACGCATCAGTATTTACAGTAACTTAGTCGCAACTCTTTACGGATGCCGTTGCCGGGTGGTCCGTACTTGATCAAATACGTAATACGCCAACTGGTTTTAGTGGAACGCTGTTCAAAAACAAATCTACTGGCGAGTTGGTTATATCTTTTCGTTCGACAGAATTTATTGATGACGCAGTGCGGGATAACGCCGCGACTAATACGCTGGAAATTAAAGACACCGACTGGGCATGGGGGCAAATTGCGGATATGGAGGCGTGGTACAAAACGCTTACCGTCGATGGTGTTCCGCTAAAAGACAAACAATTTGCGGTTACTGGCTACAGCCTTGGAGGCCATCTTGCGACCGCCTTCAATTTATTGCGTCGTGAAGACGGGACACAGGATCATATAACCAATGTTGTCACATTCAACGGTGCCGGCGTCGGCCAGATACGTTACGGCACGCTGACTGAAGCGCTCAACACATTTAATGACCTTCGCACAAATCCGGCGGCGCTCAAAAAAGCGCTCGATATCTCGGTGCCGGAGCTCGCGGAGCTTTTCGATAAGATTGACAAAAATCTGAGGAATCATAGTTGGACCGCGACGGAGTCGAAGCAGGCGCTTGTTGACTTAAACATATCGATCAATCGCGGACAGGAGGAGATTGGTCGACTTGCAGTGGAAAAACAAAGAATTTACGCAGCCCTCGATCAAATTATTTCGCTTCAGAACGAAGTTGAGAGTCTGAGGAAGTTGACTGAAGGAGGCGCAGATCGGTCGACCAAGGATCGTAGGCCAAACGATGTCCCGGACGGAGAAATTCTGGCCGAAAATTTTGATTACCGACTGGCGGTGGCATTGACGTCTGATCCCACAGGGTTCAATAAGCACACTAACGGGGTTAGCTTGTTAGGGGCTGCACAGAGAGCATACAAGGGGAAAACATACCCGGATTCCACGGCTGATCTCCTCAAAAATCAATTTGACGTCATGGGCGATACCATGCCGTCCGCAGTAGCCAATTCTCTATGGCATTACGGTACTGAAGTCAGGGTCGCTATCGAAGACCAGCCACTGTACCGCGGCGGTGTTGTCAAGGATGTATTGGACAACCTCGACTCGGGGATTCACTTATTGGTTAGGGGGTATGCGGAAAAAGATTTCGGCGATACACACATGCGCGCAGACTCACGGCATGCGCCACCTCCTGATTCAACCCGGACGCCCGATGCAGAACGGTTACATCGAGAGCTTCAACGGCAAGTTCCGGGACGAATGCCTGAACGAGCAGTGGTTTGAGACGCTGCCGCAGGCCCGGCATGCGATCGCTGTCTGGCGGCAGGACTACAACGAGGTCCGGCCGCACAGTAGCTGTCGTCGAATGCCACCGGCCAAGTTTGCCGCGTTACATCGGCAGCGTGCTACCGATGCAGTTCTACCCACCAACGAAGGATTCCTTTAACCTTGCAACCGGACTTCCTGCCAAATGATTGGTATGGCTAAAGGGGGCAGGTCACAGCCGCCACCGCGTCAACGTCGTGATTGCGGGCAAACACCCGGCGCCGCAATGGCTGTCGATGGACGCGGCGGTCAAACATTGCAGCGAGGGCATCGGCATCTGGCAGTGGGCGAGCAACGATCAACGCGAGTCGCCGGACGTGGTGACGGCTTGCTGCGGCGATGTGCCGACGCTGGAAACGCTGGCCGCGGTCTCGATACTGCGCGAACATCTGCCGGACATGAAAATTCGCGTCATCAATGTCGTCAACCTGATGAAGCTGCAGCCGCCGGGCGAACATCCGCACGGGCTCGCCGACCGCGATTTTGACGAATTGTTCACCACTGACACGCCGGTCATTTTCGCCTTTCACGCCTATCCGTGGCTGATCCACCGGCTGACCTACCGCCGGCGCAACCACGACAACATTCACGTCCGCGGCTACAAGAAGGAGGGCACCATCACCACGCCGTTCGACATGACGGTGTTGAACGACCTTGACCGCTTTCATCTGGTGATGGACGCCATCGACCGTCTGCCGCAAAGCGGCGACCGCGGCGTTTATCTCAAGCAGCAACTCAGGGACAAATTGATCGAACACAAGCAATATATCCGCAAATTCGGCGAAGATATGCTTGAAATCATAGCCTGGAAGTGAGACATGGCCGATGCCGGCAAAGCGGCGTAGACAGGGCGTTTGACGGACTTCATATTCAGCATGCCGACGAATACGATCAAGACGGGCGTTGCGCACAACCCGGTGCGGTTAATGGCGGCGGCGCGTGCCGCGGGCGATGCCGTACTGCAATCGCTCGAGTCGCAAGCGGGTGGCTTGAGTCCGGCACAGGCCGTGATCCGTCTGAAACAATTCGGTGCCAACGAAATCGCACGCGAGAAACGGCAGTCGGCGCTGGTGCGCTTGCTCGGCAACGTCAAGAACCCGCTGGTCCTGCTGCTGCTGGCGCTGGGCGCGCTGTCGTATCTGACCGGGGACCATCGCGCGACGGCAGTGATACTGGTGATGGTGGTGCTCGGCGTGGTGTTGCGTTTTTTTCAGGAGATGCGCGCCGATCACGCCGCCGAACAGTTGCAGGCGATGGTCAGCAACACGGCGACCCTGCTGCGCGACGGCCGGGAGGAAGAAGTGGCGTTGCGCCTGCTGGTGCCCGGCGACGTCATCCGGCTGTCCGCCGGCGACATGGTGCCGGCCGACGTGCGGGTGCTGTCGGCCAAAGACCTGTTCCTCAACCAGGTGGCACTCACCGGCGAAGCGCTGCCGCTGGAAAAGAAGGCGGTGGTGGCGCCGGCGGAACTGCAGAATCCGCTCGAACTTCCGAACATCTGCTTTCTCGGTTCCAACGTCGAGAGCGGTTCGGCCACTGCAGTCGTGATCGACACCGGCGACCGCAGCTATTTCGGTTCGCTGGCGGCGAGCATCGTCGGCGAGCGTCAGCTGACCAGCTTCGACAAAGGCGTCAATCAATTCACCTGGCTGATGATCTGCTTCATCGCGGTGATGGTGCCGGCGGTGTTTCTGATCAACGGCCTGAGCAAACACGACTGGCTGGAGGCGTTTTTGTTTGCGATGGCGGTGGCCGTCGGCCTGACGCCCGAAATGCTGCCGATGATCGTCACCGTCAATCTGTCGAAAGGCGCGCTGGCGATGGCGCGCAAGAAGGTGATTGTCAAACGGCTGAACGCGATCCAGAACTTCGGCGCGATGGACGTGTTGTGCACCGATAAAACCGGCACCCTGACGCAGGGCCGGATCGTGCTTGAAAAGCATCTCGATGTGTACGGCGAGCCGAGCGAAAAAGTGCTGCATTACGGTTACCTCAACAGTTACCACCACACCGGGCTGAAGAACCTGCTCGACGACGCCATCCTCAAACACGAGGAACTCAAAGACCATCTCAAGGCGGACGCCCGGTACCGCAAGATCGACGAGATTCCGTTCGATTTCAAGCGCCGCCGCATGTCGGTGGTGGTGGAGGATGAAACAGGCCTCAACACGCTGATCTGCAAAGGCGCTGTGGATGAAGTGCTGGACGTCTGTACGCGCGTCGCTGTCAAGGGCGAAATCGTCGAAGTGCTGCCCGAACACGACGCCAAGCGCCGGCAACTGGCGGATGAATTGAATGCGCAGGGCTACCGCGTTCTTGCGCTGGCCTACAAGGAGATGCCGGGTTCCAGCGACGCGCCGGTTTACACGGTGAAGGATGAGTCCGATCTCATCCTGTTCGGCTTTCTGGCTTTTCTCGATCCGCCGAAGGACACGGCGGCGGAAACGCTGCTGCGGCTGCACGGCCTGAAAGTCGGTGTCAAAGTACTGACCGGCGACAACGAGATCATCACCGCCTATATCTGCAAAGAGGTCGGCATTCCGGTCGAACGCCTGTTGCTCGGGGCGCAGATCGAGGCGATGAACGACGCCGAACTTGCCGAGGCGGCGTTCACTACCAGCGTGTTCGCGCGACTGGTGCCGGCGCACAAGGAGCGTATCATCCGTGCGCTGCAAAGCAAGGGCCACGTGGTGGGCTTTCTCGGCGACGGCATCAACGATGCGCCGGCGCTGAAGGCGGCCGATGTCGGCATCTCGGTGGACAGCGCAGTCGATATCGCCAAGGAGTCCTCCGACATCATTCTGCTCGAGAACAGTCTGCTGATCCTGGAGCAGGGGGTGCGCGAAGGCCGGCGCGTATTCGGCAACATCATCAAATACATCAAGATGGCCGCCAGTTCGAATTTCGGCAACATGTTCAGCGTAGTCGGCGCCAGCGCCTTTCTGCCGTTTCTGCCGATGCTGCCGATCCAGATCCTCGTCAACAACCTCTTGTACGATTTTTCGCAGACCACCATCCCTACCGACGAGGTCGATGCCGAATGGTTGAGCGAGCCGCGCCAGTGGCGGGTCGACCGGCTGCTGCGCTTCATTCTCTTCGTCGGCCCGATCAGTTCGATCTTCGATTACCTGACGTTTTTCCTGTTGTTGTATGTGTTCGATTGCTGGCAGAACCCGGCGCTGTTCCACACCGGCTGGTTTGTCGAGTCGCTGCTGACGCAAACGCTGATCATCCACATCATCCGCACCAACAAGATTCCCTTCGTGCAAAGCCATGCGAGCTGGCCGCTGATTGCCACCTCGCTGCTGGTTGTCCTGGTCGGCGTGTGGCTGACGGTGTCGCCGCTGGCCGCGACGCTGGGTTTCGTGCCGCTGCCGCCGATGTACTGGTTGTATCTGCTGGCCATGATGTTGTGTTACGCCCTGCTGACGCAGGGTGTGAAGACCTGGTTCATCCGCAGGTATGGTGAATGACGGCGCCTGTTTTCCGGAAAGGCCGTGGCAATGGCTGTCGCGTGTGAATATCGAATGACGAACAGGAGATGACATGAATGCAATCCAACAGCTGCGCCACAACGGGCAGAGTATCTGGCTCGACAACATCACGCGCGCGCTGGTCAACGACGGCACACTCGCGCGCTATATCCGCGATTACGCGGTGACCGGACTGACCTCCAACCCGACCATCTTCGAACAGGCGATCCGGAACTCGAACGACTATGACGAGGCGATCTGCCGACAGTATGAAGACGGCCGTTCGGGCGCCAACCTCTTTTTTGAACTGGCGCTCGACGATCTGACGCGTGCCGCCGATTTGTTCCTGCCGGTTCACGTCGCGACCGGCGGCGTGGACGGCTGGGTTTCACTGGAGGTCTTGCCGCTGCTGGCCGACGATCCGGTGGCGATCGTGGCGGCGGCGCGGCATCTGCACGCGCGGGCGGGCGGCCGAATCTGTTCGTCAAAATACCCGGTAACCGCGCGGGTCTGCGTGCCATCGAGGACTCGATATTCGCAGGGGTTCCCGTCAACGTGACGCTGCTGTTTTCGCGCGAGCACTACGTGGCCGCGGCAAACGCCTATATGCAGGGCATCGAGAGGCGCCTTGCCGCCGGTCTCGACCCCGATGTGGCCTCGGTGGCGTCGTTGTTCGTCAGCCGCTGGGATACGGCAGTCCGGGACCGGGTATCAGCCGGTTTTCAAAACCGGCTCGGCATCGCGATCGCCATGCGCACCTACAAGACGCACCGCGACCTGCTTGCATCAAAGCGCTGGCTGAAACTCGCCGCAGCGGGCGCGCGGCCGCAACGCCTGTTGTGGGCCAGCACCGGCAGCAAGGACCCCGCGGCGGCTGATACACTTTACGTCGATGCGCTGGTGGCGCCCGGGACTATTAACACGATGCCGGAAAAAACGCTTTTGGCCTTTGCTGAACACGGCGATCCCGGCAGTACATTACCGCCGGACGAGGGTTATGCCGAAGCCGTGATTGCGGAATTTACGCGCGAGGGTATTTATGATGAGGAACTTGCTGCTACGCTGCAGCGCGACGGCAGCAATGCATTTGCGCAATCGCGTGGCAGTCTGATGCGGCAGATCCGCGAGAAAGAACATTTGCTGGCCGCCCAATAACCATGTGAAAGCCATGAACAAGTCATCAAAACTGAAAGTCGCACCCGGCGCGCAGGCCACGCCGGACATGCTGGTCGATGTGGCGGCGCTGGTTTCCGCCTACTACACGAACGTGCCCGATCTTGCAGTGGCCGCTGAGCGTGTCGCCTTTGGCACTTCTGGGCACCGCGGCTGTTCGCTGGAGCGGAGCTTCAACGAATTCCACATTCTCGCCATGACGCAGGCGGTTTGCGATTATCGCCGGCGCCACGACTGCAGCGGTCCGCTGTTTCTCGGTATCGACACCCACGCGCTGTCGGTGCCGGCCTGCGCCAGCACCCTTGAAGTGCTGGCCGCCAACGGCGTCGAGGTCATGCTGGCGACGAACGACGAATACACGCCGACGCCGGCGGTTTCGCACGCCATCATCGCCTGCAACCGCGGACGCACGGACGCATTTGCCGACGGCATCGTCATCACGCCGTCGCACAATCCGCCTGCATACGGCGGTTACAAATACAACACACCCAAAGGCGGGCCGGCCGATACCGAGGTCACGCGCTGGATCGAGGCGAGTGCGAACGCCTATCTGGAAAACAATCTCGGTGGCGTCAAGCGCATGGCGCACGACAAGGCGCTACGGGCACCGACCACGCACCGTTATGATTATCTGAATACTTATGTCAACGATCTGGGCAATGTGATTGACATGGAGTTCATCCGCGGCGCGGCGGTGCGCATGGGTGTCGATCCGCTCGGCGGCGCCGGTGTGCATTACTGGTCGGCGATCGCTGCGCGTTATGGCCTTGATCTGGCGGTGGTGAACACGGCGGTCGATCCGACCTTCCGTTTCATGACGGTGGATTGGGACGGCCAGATCCGCATGGACCCGTCATCGCCGTTCGCCATGCGCAATCTGGTCGGTCTGAAGGACCGCTTCGACGTCGCCTTCGCCTGCGATACGGATCACGACCGCCACGGCATCGTCTGCCGCAGTGCGGGATTGTTGCCGTCCAATCATTACCTCGCGGTGTGCATCGACTATCTGTTTCAAAACCGGCCGGAGTGGAGCGCGCAGGCCGCCATCGGCAAGACCATTGTCAGCACCGGCATGATCGACCGTGTAGCGGCGAAACTCTCGCGCAAAGTGTATGAAGTGCCGGTTGGTTTCAAATGGTACGTTGACGGCCTTTATAACGGCGCGCTGGCGTTTACCGGCGAGGAGAGTGCCGGCGCGACGTTTGCGCGGCGCGACGGTGCGGTCTGGACCACCGACAAGGACGGTATCACCGCGGCACTGCTGGCGGCGGAAATGACCGCGCGGACAGGGCGTGACCCGGGTGAAATTTACGCCGGACTCGAACGCGATCTGGGTGTCAGTTATGCCGACCGCGTCGATGCGCCGGCGACGCCGCCGCAAAAACACATGCTGTCGCAGTTGTCACCGCAACAGGTGCAAAGCGAGGCGCTCGCCGGTGAAAAGATCACCGGCATCCTCAGTCATGCGCCGGGCAACCAGGCGCCGATCGGCGGCCTGAAGGTGATGACGGAGAACGGCTGGTTCGCGGCGCGCCCGTCGGGCACGGAAAATATTTACAAGATTTATGCGGAGAGTTTTCTTAGCGCCGAACATTTGCAGCGCATCGAGCGCGAAGCGCAGGCGATCGTCGATGCCGCGCTGGCGGCGGGTGCGGTCGGCGGCTAGGCGGCGCCGGCCGCGTGCGGTTTGCACAGGGTCCGGCAATTGATCGGGCGGTGATTCATTTTCCACGGAGATGCGCGTCATGCAGACAACCCGGACTGAACGTGATTCCTTCGGCACCATCGAGGTGGACGCGGCGCGGCTGTGGGGGGCGCAGACGCAGCGTTCGCTCGAACATTTCGCCATTTCCAGCGAGCGCATGCCGGTCTCGCTGATCACGGCGCTGGCGACGATCAAGCTCGTTGCCGCGAGGGTCAATCGCGAACTCGGTTTGTTGCCCGAAGACAAGGCGACGGCCATCGCTGCCGCAGCTGAGGAAGTGCTGGCCGGAAAACATGCCGGGGAATTTCCGCTCTCGGTATGGCAGACCGGTTCGGGCACGCAGACCAATATGAACGTGAACGAGGTGCTGGCCAACCGCGCCTCCGAACTGCTCGGCGGCGGGCGCGGTGTGGACTGCCGCGTGCATCCCAACGACGAGGTCAATCTCGGCCAGTCGTCGAACGATGTGTTTCCCACCGCCATGCATGTGGCCGCCGGTGGCGAAATCGTGCGCGCGCTGCTGCCTGCGCTGCACCGCCTGCAGGCGACGCTGGAAGCCAGGGCCGCCGCCTTTGCCGGCATCGTCAAAATCGGCCGCACGCATTTGCAGGACGCCACACCGCTGACGCTGGGCCAGGAGTTCTCCGGTTATGCCGCGCAGCTCGAACATGCGCAAAGCGTGATTACGCGCGCGCTGTCTTCGCTGCACCCGCTGGCAATCGGCGGCACCGCCGTCGGTACCGGCCTCAATACGCATGCGGAGTTCGGCGCGCGGGTAGCGGCCGGACTCGCCAGCCGCACGCGGCTGCCTTTTTACGCCGCCGCCAACAAGTTTGCCGCGCTCGCTGCCAATGACGGCATGGTCGCCGCGCACGGCGCGCTGAAAACACTCGCGGTCGCGCTGATCAAGATCGCCAACGACATCCGCTGGCTGGCCTCGGGCCCGCGTTCGGGGCTGGGTGAACTCAGCATTCCGGAAAACGAACCGGGCAGCTCGATCATGCCGGGTAAGGTCAATCCGACGCAGTGCGAAGCGCTGACCATGCTGTGCACGCAGGTCATGGCCAACGATGTCGCCATCGGCATTGGCGGCAGCGCCGGCAATTTCGAACTGAACGTTTACAAGCCGCTCATCATCCACAATTTCCTGCAAAGCGTGCGACTGCTGGCCGACGGCATGACCAGCTTCGAGCGGCATTGCGCGCGCGGCATTGAAGCGAACCGCGAACGCATCGCCGAACTGCTCGAACGCTCTCTCATGCTGGTGACGGCGCTGACGCCGCACATCGGCTACGACCGTGCCGCTGCAATCGCCAAGCACGCGCACCACGAAGGCATCACCCTGCGTGAGGCGGCGCTGGCGCTGGGCCACGTCCCGGCCGCAGATTTCGACCGCTGGGTGAGACCGGCGGAGATGGTTGGCGGCCTTCAGTAAATCCGGCCAAGCCGGCACTTCTGCAAAGTCCGCACCGTTCGGCGTCATGGTCGCGATTGTTTGACTCTGTTCGCTGGCGTACGGACGCAAAGGGGCGGGGCCGCTACCGTGCGCTCACGACGTATTTGCCATCATGCAACGCAAATCCGCTGTGTGCCCGGTCCGGGCGCAAGCGTCAACTTAAGAGGCTCAAATATGAAACCAGTTTTTGGAACGAAGCTGCAACTCATCACGACCGCAACCGTTTTTGCTTTTGCGGCCGCCGCCGCACTGGCCCAGCCCACTGCCGCCGTCTCTGAAGACAAGGCGCAGATGAAATCGGACAAGGCCGCGCTGCAGCGCGACGAAAAGCAGATGAAGACCGATACCAAAACAATGAAAGACGACAAGGCCTCCGGCAAGATGGCGGCAGAATCGAAGGATTCGGCAAAGGTCTACAACGACGAGCGCGCCGTCAAGGCGGACAAAAAAGCCGTGTCCACCGACAAACCCGGTTCGCTGCAGAAGAAATCCGACAATGCGACCCTGCAGCGCGATGAAAAGCAGATGAACGCCGACAAGTCGAAGCTGAAGTCCGACAAAGCCTCCGGAAAAATGGCGGCGGAATCGAAAGACTCGGATAAGGTGTTCAAGGACAGCCAAGGTGTCAAAGGCGACAAGAAGGACATTGAGGCGGACAAGGTGAATCTGAAAGCGGACCAGAAGAAATAGCCGCAGAATATTGTTGCCGCAATAAAAAACCCCGCTGCGGCGGGGTTTTTTATTGCGGCGTGTGGCCCGCGCCCGCACCTTAGCGGACGAGACGGACCTCGACCACATGTTCAGCGCGATCGTTCAGCAGCGAGATCGAATTGTCCGTTTGCGCGGCCCCGTCGATGGTGATGCCGCTGTCGCCGTCCGCCGCAACGGTTTGCGTGACGGTGATGTGATAAACCGTTTCGCGATAGCGATAATGCAGTTTGAACGATTTCCAGTCGGCTGGGATGCATGGCACAAAACGCAGTTTGTCGACCTCCAGCGTCAAGCCCAGCAGCGACTCGATGATCAAGCGGTACATCCAGCCGGCCGATCCGCTGTACCAGGTCCAGCCGCCGCGGCCGGTGTGCGGTGCGACCGCTAATCGGTTTCAGGCCGGCGCAGCGAATATCGTGGTTGCCAGATCGAGCAGATGTTGCTCGACGGCGCTGCGCGTCAGTTGCTCCAGATCGAATTCGCCGACGACACCGACGACGATCCCGCCGCTGCCGGTGATGGTGGAGCGGTTTGATGTGATCTTGCGCTGGTTCGGCGAAGCCTTGTAGGACAGGCATGGATTGCCGTGCGGTAGCGTCATCGCATTGGGGAAAACCGTCAACGTGATTTTTGCGGCGCTGGCGCTGTCGGCGGGGTCAAGCGACTTGTCGATCTCGACGGTGCAGGGGTGGCCGCGCTCGCCCAACTCGGCTGCAAACTCCTCGAAGCAGGGCTTGATGACGGCAGCGGTCGATTCCGCGTAGCCCGACAAAAACCGTTCGAGTGCGAGGCGGCGGTCATCTCTTTCGCGATTTTGCGATTGTTGCTTGCGCGCATATTCATCCAGCATGCGCGTCAATTCACTGCGTCGGCTTTGTTCCATGGAGCCCCTGGTATGCAAAAAAAATTCATCGCGCCTGGTCGCAGCAAGGTCATGGAGGCGCTATGAATCCATGTCCGGTAGGGTGGTGAAACCCGCAGCCTGCAGTCTGCGCTGAATCCGGCATCACTGCCCGTACTTGTTTCGTGCTCTGCAGTTCGGCGTTTCCGGCGGTGTGATATGGTAAAGACGTTTTTTCGAAGAGTGACGGCTAAATCGTGGATAGACGGGATTTTCTGCATGTGCTGGCAATGGCGGCCGCGGCGGGATTGCCATTCCTGCAGTCCTCACGCGCGGCGCTCGCCGCCGCCACTGCGATGTATGACCTGCCGCGCTTCGGTAACGTTCATTTTTTGCATCTGACCGATTGTCATGCGCAGTTGCTGCCGGTCTGGTTTCGCGAGCCGTCGGTAAACCTCGGCGCCGGGCGTTCGCGCGGCCGGCCGCCGCACGTGGTCGGCACAGCGCTGCTGCGGCAATTCGGCATCGCCGCCGGCAGTGCCGGTGCACACGCCTTTACCCATCTCGATTTCGTGCGCGCGGCGAAGACTTACGGCAAGGTCGGCGGCTTCGCGCATCTGGCTACCCTGGTCAAACAATTGCGCGCCAGCCGTCCGGGCGCATTACTGCTCGATGGCGGCGACACCTGGCAGGGTTCGGCCACCGCATTGTGGACGCGTGGGCAGGACATGGTGGAGGCCGCCGGCCTGCTGGG
Organism: Betaproteobacteria bacterium; assembly: GCA_025356695.1. The sequence continues at coordinate 12,403 of JANXSE010000044.1, forward strand.
TGTGGATGTCATGACCGGGCACTGGGATTTCACGCTGGGGGCCGAGCGCGTGCTGGAAATCGTGCAGCGCGATTTCAAGGGGCGCACCGAGTTTCTGGCGCAGAACATCCGCACTGCCGATTTCGGCGACGAGGTATTTGCGCCGTTTACCCTGCGTTCGATGAATGGCGTTGCCGTCGCCGTCATCGGCCAGGCCTATCCCTACACGCCGATCGCGAACCCGCGTTACTTCGTTGCCGACTGGAATTTCGGTATTCAGGAAGAGTCGATGCAGCGCACGGTGGATGTGGCGCGCGCGCAAGGTGCGCAGGCGGTCGTGTTGTTGTCGCACAACGGCATGGACATTGATCTGAAGCTGGCGTCGCGCGTGCGCGGCATCGATGCGATTCTCGGCGGCCATACCCACGACGGCGTGCCGCAACCGGTGATCGTCAGCAATGCCGGCGGCAAAACGCTGGTGACCAACGCCGGCTCGAACGGCAAATTTCTCGGTGTGCTGGATCTGCGCATGGTGGCGGGCAGGGTCGATGGTTTTCAATACAAATTGCTGCCGGTCTTTGCCGATGTGCTGCCGGCGGACGCTGCAATGCAGTCGCTGATCGAACGTGTGCGCGCGCCTTATCTGGAAAAACTGTCGGCGCCGCTGGCCGTGACCGAAGGCCTGCTCTACCGGCGCGGCAATTTCAACGGCACCTTCGACCAGCTCATACTCGACGGCCTGATGGCGGAGAAAGACGCGGAAATCGCTTTTTCGCCGGGTTTTCGCTGGGGCACCAGTCTGCTGCCCGGTGAGACCATCCGCATGGAGCATCTGATGGACCAGACCGCGATCACGTATCCGCACACGACGCTGACGGAAATGTCGGGGGCGACGATCAAAAGCGTGCTCGAAGACGTTGGCGACAATCTCTTCAATCCCGATCCTTATTACCAGCAGGGCGGCGACATGGTGCGCGTCGGCGGCCTGCAATACCGCTGCGATCCGGCGGCGCGGATCGGCCAGCGCATCGGCGATTTGCGCCTGCGCGGCAAATTGCTCGACGCCGGCAAACTCTACAAAGTGGCGGGCTGGGGCGCGGTTTCTGAGGAAGCGCGCGACCGCGGCGGCGAGCCGGTGTGGGATTTGATGGCGCGTTACCTGCGCGGCCGCAAAAGCGTGCCGGCGCTGCGCCTGAACGTGCCCAGCCTCAAGGGCGTGCAGACGGATCCGGGAATCGATTCGGCCGCCATGCGTTGAGCGGAATTGCGCTAAGATAGGTGCAACGCAACAAGGAATATCATGATGACAATCACCCGCATCATCTTTGCACTGCTTCTGTTGACCGGGGCGTCCGCCATGGCGCAGCCGCTCAAAATCGGTTTTATCAACGCCTTTCGCATTGAAGCCGAGTCGGAAACGACCAAGCGCGTGATCGAGCAGATCAAGAAGGAATTCGCGCCGCGCGAACAGCAATTGCAGGCCCTGCAGAAGCAGGGCGTCGATTTGCGCACCGAACTCGAACGCGAGGCGGACAAGATGAAGCCGGCCGACCGCGCGGCCAAGGAAAAACGCCTGGCGGCACTCTCGCAGCAGTTCGAGCAGATGCAGCGCAGCTACGGCGAAGACATGGAATTCCGCCAGCGCGAAGCGCGCGGTCGCCTGATCAGCGAAATCGGCGCCGTGATCAATGCTATCGCCGAGGCGGAAAAATTCGATCTGGTCCTGCAGCAGGCAATTTATGCCAGCACGCAAATTGATCTGACCGATCGCGTCATCAAGGAACTGGCCAAACGGCCGCCGGCCGCCGAGACACGCTAGGCATGTCTGCGTTCAAGGCTGCCTGCGTGCAGCTGAATTCAGGCAACGATCTCGCCGCCAATCTGCAGGCCATCGCTGCCGCCGTGCGCGAAGCTGCCGCGCAGGGCGCGCACTTCATTCTGTTGCCCGAATACGCGGCGCTGCTCGACGGCAGCGGGCGCGTCATGCGCGACCATTCATTTGCCGAGGACGCCCATCCGGCGCTCGAAGAATGCCGCAAGCTGGCGCGTGAAACCGCAACCTGGCTGCTGGTCGGTTCGCTGACGATCAAGATTGACGACGCGCGCATGGCCAACCGTTCGTATCTGCTGTCGCCGGACGGCACGGTGGCGGCGCGCTACGACAAAATCCATATGTTTGACGTGACCCTGCCGAGCGGCAAGGTCATCCGCGAATCGAGCGCCTATCAGCCCGGCAACCGCGCGGTGATCGTACAAACGCCGTGGGGTGCGCTCGGCATGACGGTTTGTTACGACCTGCGTTTCCCGCAACTGTTCCGCGCACTGTCGCGCGCCGGCGCGCAGTTTCTGGCGGTGCCCTCGTCGTTCCAGCGCGAAACCGGCATCGTGCACTGGCACTCTTTGTTACGCGCGCGCGCCATTGAAAATCTCGCCTATGTGTTTGCACCGGCGATGTGCGGCGACCATCCGGGCAACCGTTCTACCTACGGGCATTCGCTGATCATCGACCCGTGGGGAAAGATCATCGCCGAACTCGGCACCGAACCGGGCATCTGCTACGCCGAGATCAATCCGTCCGAGGTGGATCGCGTGCGCACGATGCTGCCGTCGTTGACGCACGACTGCGCGTTCGAAGGGCCGGCTGCGCCTTAACCCGGCGCGCAGGCCTGGTTTATCTTTTCGCGGCGAGGTGCGGGAACTGGATCCCTGACAAAGTGCCGGGTGCGACCGCCGCGGGTGCTTCGCTGTTGGGGAAATTCAGTTCGATCTTGTTGTCGACCGGATCGCGCACGAACATCTGAAAGCCCGCACTCGGAACATTCTGTTCGTCGAAATGCGCGCCGTAGCCGACGAGGCGGCGGCGGTATTCATCAACGCCGGTGACATCAAAGGCGACGTGATCCCAGCTGCTGCGCTTTTCGTCGCCGCTCCAGTCATCAGGGAAACGCACGACGACGTGGATGAGTGGGTGGTCGCCCATATACAGCCACAGTCCTTCGTTGGGAAACTGCGGGCGATAGCCGACGTTCAGGCCGAGTATGCTGCCGTAGAATTTCTCGATGGCCGGAATGTCTTTGGGACGGCAACCGATGTTGACATGATGTACGCCTCGAAACGCCATGGTGAAACCTCTTCAGTCGCAGAAAGGCGACACTTTGCCAGAGTTACGACGGGCGTCGCAAGCAGACTGCGCATGCCGGCGCTTTGCCGGGAGGGGTGCGTGTTACAATCTGGCGCCGTGCATGCATCGAAATTTTCATCAGGTCGCGATGTCTGCGGCGGCCGCAAACGGGTAGTTTCCCGCGCCTTATTTCCGGTGCCGAACAATGCACATTCTGTTGAGTAACGACGATGGTTACTTCGCGCCTGGACTGGCCGTCCTCGCCGAGGCGATCGGCGCGATCGCCCAGGTCACCGTGGTGGCACCCGAGCGCGACCGCAGCGGCGCGAGCAATTCGCTGACGCTGGACCGTCCACTCAGTGTGCGTCGCGCTGCCAACGGTTTCTTTTACGTCAACGGCACGCCGACCGATTGCGTGCATCTGGCGGTGACCGGACTGCTCGACAAAATGCCGGACATCGTGATTTCCGGCATCAACCACGGCGCCAACATGGGCGACGACACGATTTATTCCGGCACGGTGGCCGCTGCCACCGAGGGTTTTTTGCTCGGCATTCCTTCCCTGGCGGTGTCGCTGGTCGCCAGCGGCAGCGACCATTTCAAGACTGCCGCGCGCGTGGCTGCCGATCTCGCCGCGCGCCTCGCGCGCAGCCCGCTCGGCCAGCCGCTGCTGTTGAATGTCAATGTGCCCGACGTGCCGTTCGAATCGTTGTGCGGCATGCAGGTCACGCGCCTGGGCAAGCGGCACAAGGCCGAACCCGTGGTGCGCGCGACAACGCCGCGCGGCGAGACGGTCTACTGGGTCGGTGCCGCCGGTGCGGCGCAGGATGCCGGTGAGGGCACCGATTTTCATGCGGTCAGCCAGTCGATGGTGTCTTTGACGCCGTTGCAGATCGATTTGACGCAGAACACACAGTTGCAGACGGTCAGGCAGTGGCTGGCATGAGCACACGCATTTCAGGCATCGGCATGACCTCGCAACGCACGCGGTTGCGCATGATCACGCGTTTGCGCGAGCAGGGCATCACCGACGAGGCGGTGCTCAACGTCATGAACGAGATCCCGCGCCATATCTTCGTTGAAGAGGCGCTGGCGAGCCGCGCCTACGATGATTGCGCGCTGCCGATCGGCTTCGGGCAGACCATTTCGCAGCCCTACATCGTCGCCCGTATGACCGAACTGCTGACGGCGGGCAAGCCGCCGGGCAAGGTGCTGGAGATCGGCACCGGCTGTGGCTATCAGACATCGATTCTTGCGCGACTGTCGACCGAGGTGTATTCGGTCGAGCGTTTGCTACCGCTGCTGTCGAAGGCGCGACGTAATGTGCGCGAACTGCGCGTCATGAACATCCGTTTCAAGCACGCCGACGGTCATGTCGGCATACCGGAAGGCGCGCCGTTCGACGCCATCATGGTGACGGCCGCGGCAACCCATGTGCCGGACGCGTTGAAGCAGCAGCTCGCGGTCGGCGGCCGCATGGTGGTGCCGATGGGCGCGGGCGAGCAGTATCTGTGCGTGCTCGAGCGCACTCGCAGCGGTTTTGCGGAGAAGCGGCTCGATGCGGTCAATTTCGTGCCGATGCTTTCGGGTCTCAGTTGAGCGGTCGGCAATGAAACTCCGTTTGCTCGCTGCGATGGCGGTTTGTGCACTGGTGATGGCGGGCTGCGCCTCGACGCGCAGCCCGGCCCCCGTTTCCGACCGCACGCATCCTTCAACACAAGCGGCGGCCAAACCTGCGCCGGCAGCCGCAACCGCTTCGGCCGTGCGCGAACCGGACACGCGTCCGGAAACCTACACCGTCAAACGCGGCGACACGCTCTTCTCGATTGCGCTCGACCACGGCCTCGACTACAAAGAACTCGCCGAGTGGAATGCGATCGACAATCCGAATGTGATTCGCAGCGGCCAGCAGCTGCGCCTGCGTGCGCCGGTTTCAACTGCGGTGGCCACACCGCTGAAGACAGCGCCGTCCATCCAGGGCAAACCGGTCAGCGGGGCGGCGCTGCCGCCGGCCGCCAGCGCCACGCCGGGTGCCAGCGAAGCGGTGAAGTCGCAACCGAAAGGCGTCAAGCTGCCGTATTCCGAACAGGCACTGGCACAACTGTCAGGGGCGGCGGCCAAACCGCCGGCCGTGCCGGTCGCGCCGGTGGCGAAAGCGGAGCCGCGGGTTGAAGAGAAACCGGCGGTCAGCGAGGACGACGATGAAAAAATCGAATGGGCGTGGCCGACGGCGGGCAAGCTGCTCAGCACCTTCAACGAATCGACCAATCTCAAGGGCATCGGCATTGCCGGCAAACAGGGGCAGGCGATCAATGCCAGCGCGCCGGGCAAGGTGCTCTACAGCGGCGATGGCATACGCGGCTACGGCAAGCTCGTCATCATCAAGCACAACAAGGTTTTCCTCAGCGTCTACGCGCACAACAGCGTGGTGACAGTGAAAGAGGGACAGCCGGTGGTGAAGGGCCAGAAGATCGCCGAGATGGGCAGTAGCGATTCCGACCAGGTCAAGCTGCATTTTGAAATCCGCCGCTTCGGCAAGCCGGTCGATCCGATGCGCATGCTGCCGGGCGACAAGCCGGGCTGAATCGCCGTGGATGCAGACGCCGCAGTGGCCGCGGCGCATGGGGCAAATCTAGTGCGCGGGAAACGCCCGAATTTTCGTTATCAAATCTTTCGCGCCGGCATCCGTTGACGTCGAGCCGTAACGCAATCGAACGTAATCGGCGCTGATCTGCTCGATGGGATCGCGCAATGCCGGCAGCATGGCGCCGGCGCGCCGTGAAAACGCCACCGGCCCTTCGCTTGGATGGCGCGTGACGCCGTGGCGCGCGAGTTTGGCGCAGAAGCGCGCATAGGCGCGCACCAGCGGATCGGGTTGTTGCGCGCGCAGCCGGTAGAGCATCAGGAGGCCAACGGCGAACGTGATCGCGGTGGCGAGCATAAACATGACGGTGGCGAGCTTTTGCCAGGTTACATTATCGATGCCGGCGCGCTCCATCAGCTGAAACTGCCGTTCCTGCGTGTATTCGAGTACGGTCTGGTTCCAGGTATTGGTCACCGAGTCCCAGGTCATGCGTGCCCGTTGCAGCCATTCGTATTCTCCGCGCAGCTGGCGCGGCAGCGACTCGGATTGCGGCACGGCGGAGGCCACACCGGATTCAACGCGGTTGGGCGACACCGCCGCGGTCGGATCGACGCGTGTCCAGCCGGTGTCCTTGAACCAGACCTCGGTCCAGGCATGCGCATCGGCCTGCCGTACCGTCAGGTAGGAACCGACATAATTGATCTCGCCTCCCTGATAGCCAGTCACCACGCGCGCCGGCACGCCGCCGGCCCGCATCAATACCGCGAAGGCCGAGGCGTAGTGTTCGCAGAACCCGGCCTGCGTCGAAAACAGAAATTCATCGACCGGATTGCCGCCCAGCAGCGGCGGGGTCGTCGTGTAATAGAAATTCTGCGTGCGAAACATCGACAGGACTGCGCTGGCGTAAGCGCGGTCGTCGGCGGTACTTTTGCGCATGCGTTCGGCGAGTGCGGCGGTGCGCGGGTTGCTGCGGCCCGGCAGCGCCAGCGCGCGCTGGCGTTCGTAGTCGCCGAGTTCGGCGTTGTCGCGCCAGGCCGGTGACGACGTCATTTCGTAGCGCATGCGGCGCGTTACCGGCGTCGGGTTCAGCAATTGAAAGTCGCCGGTCAGGCGTGCCGGCGCCGGCGCGCGGGTGGGCAGGTCGAGGGCGAACAGCCAGCGGCGGCTGTGCGGCTCGACCGTCACGGTGTATTCGATCGGCGTGCCTGAGCGTTCGACTTCGCGTTGCAACTGGTTGCCCAGACGCGAGGCGCTCCAGGTGTAACCGTCAAAATCCCACATTACCGGGCCGCGCCAGTAGAGCTGGTTGGGTCGCGGCACCTCGGAGCGAAAGCTGGCGCGCAGGGCGACGGCGTCCGAGGTCAGCAGTTTGCTCACGCTGCCGGGCGACATTTCATCCGACAGGCCGGTGGTGCCCGAGAGCGCATCCTGCGGCATTCCCCACAGCGGCCCGGATATGCGCGGAAACAGTACGAACAGTACCAGCATCAGCGGGATCGACTGCAGCAACATGAAGCCGGCGCTGCGGAACTGGTAGCGATAGCCCGGTTGCTGCTGCCGGAACTGGAAACCGATCAGCGTCGCGGTGATGACCCAGACCACCACGAGCAGATAGAGCGCTGTCGGAATGGATTGCGAATAAAGGAAATTGGTGATGACGAGGAAATAGCAGAGGAACACCAGCACCATGGCATCGCGCAACGCGGCCATCTCCAGCAGTTTCAGGGCCAGCATCACGACCAGCAGCGTGACGCCGGAATCGCGACCCATCAGGCGCCCGTAATGAATATAAATGCCGCCGACAGTGCCGCCGGCGATGACGAAGAGCAGCCATTTCGGCGGCATGTGCAGTGCGTGCCAGGTGATATAGATACGCCAGCCCAGCAGCATGGCCGCCAGCAGCGTGACCCACCATGGCAGGCGCTCGACATGCGGCAGCGTCACCAGCGTCAGCGCGAACAGCAGCCAGCCGACCTGTCCCGGATGCAGGCGTTCCTTGATCGCGTTCATGACGCGCGCCCGACGTCATGCATGGCGAGTGCTTCGAGGCAGCGTTCGCGCTGCGCATCGCCGGGCGCCGGCGGCAACTCGATGCCGGGCAGACGCAGGCCGAAACTGATTGTGGCGGCATGCGCGTCGATCACCCAGCGCGTCAGGCGCGACAAACGCGCCTCGGTGCCGAGTGTGGCGGGTGTGGCGCGCCAGTCCAGCCACAATTCGGTATCGGCGCGGCCACTGAACTGCTTGGTCATCAGGCCCTGGTCGCGTGCGGCGGCCTTCCACGCGACGTGCCGCGGTGAGTCGCCGGGATTGTAGGAACGCAACCCGGCAAAGTCTTCCTGGCCGGCGCCGTGTGACATGCCGAGGCCGTGGTGTGCTTCGGGCACCGGCAGCGGCGGCGCGGTCGCTTCGATGCGCGGATAGACGGTGCAGCGGATGTCAAGATCGGCATAGGCCCAGGCATAACAAAGCCCGAGCGGAAAGCGCGTGAACACGGTGATGCGTCCGGGGCGCAGCACGCCGCGCCGCAACGCTGGAATAGCGACCCGCGCATGCGTGCTTTGGTGGGCCGGCACGTCGATGTAAATCGCGTGCCTGCCGTCGCGCGTGACGCCGATGCTGTAACGGAACAGCGCACCGGGATTTTCGAAGATCAATGTGAAGTGCGCATGTTCGCCGCAAAAAACCGGTTCGACGCGGCCGGCGGAAATTTTCAGCCGTGCCAGATTGCGAAAGGTGTGCAGGATCGAATTGACACCAAGGGCGGCGAGCAGAAACGTCAGCACGAAGCCGAGGCTCAGGTTGTAGTTGATCGAGCCGGTCAGCATCAACAGCAGGGCAACGAGGTAGATCACGCCGTAGCGCGAGGGCAGGATGAAGATGCGCCGCTGCGCCAGCACGATGCTGCCGCTCTGTGCGCCGTGCAGCTGGAACAGCCAGCGGTCGAAATAACCGCGGATTTTCCGGTAGGGCGCGCCCAGCGGGCGCAGCAACAGCCACCAGCGGGATATGTTTGGCGGCGGCTCGTAGGTGTAACTGCCGATGGGCTGCGGAGTTTCCACGCGTCGCCGCTCAAATATCTAGGGGATGGGCACGGCTTCGATGAGATTTTCCGATACCGCCGCGCCGTTGATGCGCGTACTGTCGCGCGCCACGAACAGGCGGTGGCCGACCACCCCCGGCACGATTGCCTGCAGATCTTCCGGCAACACCTGGTTGCGGCCTTCCATCAAGGCCCAGGCGCGCGCGGCGGCGAGCAGGGCGAGTGCGGCGCGCGGCGACAGACCGCTGACGTAGTCCGGCGACTTGCGGCTGTAATCGACCAGCGCCTGCAGGTAATCGAGCAGGGCGCCAGAGACGTGCACGGCGCGCACGGCGGTTTGCGCCGCCGCCAGTTCTTCGGGCAGCAGGCAGGGTGTCAGTTTCGGCAGCAGATCGCGACGGTCGGCACCCTGCAGCAGCGCGCGTTCGGCGCCGGCGTCCGGGTAACCGAGTTCGATGCGCATCAGAAAGCGGTCGAGCTGCGATTCGGGCAGCGGAAAGGTGCCGATCTGGTTGGACGGATTTTGCGTGGCGATGACAAAAAACGGTTCAGGCAGCGGGCGGGTCTCACCTTCCGTGGTGACCTGGTGTTCCTCCATCGCTTCGAGCAGCGCACTTTGCGTTTTCGGGGTGGCGCGGTTGACCTCGTCGGCGAGGATGACCTGCGAAAAAATCGGCCCCGGATGAAAGCGGAAACGGCCGTTTTCGCGTTCATAGATTGACACGCCGAGGATGTCCGCCGGCAGCAGGTCGCTGGTGAACTGGATGCGCTGGAACTGCAGTCCGAGCACCGCGGCGAGGGTGTGCGCCAGCGTGGTCTTGCCGACGCCGGGGATGTCTTCGATCAGCAGGTGGCCGCGTGCGAGCAGGCAGGCCACGGCGAGGCGGATCTGGCGTTCCTTGCCGAGGATGACCTGGCTGATGTGTGTGACGACGTTGTCGATTTTTTCGCGATGCATCGGCGCTATTGTAACGTTGTAATGTGGCATGCGCTTGCGGCTACCGCGGCCCGCCGCGCCGGCACCGCCTTGGACAACGCGTAAGCCCGCAGCTAATATGGCAACTCGATATCGGGAGCCTGTTTTGAACACCGCATTTATCACGCATACGGATTGCCAGCTGCACGACATGGGCGCGATGCATCCCGAATGTCCGCAGCGCCTGCCGGCGGTGCAGGACCAGTTGATCGCCTCCGGCATCAGCGACCATCTGCTGCATGTCGAGGCACCGCTGGTGACGCGCGCGCAGCTTGAGCGCGTGCACGAGGCGTGGTACATCGACAGCGTCGAGGAAAAGTCGCCGCAGCGCGGTATTGTGCATCTCGACCCCGACACGGCGATGTGCCCAGCCAGCCTGAATGCAGCATTGCGTGCCGCCGGTGCCGGTGTGCTGGCGACCGACATGGTGATCGCCGGCGAGGCGCACAATGCCTTCTGCAACGTGCGCCCGCCGGGCCACCACGCCGAACGCGGCCGGGCGATGGGCTTCTGCATTTTCAATAGCGTCGCTGTGGCGGCGGCGCACGCGCTCGAACATCATGGCCTCAAACGCGTTGCCATCGTCGATTTCGATGTGCATCACGGCAACGGCACCGAGGAGATTTTTCAGCACGACGAACGCGTCATGATGGTGTCCACCTTCCAGCACCCGTTTTATCCCTACAGCGGCACCGAGGGGCGCTCCGAGCGCATGGTAAACATTCCGCTGGTGGCCTACAGCGGCGGCGTCGAATTCCGCGCCGCGGTCGAGACCTGGTGGCTGCCTGCGCTGGAGAAATTCAAACCGGAAATGCTGTTCATCTCGGCGGGCTTCGACGCGCACCGCGAAGACGATCTGGCCATGATGAAACTGGTCGAGGCCGATTACACCTGGGTCACGCAGCAGCTGCGCCAGGTAGCCGAGCGCCATGCCGGCGGGCGCATTGTTTCGCTGCTCGAAGGCGGTTACAACCTGCATGCGCTGGGGCGCAGCGCCGCGGTTCATCTGAAGGTGTTGAGCGGTCTTTGAGCGGCTCTGCGGCGATTGCGGCGCCCTGATCAACTGCAGTCGCGTGCCGGCCCGGCCCGGCTCAGCCCCGCTCAGGGCATCCAGATTGCTGCAAACGCGTTGCGGCCTTCGGCAACCAGAATGTTATAGGTGCGGCAGGCGGCATCGGTGGCCATGACTTCGAGGCCGATGCGCGCCTCGTAGAGGCTGCGCGAGAGCGACGGGTGTGGAAATTTCTGCGTCGGGCCGGTGCCGAGCAGCACGATTTCAGGCTGCAGGCCGAGCAGGAAGGAAAAGTGCTCGGCGGCGAGATCTTCCCAGCGCTGCGGCCACTCAAACAGCAGGCGGTCGCCACCGACGACGAGGCATTTCTCATGCCGCGTGCGGTTGATCTCGACATAGCCTTTGCCGTAGCCGGTAAAGACATTGCGGCCGGGGGCGGTTTCAAGTTGGAATTTCATTCGAATCGGAATTGCCGCAAGAGGCGGTGTCGGCTAAAATTATATGCTTTTTCACGCCCTTACAAGCGAAACGAAACGAAAAGTCCAAGCCCATGGAAGAGTTTGCCCGGATCAAACGCCTGCCGCCCTATGTTTTCAATATTACGGGTGAGTTGAAAGCCGCTGCACGCAAGCGCGGCGAAGACATTATCGACCTGTCGATGGGTAATCCCGACCAGCCGACGCCGCAGCATATCGTCGACAAATTAATCGAGAGCGTGCAGCGCCCGGATACGCACCGCTATTCGGTGTCGAAGGGCATTCCGCGGCTGCGCCGCGCGATCTGCAATTGGTACAAGACCCGCTTCAACGTCGAATTCGATCCTGATTCGGAAGCTATCGTCACCATCGGCTCGAAGGAGGGTATTGCGCACCTCGCATTGGCGACCCTCGATCAGGGCGATATTGTGCTGGTGCCGAATCCGAGTTATCCGATCCACATCTACGGCCCGGTAATTGCGGGTGCGGATATCCGCCACGTGCCGATGGTGGCCGGCATAGATTTCTTCGACGAATTGGAACGTGCCATCCGCGATTCGTATCCGAAGCCGAAGATGCTGATCTGCAATTTCCCCGGCAACCCGACCACGCAATGCGTCGACCTGTCGTTTTTCGAGCGCCTGGTGGCGATTGCGCGCGAGCATCACATTTATGTGGTGCATGATCTGGCCTATGCGGACATCGTGTTCGATGGTTATCGCGCACCTTCGATCATGGAAGTGCCGGGGGCGCGTGACATCGCGGTCGAGTTCTTCACGCTGTCGAAGAGTTACAACATGGCCGGCTGGCGCGTCGGCTGTATGGTCGGTAACAAGGATCTCGTCACCGCGCTGGCGCGCATGAAGAGTTATCACGACTACGGCACCTTTACGCCGATCCAGGTGGCGTCGATCATCGCGCTGGAAGGCCCGCAGGAATGCGTCGAGGAAGTGCGCGCGATGTACCAGAAGCGCCGCGACGTCATGTGCGCCGGTCTGCAGGCCGCCGGCTGGCACGTCGAAATTCCGAAGGCGACGATGTATATCTGGGCGAAGATCCCCGAGCCGTACGCGAAGATGGGTTCGCTGGAGTTTTCCAAGAAGCTGTTGAATGAAGCACGCGTCGCGGTCTCGCCCGGCATCGGTTTCGGCGAATACGGCGACGACCATGTGCGTTTTGCCTTGATCGAAAATGAGGCGCGTTCGCGACAGGCGGTGAGGGGTATCAAGGAGATGTTTCGAAAGGACGGATTGCTATGAGCCACTACGAACGCGGGGAGTTTCGGCGGAGGCTAACTTGCGCCAGCAAGTTAAGCGCGAAGCGCGGCCGTAGCCAAAACTCCCTCGGTTCAAGACAGGCGGTGCGCGGCATCAAGGAAATGTTCCGGAAGGACGGTTTGTTATGAAGTCATTGCGCCCGATCAACGTCGGCCTGCTCGGTATCGGCACGGTGGGCGGCGGCACTTTTGAAGTGCTCTCGCGCAACCAGGAGGAAATCACCCGCCGCGCCGGCCGCGGCATTGTCATCAGCATGGTGGCCGACAAGGATTTGAAGCGCGCGCGCAAGCTGGTCGGCAAATCGGCGAAAGTGACCGACGATGCATTCAAGGTGGTGAGCGATCCGGGTATCGACATCGTCGTCGAACTGATCGGCGGCACGCGGATCGCGCGCGATCTGGTGATGGCGGCGATCAAGAACGGTAAACATGTCGTCACCGCGAACAAAGCGTTGCTGGCCAATTACGGCAACGAGATATTTGCCGCGGCGCGCAAACATGGCGTGATGGTGGCCTTCGAGGCGGCGGTGGCCGGCGGGATTCCCATCATCAAGGCGTTGCGCGAAGGCCTGACTGCCAACCGCATCGAGTGGATCGCCGGCATCATCAACGGCACCAGCAATTTCATCCTCTCCGAAATGCGCGAGAAGGGTTCGAGTTTCGGCAGCGTGCTGGCCGAGGCGCAGCGCCTCGGTTACGCCGAGACTGATCCGACTTTCGACATCGAAGGTGTGGATGCCGCGCACAAGCTGACCATCATTGCCGCAATCTCCTTCGGCATTCCGATGCGTTTCAAGGATGCCTATACCGAGGGCATTTCAAAACTGACCGCGGCCGACATCCGTTACGCCGAGGAACTCGGTTACCGCATCAAGCTGCTCGGTATTACGCGCCGCACGCCCAAAGGCATCGAATTGCGCGTGCACCCGACCCTGATCCCGGCGCGCCGGCTCATCGCCAACGTCGAGGGCGTGATGAACGCCATCCTCGTCAAAGGCGACGCGGTGGGGCCGACGCTGTATTACGGCGCCGGCGCCGGTGCCTACCCGACGGCGTCCGCGGTGATCGCCGATCTCGTGGACGTGACGCGCATGCATACGGCGGATCCGGAAAACCGTGTGCCGCATCTGGCCTTCCAGCCGGACCGCATGTCGCAGCTGCCGATCCTGCCGATGTCCGAGGTTGAGACCTCGTATTACCTGCGCATGCGTGTGCACGACAAGCCCGGCGTGCTGGCCGATATCACGCGCATCCTGGCCAAAGGCTCGATTTCGATCGACGCCATGGTGCAGAAAGAACCGCCCGAGGGCGAAGCCCACGCCGACATCATCATGCTGACGCACCTGACGGTCGAAAAGCGCATCAACGCAGCGATCGCCGGCCTCGAAAAGTTAAAGGTCGTGGTTGGCAAGGTCACGCGCATTCGCATGGAGCCGCTCGGCACGAGCTGAGGGCCAGGTTTTCATGCGATATGTAAGCACGCGAGGCGGGGCGGCACCGGCTGCCTTTCTCGACATCCTGTTAGGCGGCCTGATGGGCGACGGCGGACTCGCCATGCCCGAACGTTATCCACAGGTCGGTGCGGCCGAGCTGGCGCGCTGGCGCGGACTGTCTTATCCCGAACTCGCTTTTGAAATTCTGCGTCTCTATGCCGATGACATCAGCAGCAGCGAACTCAAGCAGATCGTCGACAAGACTTATACCGCAGAGGTGTTCCATTCGGCCGACATCACACCGGTGCGGCAACTGGAAGAGGGTGTATTTATCGCCGGCCTGTCAAACGGGCCGACGCTGGCGTTCAAAGACGTGGCGATGCAGTTGCTCGGCAACCTCTTCGAACATGCGCTGGCGAAGTCGGGCGCCGAGCTGAACATTCTCGGTGCGACTTCGGGAGACACCGGCTCGGCGGCCGAGTACGCGATGCGCGGCAAGCAGGGCATCCGCGTTTTCATGCTCTCGCCGCACCAGAAGATGAGTCCGTTCCAGACGGCGCAGATGTTTTCGCTGCAGGACGTCAATATCATCAACATCGCCGTGCGCGGTGTGTTCGACGATTGTCAGGACATCGTCAAGGCGGTCAGTAACGATCACACCTTCAAATCGAAGTACAGCATCGGCACCGTCAATTCGATCAACTGGGCGCGCGTTGTTGCGCAGGTCGTCTATTACTTCAAGGCGTATTTTGCCGCCACGCAGTCGAACGACCAGCAGGTGTCGTTCGCCGTGCCGTCGGGCAATTTCGGCAACATCTGCGCGGGACATATCGCGCGCTGCATGGGCCTGCCGGTGCGCAAGCTCATTCTGGCCACCAACGAAAACGACGTGCTCGACGAGTTTTTCCGCACCGGCATCTATCGCTTGCGGCCGTCGGAGCGCGTGCAGCAGACCAGCAGCCCGTCGATGGATATTTCCAAGGCCTCGAATTTCGAGCGTTTTGTTTTCGATCTGGTCGGGCGCGACAGCAAAACCGTTGCAAGCCTGTGGCGCCAGCTCGACCGCGATGGGATTTTCGATCTTTCACGCACGCCGCATTTCGCGCGCATCGCCGGTTTCGGTTTCGTTTCCGGTTCGAGCAAACACGCCGACCGTATCGAGACCATCCGTTCTGTGCACCGGAAATACAATCAGATCATCGACACGCATACTGCCGACGGCGTGAAGGTCGGACTGGAATACCGCGAAGCCGGCGTGCCTTTGATCTGCCTCGAAACGGCGCTGCCGGCAAAATTTGCGGCGACCATCAAAGAGGCGATCGGCCGTGATCCGGAAGTGCCTTATGGCATGGCAGGGCTGGAGCGCCTGCCGCAGCGTTTTTGCGTGCTGGATGCTGACGACGTTGCGGTAAAAGAGCTGATTGTCCGTACCTGCGGTTGACGTGCGGCGCGAACACCGCGTTACCTAGTCGTCAAAACGCATCGACAGATCGGCGGCTTTCACATCCTTGGTGAGGCTGCCGATCGAAATGCGGTCGACGCCCGTTTCGGCGATCTCTCGCACATTGGCCAGCGTAATGCCGCCAGAGGCTTCCAGCGCGGCGCGTCCCGCGGCAACCGCCACGGCGTCGCGCATTTGCGCGGTGTTCATGTTGTCGAGCAGGATCAGTTTCGCGCCGGCCTCGAGTGCCGTGCGCAGTTGATCAAGGTTCTCGACCTCGACCTGTATCCACACGCCTTGCGGTGCCGATGCCAGTGCAGTCTTCATCGCCGCCGCGACGCCGCCCGCCGCGGCGATGTGGTTTTCCTTGATCAGGATGGCGTCGTAGAGGCCCATGCGATGGTTGGTCCCGCCGCCGGTCATGACGGCGTATTTCTGCGCCACACGCAGGCCCGGCAGCGTCTTGCGCGTGTCGAGGATCTTCGCGCGCGTGCCGCGCACCGCATCGACGTAGTGTCGCGTCGTCGTTGTGATGCCCGAGAGCAGTTGCAGGAAATTGAGCGCACTGCGCTCGCCGGTGAGCAGGGCGCGCGCGCTACCGTTTAGGGTGCAGAGGGTTTGACCGGCTTTGGCATTGCTGGCGTCGGCACACAACCACTGAATATTGAGGTTTGGATCTAGACGCCGGAAGCAGGCATCGACCCAGGCGCTGCCGCAAATGATAGCGTCGTTGCGGGTGATGATGCGCGCGCCGGCAGTTTTGCCAGCAGAGACCAAAGCCGCGGTGAGGTCGCCGCTACCGACGTCCTCTTCGAGCGCAGCGGCGACGTTGCGTTCAATTGCCTGTGCCAAGCCCTGCATTTTCATCTATATTGGCCGTAAACAAGAGTCCGAAGTTTACCCGATGGGGAGGAAGCATGACCGGAATCATGGGGGTAATTTCCTACGGTCTGGGCACGATCGTCGGCTTTTTTATCATTGGCATGCTGCTGTTCTGGTTCATCCAGGACGTCACGCAGAAAAAGCACACCGTGCTGCGCAACTTCCCGGTGATCGGGCGCCTGCGTTTCTTCTTCGAGCAGATGGGCGAGTATTTCCGCCAGTATTTCTTCGCCGGCGACCGCGATGAAATGCCGTTCAACCGCGCCACCCGCGCCTGGGTCTATCGCGAAGCCAAGAACGAAGGCGGCATCATCGGTTTCGGTTCGAGCAACGATTTGCGCGAACCGGGCTCCATCATCTTCGTCAACCATCCGTTTCCGGTGCTGGAGGAAGACCGCCTGCCGACGCCTTCGCTGGTGATCGGTGCGGATCATTGCCGTTATCCGTTCGAGGCGCGTTCGGTCACCAATATTTCCGGCATGAGTTTCGGTGCAATTTCCGAGCCCGCAGTGCGCGCGTTGTCGCGCGGCGCCGGTCTCGCCGGCTGCTGGATGGACACCGGCGAGGGCGGTCTGTCGCCCTACCATCTGGAGGGTGACTGCGATGTCATCATGCAGATCGGCACGGCGAAATACGGGATCCGCGACGGCGACGGCAATTTTTCCCCGGAAAAAGCGCGCGAGTTATCGCATGTGGTGAAGGCTTTCGAGATCAAGCTGTCGCAGGGGGCCAAGCCGGGCAAGGGTGGCGTGCTGCCCGGCGCCAAGGTGACCGCGGAGATCTCAAGGATACGCGGCATACCCGCCGGCGAGGATTCGATCAGCCCCAATCGCCATCACGACATCGCCAATATCGACCAGTTGCTCGACAAGGTGATCTACATCCGCGACCTCACGGGGCGGCCGGTCGGTGTCAAAACGGCCATCGGCGGCTGGGATTTCATGAACGAATTGTGTGAGGCGATTTTGCGCCGCGGTGTGCAGGACGCGCCGGATTTTCTCGTCATCGACGGCGGCGAGGGTGGTAGCGGCGCGGCGCCGGCGACGCTGATGGATCATATGAGCCTGCCCATCGCCGAGGCCTTGCCGCGCGTGATCGACGCCTTGCTGGAGTCGGGGCTCAAAGACCGCATTCGTGTGGTTGCCTCTGGGAAACTGGTGACCTCGGCGCGTGCCGCCTGGGCGCTGTGCACGGGTGCCGATTTCATCAACACGGCGCGCGGCCCGATGTTTGCGCTCGGCTGCATCCAGGCCATGCGCTGTCATATGAATACCTGCCCGACCGGCATCACCACCCACAACAAGCGTCTGCAACGCGGCCTCGTCGTCGAGGAAAAATACGTCCGCGTCGCCAGTTACATCCGCAATATGAACAAAGAAATCGACATGATTGCGCACTCCTGCGGCTGCCGGCATGCGCGCGAGCTGCGGCGTGAGCATGTGCGCATCGTCGAATCGGCCAACCGCAGTGTGGCGCTGAGCATGCTGCATCCCTACCCGGCGGAGGCGGCGCGCGCCGCGATTGAATAGACCGGTCCGGCAGGTGAATTTTCCGGGCAGAGGTCATTGAAATCCCGGTGGAATGCCCCATCTGACGAGTAGGACATTAACCGGATCTGGGCGAAACCATGCGATTCGACAAATTCACGACCAAATTTCAACAGGCGTTCGCTGACGCGCAGAGTCTTGCCGTCGGGCAGGACAACCCCTACATCGAGCCGCAGCACCTGCTGCAGGCGCTGTTGCAGCAGGATGACGGCAGCACCACCTCGCTGCTGTCGCGCGCCGGCGTCAACGTGCAGGCCCTGAAGACCGCGCTGGCGGCAGCGCACAAGCGGCTGCCTAAGGTCGAGGGGCAGGGCGGCGAAGTCAACGTTTCGCGCGAGCTGACCGCCTTGCTCAACATCACGGACAAAGAGGCGCAGAAGCACGACGACCAGTTCATCGCCTCGGAAATGTTTCTGTTCGCGCTGACGCAGGACAAGGGCGAGACGGGACGTTTGCTCAAGCAGCACGGCGGCACCCGCACGGCGATCGAACAGGCCGTCAATGCGGTGCGCGGTGGTGAGAGCGTCAGCAACCCCGAAGCCGAGGGTGCGCGCGAAGCGCTGAAGAAGTACACGGTGGACGTGACCGAACAGGCACGGGCCGGCAAGCTCGATCCGGTAATCGGCCGCGACGACGAGATCCGCCGCGTGATCCAGATCCTGCAACGCCGCACGAAAAACAACCCGGTGCTGATTGGCGAGCCGGGTGTGGGCAAGACGGCCATTGTCGAGGGGCTGGCGCAGCGCATCGTCAACGGCGAAGTGCCTGAGACGCTGAAGAACAAGCGTGTGCTTTCGCTCGACATGGCGGCGATGCTGGCCGGTGCGAAATACCGCGGCGAGTTCGAAGAGCGTCTCAAGTCGGTGCTGAAGGAAATCGCGCAGGACGCCGGGAGAACGATCGTCTTCATCGACGAACTGCACACCATGGTCGGTGCCGGCAAGGCCGAAGGCGCCATCGATGCCGGCAATATGTTGAAGCCCGCCCTGGCGCGCGGCGAACTGCATTGTGTCGGCGCCACTACGCTGAATGAATACCGCAAGTACGTCGAAAAAGACGCCGCGCTGGAACGCCGTTTCCAGAAAGTACTGGTCGACGAGCCGTCGGTCGAAAGCACGATCGCGATCCTGCGCGGGCTGCAGGAAAAGTACGAGGTGCATCACGGCGTGGATATCACCGACCCGGCGATCGTTGCCGCCGCCGAACTGTCGCACCGTTACATTACCGACCGTTTTCTGCCGGACAAGGCGATTGATCTGATCGACGAGGCCGCTTCACGCATCAAGATGGAAATCGATTCGAAGCCGGAATCGATGGACAAGCTCGACCGTCGCCTGATCCAGTTGAAGATCGAGCGCGAAGCGGTGCGCAAGGAAAAGGACGAAGCCTCGCAGAAACGGCTCGCCGCGCTGGAAGACGAGATCACGCGCCTCGGGCGCGAATACGCCGATCTCGAAGAAGTGTGGAAGATGGAGAAGGCGCAGGTGCAGGGCTCGCAGCACGTCAAGGAAGAACTTGAGAAGCTGAAGCTTGAGATGGAAGCGGCCACGCGCAAGGGCGACTGGCAGAAGGTGTCGGAAATTCAATACGGCAAAGTACCCAAACTGGAGGCCCAGCTTAAACAGGCCGACAAGGCGCCCGTCGCCGGCGCCAAACCGCGCCTGCTGCGCACGCAGGTTGGTGCCGAGGAAATTGCCGAAGTGGTGTCGCGCGCGACCGGCATACCGGTGGCGAAGATGATGCAGGGCGAGCGCGACAAGCTACTGCTGATGGAAGAGCGGCTGCACCAGCGCGTGGTCGGACAGGACGAGGCAGTGCGCCTGGTGTCCGATGCGATCCGCCGTTCGCGCGCGGGACTGTCGGATCCGGACAAACCGTACGGCTCTTTCCTGTTTCTCGGGCCGACCGGGGTCGGCAAGACCGAGTTGTGCAAGGCACTGGCGGAATTTCTGTTCGACTCCGAAGAGCACATGATCCGCATCGACATGAGCGAATTCATGGAGAAGCATTCGGTTGCGCGTCTGATCGGTGCGCCGCCCGGATACGTCGGTTATGAAGAGGGCGGCTATCTGACCGAAGCGGTGCGGCGCAAACCGTACTCGGTGATTCTGCTCGACGAAGTCGAGAAGGCGCATCCGGATGTCTTCAACGTGCTGCTGCAGGTGCTCGACGACGGTCGCATGACCGACGGGCAGGGCCGCACGGTCGATTTCAAGAACACGGTCATTGTCATGACGTCGAACCTCGGGTCGCAGATGATCCAGCAGATGAGCGGTGATGATTATCAAGTGATCAAGCTGGCGGTGATGGGCGAGGTCAAGGCGCAGTTCCGTCCGGAGTTCGTCAACCGCATCGACGAGATCGTGGTGTTCCATGCGCTTGACGAGAAAAACATTGCGTCGATCGCGCGCAAGCAGATCGGTCTGCTGGAGAAACGGCTGGCGAAAATGGAAATTCATCTAGAAGTGACCGACGCCGCGGTGAAGCGTATTGCGGAGGCGGGATTCGATCCGGTCTACGGCGCGCGGCCGCTTAAACGCGCTATCCAGTCGGAACTGGAGAACCCGCTGGCCAAGCGTATTCTCGAAGGCGGTTTCGCCGCCAAGGACACTGTACATATCGACGTCGAGAAGGGCGCGTTGCGTTTCGCAAAGGCCTGATCGGCGTGCCGGTATCGGTTAAAAAGTCGGGGAGTGCGGGGATTTTCTCGTCCCCCGCTTTTTTTCGCTCGGCAGTAAATGTATTGAGGCAACGTCTCGGGCAATTGCGCCCGCGTTCACTTGGAACTGCGCGTGCGCAGGCTATAATTCCAGCCCTCTACCGGGTCGAACCGGTTTTCGTACACGCGGAGTGCAGATGAAAAACGAAAAACTAATCTCACAACTGGCGATGGCATTTTTGGCAGTGGCTTCTGCTAACGTTGCCACCGCACAGAATTATCCCAACCGTCCGGTACGGCTGGTGGTGCCGTTTTCTCCCGGCGGTGCCGCCGATGTGCCGGGCCGCATACTGACGCAGAAGATGACTGAAGCGCTCGGTCACCAGGTCGTCGTCGATAACCGGCCGGGTGCCGGTTCGACCATCGGCGCTGAATCGGTGGCGAAAGCGCCGGCCGACGGTTACAGCCTGCTGATGATCAGCAACACGCATTTCGTCAGCGCTGCGCTCTACAAGAAGCTGTCCTATGATTCGGTCGGCGATTTTGCACCGGTGACCCAGGTCACCAGTGCGCCGAACGTTCTTGTCGTGCATCCGTCGCTGCCGGTGAAGAGCGTCAAGGAATTGATCGCGCTGGCGAAGGCCAAGCCCGGCAAGATTGACTATGCGTCGTCGGGCAATGGCAGCACGCAACACCTGACCGGCGCCTTGTTTACCAAGATGGCAGGTATCGACATGATGCATATTCCTTATCGCGGTAGCGGCCCGGCGACGGCCGACTTGCTGAGCGGGCAGGTCACCGTTGGTTTTCCCGGTATCGCCGGCATGCTGCCGCAGATCCGCGCCGGAAAATTACGGGCGCTGGCGGTCACCGGCAACAAGCGTTCGCCCGAATTACCCGATACGCCGACCGTTGCCGAGGCCGGCATCAAAGGCTATGACGTGACCGCGTGGTTTGGCATCGCCGCGCCGAAAGGCACGCCGCGCGATATCGTGATGAAGCTGCACGGCGAATTGTTGCGTATCGTCAAAACGCCGGACGTGCAAAAGCAGCTGCTGAATGCCGGTCAGGAAGTGGCGTGGCAGGAAACGCCGGAACTATTCGGCGAAATGCTTAAAGTCGAAGCGGCGAAATGGGCGCGCATGGTCAAGGAATCCGGCGCCCAGATCAATTAAGAAAACACCAAGGCGCTTTACCGCGCCTTGACGTGAAACTCGGCGCGCTCCGGCGCGTCGAGTTGTGCCAGCAAACCGGTTTCCCACGCCAGGTATTGCAGCATGGCCGCGCGATTACCGGCATGGCGGTCGTGCACGAAGAACAGGTGGTCGATACATTCCTCGTCGGCAGGTTTTTCCGGCGAGGCTTCCGTCGGGAAGCCGGCCTTGCTCCAGGCCGCAGTGCCGCCATCGAGCAATTTCACATCCTGTTTTCCCGCAGTCGCCAGTTCGGTGGCGGCGAGTTGCGCAATGCCGATGTCGTCGGCAATCAGGACGAGCGGTCCGGTCACCTTGCGCACGTCGGCGACGATTTTCATGCGGCTGCTCCAGCGACTGCCCGGCACGTGGGCGCGCCGGTAGTGCATGCTGTAGTTCAGATCGAAAGAAGTGGCGCGTTTGGATTCGAGTGCCTGCTTCAGGGCGGCGGCGGAAATTTTCGGCAGCTCCGGTAGCGCCACTACCGGTACCGGCGGCAGGCGCAGTCCGGAGTGGATGCCTTTGGCGAGCACGCAAACATCGTAGCCGAGTTGTGCCAGCCAGCTGGCCACCACCGGCGCACGCACACCGTCGCCGTCGATCAGCACGACACGCGCATGGCGCGCCGCCACCCACTGGTCGGTGGCCTGGATCAACTGTCCGCCGGGCGCGTGCACGGTGCCGGGGATCGCGTCTTTGGCGAATTCTTCCGGCGTGCGCACATCGCACAGATAGGTCGTGCGGGTTTGGTCCTGCAGCCATGCCGAGACTTCTTTTGCCGTGACTTCACGCACACCGAATTTCTGCATCAGTTTGAGCGCCGACTCGCGTGAGGATGGCAGCAATGCTGCATTGACGGCATCCGGATAACGTCGCGTCGCCTGTTTTTCCAGTTTGAAATTGGCGAGGTACCAGCCTTGCGTGCCGTTTTCGAGAGCGACCACCGGGTTGGGCACGCCGAAATTGATCAGCGTTTGCGCGCCGATGATGGAGCGCGTGCGGCCGGCGCAGTTGACCACGATTTTCGTCGTCGGGTCCGGCACCATGGTGGCGATGCGGTAGGGCAGTTCTGCATTTGGACAACAAATGCCGCCGGGTATGTTCATTTTGGTGTATTCGGTAAAGGGGCGGCCGTCGACAACGACGAAGTTTTCGCCGGCAGCCTGCATGCGCGCGAGCTCCTGCGCCGTGATGCGCGGCGTATGACAGGCGTGTTCGACCAGTTCGCCCAGCGTTTTGCTCGGCACGTTGACGCCGCGAAAGAGGCCGTAGCCTGCCGCCGCCCAGGCACGAGTACCGCCGGTCAGCACGGCGACATCGGTATAGCCAAGCGCGATCATTTTTGCCGCTGCGATGGCGGCAATGCCGGAGGCGCCGTCATCGCAAATCACCACGCGCGCGCTCCTGCGCGGCAGCAGCGGGAAGACATCCAGTTCAAGCCGGCTGTAGGGCAGCGGTGTGGCAAACAGCAGATGCGATTCGCCGAACTGCCCGGCCTCACGTACGTCGAAGAGGGCGATTTCTGCGCCGTCGTGCAACATGGTCTTCAGTTCGGCGGCACTGACAGATTTGGGTGTTTGAGCGGTCATGGCAAATTCCTGTGAGCGTGAAAACGAGGTCGCATTAAACTATCAGCAGCGGAATTCCGCTGACGATCAACAGCAGTGACAGCGCGAATACGCGGGCGTAGCCGGTCTGCAGCGGGCCGAGGTTATCCATGGCACAGTAAGGGTTGTAAGGAAAGTGCAACTCGTCCGACTACCGGATTGCGCAGATAATGGTGCACAAGCGAAATCGGCGACAGGTCGTGAGACGGGCTGTGAACATGGGGGACGCAATGGCGAAAACGCAGGAACAGGGCGCGGGACTCAGGAAAATTCATCCGCTGGCAATACGCATTACGCACTGGGTCAATGTCTTTGCAATGTTGATCATGGTGAGCAGTGGCTGGCGCATTTACAACGCTTCACCGTTGTTCGATTTCAAATTTCCCCGCGATCTGACGCTCGGCGGCTGGCTGGGCGGCGCGTTGCAATGGCACTTCGCGGCGATGTGGATACTTGTTGTGAACGGCCTTGTTTATGTTGGCTACGGCCTGTGGTCGCGCCATTTTAGGTCAAATTTCTTGCCGCTGACGCCACGCTCGGTGTGGCTCGAATTCAGCAACGCCCTGCGCGGCCGGATCAAACATGAGTTGGGTGTCTACAACGCGGTGCAGCGTGCCGCGTACGTCGGTGTGATCGGCGTGCTGGTCGTGCTGGTGTTGTCCGGCATCGCAATCTGGAAGCCGGTGCAATTTCAGGGGCTGGCGGCTTTAATGGGCGGATTCGAAGGTGCGCGTTGGGTGCACTTTATTGCGATGGCGCTGGTGGTGCTGTTTGTCGCGGTGCATGTGGCGATGGTGGCCTTGGTGCCGCGCACCTTGCTGCCGATGTTCACCGGGCGCGCGTCCGCAACCGGACATGGAGGCTGAGATGAGCCGCGAAGATAAAAAGAAATTGGATCGCAATCTTGTTGCGCCGGGCCGCGAGATCGTCAAGCTCGAACGCCGGCTGTTTCTGAAAAACAGTCTTAGTCTTGGCGCGTTGACGATGCTGAGTGGTTGCGACGTGACGGATGCCGACAGCGTGCAAAAAGTGCTGTGGACGATGTCGCGCTGGAACGACGGCGTGCAGGCGGCGATCTTCGATCCGACCAAACTCGCGCCGACCTACCCGGAGAGCGCGATCACGCAGCCGTTTCCGTTCAATGCTTTTTACGGCGAATCCGAGGCGCCGCGCATCGACGGCGCGAAATACAAACTCGAACTCGGCGGTCTCATCCGCGAAAAAGCGCCGTGGGCGCTGGAGCAGCTCTACGCATTGCCGCAAACGAGCCAGATCACGCGCCACATCTGCGTCGAAGGCTGGAGTGCCATCGGCAAGTGGACCGGTGTCACGTTCAGGACGTTTCTGGAGCGCGTCTGTGCCGACCTGACGGCAAAATACGTCGGCTTCAAATGTTCGGACGATTACTACACCAGCATCGACATGCAGACGGCGCTGCATCCGCAAACGCAGATGACATTCAAATTCGCCGACCAGATCCTGCCGGTGAGTTACGGCTTTCCGATGAAACTGCGGATACCGACGAAGCTGGGATTCAAAAACCCGAAGCACATTGCGGCGATTTTTGTCACCAACGATAATCCCGGCGGCTACTGGGAGGACCAGGGCTACAACTGGTTCAGCGGTTCCTGATCGTCAGGATTTTTTGGCGTGACCGCCGAGCAGGGCGGCGGTCTGGCGGCGCATCGGTGCGCGCGCCGCGGTGGTTGCCGGTGCGGCACCGCCGTTCGTCGAACTCGATGGTTTCGGTTCGTAGGGTTTGCTGAAATCGAAGCCGCCGGCCGCGGCTGCATGTGCCGGTTTTGCCGCATGCAACGGTTTTGCCGTATGCGCCGGTTTTGCCGCAGGCACCGCATGCAGATTGCTGCGCGGCGCACGGTGCTCGCCAGTGCTGCGTTCTTCGTGATGACGCGGTGCACGCGCGCGAGCGCCGGCAAGTTCCGGCATCGGCAGGCGCTCGAGCTTGCGCTTCAATTCGCGCTCGATATCGTCGAGCATGCGTTTTTCATCGCTGCAAACCAGTGAAATCGCTTCGCCCGGGCTGCCGGCACGACCGGTGCGGCCGATACGGTGGATATAGTCTTCCGCGGCATACGGCAGTTCGAAGTTGATCACGAACGGCAGTTGTTCAATGTCGAGGCCGCGCGCGGCGATGTCCGTCGCCACCATGACCTTCATCGTGCCGTTCTTGAAGTCTTCGAGTGCCTGCATGCGTTCGCCCTGGGTGCGGTCGCTGTGAATCGCGGTCGCGGGTACGCCGTCGCGCACCAGTTCGCGCATCAGGCGGTTGGCATCGCGTTTCGTGCGCACGAACACCAGCACCTGCTGCATATCGCGGCTCTTGATCAGATGCGCGAGCAGCAGACCTTTGCGGTCGGCGTCCACTTCATACATGCGGTGCGTCACCAGATCGGTAGGCGCATTGCGCCGCGCCACCTCGATCGATACCGGATTGCGCAGCATCTGGTTGGCGAGGCGTTTGATTTCATCGGAGAAGGTGGCAGAGAACAACAGACTCTGACGTTCCGCTGGCAACAGCGCCAGGATGCGCTTGATGTCTGGCATGAAGCCCATGTCGAGCATGCGGTCAGCCTCATCGAGGACGAGAATCTGAACCTGCGTCAGATTGACGGTTTTTTGTTGCACGTGGTCGAGTAGCCGGCCGGGCGTGGCAACCAGCACCTCAACGCCGGCGCGCAGCGCCTTGATCTGCGGATTGATATCGACGCCGCCGAAGACCACTGTCGAGCGCAGTGTCAGGTATTTCGAATAAGCAGCTACGTTTTCTTCGACCTGGGCTGCCAGTTCGCGGGTCGGCGTGAGAATGAGTGCACGGATCGGGTGGCGTGCCGGCGAGGGGCTCGCGCTTTGCATCGGCGCTAGCATTTGCAGAATGGGCAGTGCGAAGCCGGCGGTTTTGCCGGTACCGGTCTGGGCGCACGCCATCATGTCATGTTTGGCAAGCACCGGCGGAATGGCCTTGAGTTGAATCGGCGTCGGCTCGGTGTAACCTTGATCGGCAATTGCGCGCAACAGCTCGGGAAGCAACCCGAGCGACTCAAACGACATTGAGAAAAACTCCTGGGTTTCGGCGTACGCGCGCGACTTTCTGAGCGGCGTTCACTGGAAAATACGGACGGTGGCTGCGCCGCAGATGAAACTGCGCGCGGCTCGCCGCAATCGACTACTGATTAAGACAATGCTAAGCACTTGTTTTGCCATTATATCCTGTCTGCGGCGGGTTCGCCAGCAATGTTCCGGGGCTGCTATAGACTGAGACCGACCGAATGCCCGCATGCGCCCGGTGTGTTTTCGAATAACGGTCGGAAAGCACGCCTGTTTCATTGAAAAATATACGGATTTTCCACATAATGACGGCTGATTGCGGATCCTGCCGGTGTTTCATTCTTGGCGTAGAGGAAAACCAGTGTCGATCACGGTTCGTTCGGAAGAAATCACCTCCGCGGGTGCAATACCCGCGTTTCCACTGATATTGACCCTCGATTCAAACGGTGTTCCGCACCGCTGGATCACCTGGCAACACGCCTGTTTTTATTACGCCAAGGACCAGATTGCCTGGACGGCGGGCGAGCATGCGTTCACCGTGGTGGGCGGGCGCAACCGGCTTTCCGGCGAACGCTCAAAAATTGTTGCCAGCAGCATCATCGCGATCAGGGGGCGGGCAATGGCGACGCGCGCCTTCAGCCAGGTGCCGCCGCTCAATAACCGCGAACTGTTTCACCGCGACCGTTATCTTTGCGCCTATTGCGGCCATATCCTGCCGGGGGCGAAACTGACCCGCGACCACGTAGTGCCGTTTTCGCGCGGCGGGCGCGATACCTGGATGAACGTTGTGGCCGCCTGTCGCCCGTGCAACGAAAGAAAAAGCGACCGCACGCCGGAAAAGGCGCACATGGAACTGCTCTATCTGCCCTATGTGCCGAACCGCGCCGAGTATCTGATCCTGACCAACCGGCGGATCCTTGCCGACCAAATGGAATTTCTGGCCCAGCACGTGCCGGCGCAAAGCCGCCTGCACCAGCCCGTCGCGTAATAAGTCAGCCTCCGCGCTTGCGCATTTCCAGCATGACCTTCATTGCCTCTTCGGGCGTCAGGGCATCACGTTTGCGTTCGCGGAAAATCAGCCAGAACAGTGCGCCATTGATCAATACCAGGATGACCTCAAGATAGAGGATGGTAGTGACGATGACGTGATTGGTTTGACGTGCAAAGATGAAATAAAAACCCTCGAAGGTCGGCAGCGCCGCGTTGGTCATGGCGAAAACCGATTCGAACGGCGGGAACAGCAGGATCACGACCAGGTTGATTGCGACAAAAATCAGCGTTGCATTCTGCAGGCTGATGCGTTTTCGCGCGACGACCGATTTTTTGTCGCGCAGCAGCAGCAGGCCGATAAAGGCATTGATCAGCACCACGATGATCTCGAGGTAGAGCAGGCTCAGGTTGATCACCATGCCGGCGGTGTGCCGCGGATAGAATTCGAAGCCGCTGAACACCGGGATCTTGGTGTTGGCGATGGAATAGGTGTCGAACGGCGGGAACATCATGATCAACAGGATGTTGCCTGCCGCAAATGCGAGCGCAATCGCCTGGTTCCTGTTCATTGCCCTTTACCGGCCCTGCGGGGCGGCCTCTGTCATCACCAGACCGCATTATAGGCGATTCGGCCGGCGCCAAGGCGCAGGGCGCCTACCGGCAGGGCGCGTTCAGCGCCTGCAATATCGCGCCGCTTTCGGCGTGCTGCACAAAGACCGCAAGTTGCAGGTCGCGTGCTTTCCAGCCCGGATCGACAGGGATGCGGACGTCATGGACGAGCCGCCCTTTTCCGTCGGGCCGCAACGGTGCGCTTAGTTCGCGCACGACAAAATCATGCTTGAGCAGCGCGCCCCTGTTTTCGCCCGCCTTGACGGCAGTGGCCAGATCGTTTTCGTAGATGGCGATGTAGGTCTCCGCGTGGCGTGCTTCGGCAGCGGGCACGGTGACATCCACACGCGCGTCGATGCCGGCGGCAGTGCGCCGTTGATGGATGGCGATGGTCGCCCGCGGCGGTGACTGGTTGATCGCATTGGTCCTGGCATCAATGTCGTCGATCAGCAGCGGGCGCTGGTAACTTTGCCCATCGAGCAGAAACTGCGGCGTCACCACGAAGTGCGCGCCGCGGCGGCGGCTCGATTGTCGCTGACGTTCGCTGAATTGCGCGCGGGAAAACGGATCGATCCAGCCGAGGTCGTTCCAGTAATCGACGTGAAAAGCCAGCGGCAGCAGCGCGTCCGGCACCGCTTTTTTTGCGGCGAGCCGGCTTAGCCATTGATCGGCTGGCGGGCAACTGCTGCAGCCCTCCGACGTGTAAAACTCAAGCAAGGCGACACGCTTCCCGCCGCTCGAGGCGTTGCATTCGGCGGCGCTCGCAGCTGGCATCTGCATTATCAGGAGCAACAGCGCGGTGATGCATTCGGGAAGGAATTGGCGGCGGCGGTTTGGCATGCTTCGGATCAGTCGCGGGCCTGCGGCCAACCTTACAAAGGCATGGTCTTTCTGGTAGAATTTCTCTTTTCCAACAAACCCTTGCGCCGCCAATCAGCGTCGGCCGCGGCAGCCTCCATTGAACAACCCCGATCTGCATTGCCATTCGACCGTGTCCGACGGCACGGTTGCGCCCGCAGCCCTCGTGGCACGCGCGGCGCGGCGCGGCGTTGGCTCGCTGGCGCTGACCGATCACGACGATACCGGCGGCCTTGCCGAGGCGGCGGAAGCGGCGCGCGAGCACGGCATCCGGTTTATCAACGGCGTCGAAATTTCAGTGACTTGGCGGGGAGACACCATACATATTGTCGGTCTGGGCATAGACCCGGAGAACGCGGCATTGCAGGCCGGTCTCGCGGTGACGCGTTCAGGCCGCACCGATCGCGCACAGCGCATGGCCGCCGCCTTCGACAACCTCGGCATCAATGGAACATTTGAAGGCGCGTTACGCTTCGCCGGCAATCCGCGCATGATCAGCCGCACGCATTTCGCGCGTCATCTGTGTGAAGCGGGACAGGTCAAAAGCATCAAGGACGCATTCCGTCGCTGGCTGGGGGCGGGGCGTCCCTGCAACGTCGCGCAGGAATGGGCCGGTTTGAGCGATGCCGTGTCGTGGATTAACGGCAGCGGTGGCGTAGCGGTCATCGCCCATCCGGGACGCTATCCATTCGACCGCCCGCAGTTGCGCGCGCTGCTTTCGGAATTTCGCGAGGTTGGCGGCGCGGCGATCGAGGTCGTCACAGGCAGCCATCAGCCCCAACAATATTCCATGTTTGCACAGCATGCCGTCGAGTTTGGTCTCGCCGCATCGTGCGGTTCTGATTTTCATTCGCCCGGCGAAAGCCGTGACCTCGGCGGCCTGCCAAGGTTGCCGGGTATCTGCGAACCGGTGTGGCACCGGCTGGCGGCAGCCTGACGATACGGTCGATAGATCATGGCGCAGTATTTTTCCATTCATCCCGACAATCCGCAGCTGCGCCTGATCAAGCAGGCTGCGCAAATTCTGCGTGATGGCGGCGTCATCGCCTATCCGACCGATTCCTGTTACGCGCTGGGTTGCCACATCGGCGACAAGGCGGCGATGGAAAGGGTGAGGGCGATCCGCGGCATCGATGCGCGTCACCATTTCGCGCTGGTTTGCCGCGATGTCGGCGAGGCGGCCGTTTACGCCCGTATCGACGACGTACAGTTCAAATTGCTGCGCGCAGGTTCGGTGGGCGGTTTTGCCTTTATTTTGCACGCCACGCGCGAAGTGCCGCGACGATTGCTGCACGAACGCCGCAAGACCATCGGTATTCGTTTGCCCGGACACCGCGTGGTGCTGGCGCTGCTTGCCGAACTGGGCGAGCCGCTGCTGAGTTCATCGTTGATACTGCCCGGCGACACGCTACCGCTGACCGATACCGACGAGATCCGCGCGCGTCTTGAACGCTCGGTCGATCTGGTGATCGATGCCGGGCCTTGCGGCGTGGTGCCCAGCACTGTGGTGGATTTGACCGGTCCGACGCCGGTGATTACGCGTGAAGGCGTCGGGCGCGCTGAATTACTTGGAGTTGCGATTGGACGCTAGTTTCATACAGAAGGTCGCTGTATTCGCATTGCCCGTTTTGTTTGCGATCACGCTGCACGAAGCAGCGCACGGTTACGTTGCGCGCTACTTTGGCGACATGACGGCGTATGCGGCGGGACGCATCAGTCTCAATCCCATGCGTCACATCGATCCGCTGGGTACGATCGTGATTCCATTGCTCACACTGCTTGTTTCGCCATTCATGTTTGGCTGGGCGAAACCGGTGCCTGTCAATTTCGGCAACCTGCGCAATCCCAAACGCGACATGTTATGGGTGGCGGCTGCGGGCCCGTTCAGCAATTTGCTGATGGCGCTGGCTTGGGGCTTTTTGCTGCGGATTTCTCTCGGTCTGGCGGCGGATAATCCGGCGCAGGACTGGTTGAGCTCGGTCGGCGAGGCGGGGATTTTCGTCAACGTCATATTTTTTGCATTGAATCTGTTTCCGCTGCCGCCGCTCGACGGCGGGCGCATACTCGTCAGCCTGCTGCCGCACCGCCTCGCATTCAAGTTCGCCGCCGTAGAACGCTACGGGTTTTTCATTTTGCTCGCCCTGTTGTTTACGGGCATACTTGGCACGCTTTTGTCGCCGTTCGTTTCGGTCACCCTGTATTTCGTCGCCATGGTCTGCGGCATACCTGCCGGTGGAATGTTGTAAACAACCGCATTGCCGAGTCAGCCGGCGCCACTGTCAGAATTCCAGGAAACAGCATTATGTTCATAGATCGCGTTTTGTCAGGCATGCGTCCGACCGGGGCACTGCATCTAGGCCACTATCACGGCGTGCTGAAAAACTGGATACGCCTCCAGCACGAGCACGAGTGTTTCTTCTTTGTCGCCGACTGGCACGCGTTGACGACGCATTACGACAGCCCCGATCAAATTGAACAGCATACCTGGGACATGGTGATCGACTGGCTGGCGGCCGGCATCGACCCGTCGCAGGCGACGCTGTTCATCCAGTCGAAAGTGCCGCAGCATGCCGAACTGCATCTGCTCCTGTCGATGATCACGCCGCTCGGCTGGCTCGAACGCGTGCCGACCTACAAGGACCAGCAGGAAAAACTCACCGACAAGGATTTGTCGACCTATGGTTTTCTCGGCTATCCGCTGTTGCAGAGCGCCGACATCCTGATATACCGTGCCAATCGTGTGCCGGTGGGCGAGGACCAGGTTCCGCATATCGAATTCACGCGCGAGATCGCGCGGCGTTTCAACCACGTCTACGGACGCGAAACCGGCTTTGAGGGAAAGGCCGAGGCGGCGATCAAGAAGCTCGGCGCCAAGCGGGCCAAGCTGTATCGCGAGTTGCGCACCAAATATCTGGAGCAGGGCGATGCCGAAGCGCTGGAGGCTGCGCGCTCGCTGCTCGAGAACGCGCAGAACCTTGCGTTGGGCGACCGCGAGCGCTTGTTCGGTTACATTGAGGGCGGCGGCAAAGTCATCCTGGTCGAACCGCAATCCTTGCTGACTGAGGCGTCGAAGATGCCAGGCCTCGACGGGCAAAAGATGTCGAAGTCCTACAACAATACGGTCAGCTTGCGCGAGGACGACGACAGCATTACCAAAAAGATACGCACCATGCCGACTGACCCGGCGCGCATCAAGCGCACCGATCCGGGCGATCCGGCTAAATGCCCGGTGTGGCAATTGCACTGCGTGTATTCCGATGAGGCGAAACGCGAATGGGTGCAGCAGGGTTGCCGCAGTGCCGGCATCGGTTGCCTTGAATGCAAGCAGCCGGTGATCGACGGAGTGCTGGCCGAACTCAAGCCGATGCGCGCGCGCGCGCAGCGCTACGCCGACGATCCGACACTGGTGCGCAGTATTGTCGCCGACGGCTGCGAGAAGGCGCAGAAACTGGCCGAGGACACCATGCGTGACGTGCGCGAGGTGATGGGTCTGCGCTACACCTGAGAGCATTTTCGGCAGTAGGTTTCGGGCGCAAATCACGCTAAAATACCGCATGCAGTTCTTGTCTGAAAAATTTCCGTATTCCGGCCGCCACGCGCGGCAGGCGTCGCCACTGGCCAATCTGGCTGCGGGGTTCATCGCGTGACTGAGGCGACCATAACCGAAGCTGCGGCGCCGATCGCGCGCTACCGCGGCGAACCGGTCCACCAGCTGCCGCTGGATCTTTACATTCCGCCGGATGCGCTTGAAGTTTTTCTTGAGACCTTCGAGGGCCCGCTGGATCTGCTGTTGTATCTGATCCGCAAGCATAATCTCGACGTGCTGGATATTCCGATGGCGCGCCTGACGGCGCAGTATCTGGAGTATGTCGAGGTGATGCGGCGTAAAAGTCTCGAGCTTGCTGCCGAATATCTGGTCATGGCGGCGGTGCTGATCGAAATCAAATCGCGCATGCTGCTGCCGCGCCCGCCGGCTGTGGCGGCGGACGAGGAAGATCCGCGCGCGGAACTGGTGCGCCGTCTGCTGATTTACGAACAGATGAAGCTTGCCGCGCATCGCATCGACGAATTACCGCAGGTCGGCCGTGATTTCATGCTGGTGCAGGTGTGGATCGACAAAGATGCCGAGCAGGTGCTGCCGTCGGTCAATGCCGAGGACCTGCGTCAGGCCTGGCTGTGGCTGCTGCAGCGCGCCAGTGTCAACAAGCATCACCGTGTCACCCGTGACCAGTTGTCGGTGCGCGAGCACATGACGCTGGTGCTGCGGCGATTGCAGGAAGCCAGTTTTCTCGAATTTACCCAGCTGTTCTCGCAGGAGGACGGCGTGCCGAAACTTGTTGTTACCCTACTGGCGGTATTGGAACTTGCCCGCGAATCCATGATCGAGGTTTCGCAGCAAGAGGCCTATGCGCCGATTTACGTAAAGCTGACCCAAGAACATGGACTCTCCGTCGTTTGATCTTCAACACGTAAGGCAGGTCATCGAAGCGGCGCTGCTGACCGCCTCCGAGCCTTTGCAACTCGCGGACCTGAACAAATTGTTCGATGACGAGTTGAGCGACGAAGCACTGCAGGAGGCGATTGCGGAAGTGGCGCAGGGCTGCGAAGGCCGCAGCATCGAACTGGTGAACGTCGCCAGCGGCTGGCGTTTACGCACGCGGCCGGAATATCAGCGTTTCCTAGATCGCATGAACCCGCAAAAGCCGCCGCGTTACTCGCGGGCGGTGCTCGAAACGCTGGCAATCATCGCTTACAAGCAACCGGTTACACGCGGCGATATTGAAGATATTCGCGGCGTGGTGGTGTCGACCAACCTGATCAAAGCACTTGAAGCCCGCGGCTGGATTGATGTCGTTGGCAACCGCGAAGTGCCGGGACGCCCTGAGCTGTTTGCGACGACACGGCAGTTTCTGGATGACCTGAACTTGACCGCGCTGACTGATTTGCCGCCGCTCGACGATCTCGGACAACTGGTTGAGGCCGTGGCGCCGGGCGCGCGCATCGGCGGCGAATTGCCGGGTGAGGAAGCCGGCGAGGCGGCGGCAGAGTCAGAGATGGCCGAGACAACAGAATTGATGGCCAGCGACTTACCGCCGGATGTTAAAGCCGAAAACGGTACGGATGCCGAGCCGGGATCCGAACGCGAACCCGGGCCAGGTCCAACGTTGAATTGATAATCAAGCGCCGTAACCACGGCGCTTGTTATATTCAGGCCGGCCACGCGCAGCACAACAGGCTACAAGGTCGTAATGCGCAGCCGTCGATGCAGCCGCAGGCGCGCAGAGGATCAAGAATAACCGCAGCGGATGTGGCCTTGACCTGCAAGGCGCTGCCGCTGCTTAGTTTGCATCCAGCGCGTATTTTTTCAGTTCGGCGAGGGGCGCGTATTGAAGCATGGCTTCATGCGTGGCGGCGAGCACAAGTCGTGGTGCGGCGCCGGCTCCCAGCGCTTCGACCCAGCGTAGTGCGCATAAACACCAGCGGTCGCCCGGCTGCAGGCCCGCAAAGCCGAATTCAGGGTGCGGCGTGCCGAGGTCGTTGCCGCGCGCTTTGCTGAAAGCGAGAAATTCTGCCGTGACCTCGGTGCAGACCACGTGCGCCCCAACGTCCTCATCGCCGGTGTTGCAGCAGCCATCGCGATAGAAGCCGGTCAAAGGGCTCTCGCTGCAGGGTTGCAGCAGTCCGCCAAGTACGTTGCGGGGTATACGGTCGGAGTCTCGTTGCATGGGAGAACCTGCTCAAATGTCCGGCAGTCTGCGGCAATCCGGAACATCCATCAACCGGAGCGCCGAGGTGTGGAAAACGGCGGCAAAGGTGCTATGATGCGCCGCTGCAGTTGTCACTATTATAAAAAAACGTTTTGCTGAGGATCATGCTCCGTTCGCGCGTGTCTATTACAGGCGCTTTATTTGCGCTTGGCCTGATTGGCAATACTGTTGGATTGGCTGCCGGCATCGATCCCTACAAGGTCGAGGCGATGACTTCGCCTGCGCCCAACCGGGCGTGGGTTCCGGACCAACCGCTGCCTGCCATCGGCAAACCTGACCAGGCTGCTGTCGTTCCGCCGCAATACAAGGGGCCGTTGTCCCTGGCGGATCTGACGGATCTTGCGCTCATACTCAATCCGCGCACGCGGCAGGCCTGGCTGTCGGCGCGCGCAGAGGCCGCGGCGCTGGGTATCGAGAAAGCGGACGACTGGCCGACCATCACCGCGTTATACAGACAGCAGATCAGCCGTAACATTTCGGCGACTACCGGCAGTCCCGTGCCGGTGCAAACCGTCTATGGCCCGAGCGTCAGCCTGTCTTACACCTTGTTCGATTTCGGCCAGGGCGAGGCGGCCGAGCAGTCTGCGAATTTTCGCCTGTTGGCGGCGAACCTGACACAGAACCGCACGCTGCAGGAAGTCGCGACGCTGGTGGAGCAGGCTTATTACCGTGTGCTGGCGTTTGACTATCTGGTCAGGGCCAGCCGCGATTCACTGAAGAATTTCGAGACTGCGCTGGATGCGGCGCAGCGCAGGCGTACGTCCGGTCTGGCGACAGCAGGTGACGAATACCGTGCCGAGACGCAGGTCGGGCAGGCCAAGCTACTGCTTTCGCGTAACGAGGGCGAGTGGGCCAAGGCGCGCGGACTGCTGGCCAACGTCGTCGGTTTGCCGGTGCAATATCCGCTTGAACTCAAGCCGGTTGCCGAACTGCCACCGGTCTCCGAGGTCAGCCAGTCGATTGAAGCATTGATCGATAAAGCCAAACAGAACCGGCCCGACCTGATGGCGGCGGAAGCGCGTGCGCGTTCCGCCCGCGCCAACGCGCTGGCGACGTCGCGCGCGGGATTGCCCACACTTTCGTTCGTCGCAAACTACGGACGCATCATGTTTACGAACAGCGGTACCAACCTACTTGGTTTTGGTCAGGGTGCTACCCCAGCTTTGGCGGCCAGTTCCATCGCGGCAAACACGCCGGTGGTCGGGGTGCAACGCCCCGAACAGGATACCTATGCCTTCGGTTTCAACCTGAGTATTCCGGTATTCAGCGGGTTTCGTGATACCTACAGCGTCAGACGCGCGCAGGAGCTTGCCGAGCAGGCCGAGAGCGTGCGTGACCAGTTATTGAGCGCCACTGAGCTCGATGTTTGGCAGTCCTATTACGATTTGCAGACGGCCGCCTCCAATGTTTCCAGCACAGGCAATCTGGTGAAGAGCGCAGTGGAATCCTCGGCCGCTTCGGCGGCGCGTTACAAAGCGGGCGTTGGCAATCTGCTGGATTTCATCACGGCGCAGCAGGACGACACCAATGCGCGCGTGGCGCAGATCCAGTCCTACCTTGACTGGTACAGCGCGCTGGCGCGGCTTAATTTCTCGCTCGGTGCGTCGGATTCTGCAGTCGTCAAGGCGCAGGCAAAGCAGTAATGGTTGGCTGAAGCCGGTAAGCCGGTGAGGTCCGGAATCAACGTTGGTCAATTACACGAGATGAATCGATGAAGCCTTTCTGGAAAATATTTCTGGTGATTTTCGTCCTCGCCGGCGGCGGCTTTTACTGGTGGACGAAACAGGCGGGCGGCAAACCCGGCGAAACAACCGGCGCCGCTAAAGGCGATGCCAAAGCCGAGGGCAAGGCAGCGGGCAAACGCGGCAGTGGGCCGATTTCGGTGACCGCCGTCAAGGCCGAGCGTGCGCCGATGCCGGTGGTTATCGATGCGGTGGGTACGGTCGAATCTGAGCACAGCGTCGCGGTTCGTCCCCAGGTCAACGGTGTACTCGATGCCGTCCTCTTCAAGGAAGGCGACCGCGTCAAACAAGGGCAGGCGCTGTTCCGTCTCGATGCACGTCCGATGCAGGCGGCAGTCGATCAGGCGCGTGCCGCACTGGCGCGCGACCAGGCGCAGTATGTGCAGGCGCAGGCGCAGGAAGCGCGCCTGCGGCCGTTGATGGAAAAAGATTACGTCACGCGCCAGGAATACGACGTTGCCGCCACGCAGGCGAAGGCGCTTGAGTCGACGGTTAACTCGAACAAGGCGGCGCTTGAACAGGCGCAGTTGCAATTTTCCTACGCAAATATCGCTTCGCCGATTTCCGGACGTAGTGGCAGTCTGAGCGTCCGTTCCGGCAATCTGGTGACCGGTGGCACGGGCGGTGCGCCGCTGGTCGTCATCAACAGCACGCAGCCGATCCTGGTATCGCTGAGCGTGCCGCAGCGTTATCTGGACGAAGTCCGCAAATACTGGGGCGCCGCGGACCTTCGCGTGGACATCAGCCCGAATCCGGGGTCGCCGGCGGTGGCGACGGGACAACTCGTGTTCATCGATAACACCGTCAATTCGACCACCGGCACGATTACGCTCAAGGCACGCGTCAAAAACGAAAAGGAAGAACTATGGCCCGGACAATTCATCGCGGCGCGCATTGTTCTTAGAGTAGAGAAGGATGCGGTTGTTTTGCCCGAGGCTGCGGTGTTGCCGGGGCAGAGCGGCACTTTCGTCTATCTGGTCAGCGATGGCCGTGCCAAGGTTCAGCCAGTGAAAGTGGATCGCCAGATTGGCGAGCGCATGGTCATTAGCAGCGGATTGAAGGGCGACGAAGAGGTACTGATCAATGTACCGCCGTCAGTTACTGATGGATCGCAGATTGTTGTGCGGGGTGCCGGCGGCGACAAGGCCGGCGAGGGCGGGGACGGTAAAGAAGGCAAAAAGGGCGGCGAAGGCAAGGGTGAGAAAGCCAAGAAGGCGCCGGCCAAGGATGAAGCTGCCAAAGAGGCCAAGTAATGAACATATCGAAGATATTTATTGAGCGTCCGGTTGCCAGCAGCGTACTGTTCGTTTCGATTCTTTTCTTCGGCTGGCTCGGGTTCATTTCGCTCCCGGTCAACGATCTGCCGAACGTAGACTTCCCGACGATTAACGTCACGGCCCGCCTTCCGGGCGCCAGTCCGGAGGTCATGGCGAACACCGTCGCGCTACCGCTCGAGCGCGAGTTCAGCCGCATTTCCGGTGTCGATGAAATGACGTCATCGTCGACCAGCGGCAATACGCGCATCACGCTGACTTTTTCGTTGTCGCGCGATATCGACTCCGCGGCGCAGGATGTGCAAACGGCAATCTCCCAGGCCATCCGCCGCCTGCCCGGCGACATGCCCGAGCCCCCCACTTTGCGCAAACTCAATCCGGCCGATGCGCCGGTGCTGATCCTGGCCTTGTCGGCAAAAGAAGATGTCACGCTGCCAAAGCTTGACGAATTCGCAGATTCCAACATCGCCCAGCGTTTTTCGACGGTCAACGGTGTCGCACAGGTGCAGGTTTTCGGTTCGCAAAAATATGCGATGCGCCTGTTTGTCGATCCGAACGCGCTGGCCAAGCGCGGGCTTGGCCTGGACAAGGTCATCAGCGCGATTCAGAGCGCCAATTCAAATCTGCCGTCCGGTGCCCTGCAGGGCACCGCGCGCACCTACACGGTCAAGTCGCAGGGCAAGCTGCAGACTGCCGATGAGTTCAATGCGCTGATCGTTTCGTACAAAGACGGCATGCCGATCCGTTTTGCCGATATCGGGCGTGCCACCGACGGTGT
The DNA here is from genome assembly GCA_025356695.1 of Betaproteobacteria bacterium. The sequence goes on from JANXSE010000044.1 coordinate 50,717, forward strand.
CGAAAACGAAAAGATCCGCAGCTGGTACAACGGCGAGCGCGCACTGATTCTGGCGATCTACCGGCAACCCGGCTCCAACACTGTCGAGGTCGTCAACCAGTTGAAGGAAATGCTGCCCGAAATTTCGCGTGAGATGCCGGCCGGCGCCACGTTGAACGTGCTGGTGGACCGTGCGGAATTCATCCGCGATTCGATTCACGAAGTCAATTTCACGCTCGTGCTGTCAATCCTGCTGGTGATCGGCGTCATTCTGGTGTTTCTGCGCAACATTCCGGCGACGATGGTCACGGCACTGGTGCTGCCCGCCTCGGTGCTCGGCACATTTGCGGTCATGAAGATGATCGGCTTCAGTCTGAACAACCTGTCGTTGATGGCGATTACGTTGGCGGTGGGTTTCGTCGTCGACGATGCGATCGTGGTGCTGGAGAACATCACGCGCCACATGGAGATGGGCAAGGACCGCGTCATGGCGGCCCTCGATGGCGCAAAAGAGATCGGTTCGACCGTCATCACCATGACCGTTTCGCTGTCGGCGGTATTCCTCCCGATTCTTTTCATGGAGGGGATGGTGGGGCGCCTGTTCCGTGAATTTGCGGTGACGGTTGGCATCTCCGTGTTGATTTCGGGAATGGTTTCGCTGTCGATCACGCCGATGATGTGCAGCCTGATGCTGCGCTCCGAGCACGGGCACGGGCGGCTGTTCAATCTTTCTGAAAATATCTTTGAGGCCGCGAAGAACGGTTATGTAAAAACGCTGCGCTGGGTCATGAATTTCCAGAGCGTGGTTTTGCTCGGTTCTCTTGGCGTGCTGGTCGCAACCGGCTGGTTGTATGGCGCGGTTTCGAAGGGCTTCATTCCCCGTCAGGACACCGGCGTGATCAACGCGAACACGCGCGCACGCGAGGGCATTACGTTTGATGAAATGATCCGCCACCAGCAGGCGGTGGCCGACATCATCCAGAAAAATCCTAACGTCGAGTCGGTCATGTCGACGGCGGGGCAGGGTGTCGGCGGCGTGCTGGGTGATAACGTCGGGCGCTACATCATCCGTCTGAAATCGCGCGACGAGCGCAAGGACGGCGCCGACGACGTCATCCAGCAGATCCGCCGCGAGGCGTCGAAATTGCAGGGCGTGCGGCTGTTTCTGTCGAATCCGCCGGCGATTCGCATCGGCGGCACGATTTCCACCAGCGATTACGTATATTCGCTGAATGCGACCGAACTCACGCATCTTTATGCGCCGGGCGAGGCGCTGGAAGCGAAGCTGCGCACATTGCCGATGCTGCAGGACGTGTCGAGCAACCTGGAGCTGCGCAATCCTGAAATCCAGATCCGCGTGTTGCGCGACCGCGCCTCCGCGCTGGGCATCAGCTCCCAGCAGGTCGAGCTGGCATTGTTCAATGCGTTTGGCGGACGCCAGATCAGCACGCTGTATGGCGCATCCGATCAATACAACATCATGATGGAGCTGGACCGCAAGTATCAGTCCGATATCAACGCGCTGGGTTCGCTGTTCATTCAGAGCCCGGCCGGCGCCATGGTGCCGCTAAGCACTCTCGCCGAGGTCAAGAGCGGCGTGGGGCCGATCTCAGTGGCCCACTTCGGGCAACTGCCGTCGGTCATCCTGTCGTTCAATCTTGCGCCGGGTGTTTCGGTCGGCGATGCGATTGGTTCGATCAACGAGGCGGCGGCCGAAATTGTGCCGGCCGGAATTTCAACCTCGTTTACGGGGAGTGCCAAGGCGTTTCAGGAAGCATTCAAGAGCCTGCCGATTCTGCTCATGATCACGATCGTACTGATCTATATGATTCTGGCGATCCTCTACGAGCATTACGGCCATCCGTTCACCATTCTGACCGCCTTGCCGTTTGCCGGATTCGGCGCACTGGCAACGCTGCTGTTGTTCCGCGAAGAACTGAACATTTTCAGTTTCGTCGGCATCATCCTGCTGATCGGGCTGGTCAAGAAAAACGGCATCATGATGATCGACTTTGCCATGCAGATGCAGCGCGAGAAGGGCATGCAGGCACTGGATGCGATCATCGAGGCCTGCTCGGTGCGTTTCCGTCCGATCATGATGACGACGGGCGCGGCGATTTTTGCAACGCTGCCGATCGCAATGGGTTACGGCGCAGGTGCCGAGACACGCCGGCCGCTGGGTATCGCGGTGGTGGGCGGCCTGGTCTTTTCGCAGTTTCTTACGCTGTATGTCACACCGGTGTTTTTTGTCAGTATGGACAAATTGGCGCGTTACATCGGTTCACTGCGCACAAAGAAATCCGCGCACGCCTCCAGCTGATCAATGCCGGGACGCTTAAGGCAGGTAAATGTTTCTACAGAAATTTATTTGAATTGATTTGACGCGTCGGCGCGTAGTTGGTGTTACAATGCGCGCTCAGACGCGGGGTGGAGCAGTCTGGCAGCTCGTCGGGCTCATAACCCGAAGGTCACAGGTTCAAATCCTGTCCCCGCAACCAATCCCACAGCCGACTTCTAGTCGGCTGTTTCTTTTTGGTTTTCTGTTTTTTCCTGTCTGCGGGTGTGCCACCTAGTGAGCCACCTATGCCCCAGATCAAGCCCCCAAGGCTGTATCAGAACCGGCACGGCGTCTTTTATTTCCGCATCAAGACCCGCGCCTATGACCGCCGCATTAGTCTGCGGACTAAATGCCCCAGCACCGCCGCTATAATTGCCCTTGATCTCAACTTGGCGATTGAGCGGGAGCGCGTTCTGAAAAACCCAAAACTGTCGGACGTGCTCGGCGCCCTCAGCCCCGGCAAACAAAAGCGCTATGAGGTCGATCTTCGAACCGGCGTTGTCAAGGCTGACGGCCCCGAAGACCACG
>JANXSE010000045.1 GCA_025356695.1 Betaproteobacteria bacterium
CGTCAGCAGACTATCGGCCAACTGCATCAGCTCAGCATTCGGCTTCGGTCGTTTGGTGCGTTTCGTTACGGTCATCATTGCTCCTTGAAGGACGGCAGTTTCCTGCCAAATGACCGTTTACACAAAACTTATTACACCCCCGTGGGCTAGCGGCTCATATGCCAGATGAAAATATTAAGCTGACTGCCCACGAAATAACAATTCTGCAGCATTGGCTCGCCGCGCGATATCGGCGCGCTGCCTTTCCAGATGAATTTGATCGGCGATTGGGCGCCGAAACAGAATTGCGCGAAACCCTCGCAAAAATATTAAAGCGTACAAGCACGCATCTCGTGGCCATCTTCTTTGACGTTGACGAAGGCCAGGAACATCTTCGCAGTGGGCCTGATGACTGCTACATACTCTCCATATATCTCCTGTACAGCACCCAAATCGACCCGATTGCGGCGGAAAAGGCGGCCACAGAAGCTGCACATGCAATTGAAAAAGCGTTTAAGTCAAAATGTTGCCCAAATCGTAAGTGGCAGTGGATTGAGCTTGTTGAATGCATGCCAATCTCCGACACCGGGATGAGTTTCTATCAATCACGCGAGTTCAAGCAATGGGCCGCGGATTACATAAGTTTTCGCGACAATCCGCCGCACCCAATGATTGACGAAAACTAAAGGGACTCTGCTCGATATTCCACCTGAGGCTGGCAGCCTGCACCGCCGACGGTCGCAGTAAAAAGGTTCGAGTAAAATCATTTTTGAAAATATCCCGCCGGCCCCATTATTTGCACGACAGGCGGCGTTCCCCCTGAAGAACAAGGAGCATGAATAGCATGGCAAAACCGAAACTGACCTATTTCGATGCGCCGGTGAGCCGCGGTGAGGAATGCCGGCTTGCGCTGCATCTGGCGGGCATCGATTTCGAAGACGTGCGCATCAAGTTTGACGCGTGGCCCGGCATGAAGGCCGGCACACCCTATGGCGCGATGCCGATCCTCGAACTGCCGGGCAAGCCGCCGCTGGCGCATACCAATCCGATCCTCGCGCTGATCGGTCGCCGCCACGGCCTGCATCCGGCCGACGACTTCGAGGCCGCGCGCCACGAGGGGATGATGAACCACGTCGAAGACATGCGCGCGGTGGTCGGGCCGACCATCCGCATGGGCGAGGCCGAGAAGAAAACCGCGCGTGAGGCGATGGTGGCGGGCTTTCTGCCCGCCTGGGCGCAGTTCGCCGAAAAAAACATTCCGGCCGACGGGCCGTTCTTCGCCGGCAGCAAGCTCAACGTGGTGGACCTGAAGCTGCACATGGCGGTGCGCTGGTTCATCGGCGGCAAGGTCGATCACATTCCGGCGACGATATTCGACGGCTATCCGAAGTTGATGCGGATTCACAATGCGGTGCGCGATCACGCCGGTGTGAAGGCCTGGTACGCAAAGGCTTAGCGGCTGCATCGGCGCAAGCGAACGCGGGCCGCTGCGCCCGCTTTAATTTCATTCCATTTCAGAAAGAAACCCACCATGCTCTGGGCCATCAATCGCACCGCCGCTCCCGACTTTGCTGAACGCCGTGAACAAGGCTTGCAGCCGCACATGGACTATCTGCGCAGCCAGAAAAATATTCTCGTCCTCTCCGGCGCGACCACCAGCGACGACGGCAAGCAGTATGTCGGCAGTCTGCTGATCGTCAATGTGAAGACGCGCGCCGAGGCGCAGGCGTTCGCCGACGGTGATCCGTTCACCCAGTCAGGTATGTTTACGGGCATGACGATCACGCGCATGAACAAGGGGCAGTTCAATCCGCAGGCGGCCGAAGGCGCCTGAGTCTTGCGCTGTTGCTCAGCGCTTCTTGACGATCCGCTGAACGCGTGTCACCACGGATTCGACGGCCCGTGCAATTTCTGTTATTGATCGGCGCGGGAGTTTTCACACAATGAATCGCAATCTCTGGTTGATGGTCGCAGCGCAGGCGCTGTTCATGACCAACAACATCGTATTCGTCGCGGTAAACGGGTTGGTCGGCCTCTCAATCGCCCCCTATGCGTGGCTGGCGACGTTGCCGATCATGGGCTACGTCGTGGGCGGTGCGCTCGCCACGGGGCCGGTGGCGTGGACGCAGGCGCGCTGGGGCCGGCGCGCGTCGTTCCAGATCGGCCTCGTCGTGGCCTTGGTGTCGTCTCTGCTGGCGGCGTGGGCGGTGTTCGTGTCGAATTTCTGGCTGCTGGTCGGTGCCACCGTCGTTGCCGGCTATTACAGCGCCAATGGTCAGCTCTACCGTTTCGCCGCTGCAGAACTGGCCCAACCCCATTACCGTGAGCGCGCGGTGTCGATGGTGCTCGCCGGCGGCATCGTCGGCGGCGTGCTGGGGCCCAATCTCGCGAAATGGTCGCAGCACGCCGGCAGCGTGCCGTTCGCGGGCGCTTACGCCGCACTTTCGGTAGTGGCGCTCATCGCAATGCTGGTGGTTGCCAAGGTCGAGTTTCCGCCGGTGCCGCCGAAGCAGAAGGGCGGCGCGGGCGGCCGGCCGCTTGCCGTGATCATGCGCCAGCCGGTGTTCATCGTCAGCACGGCGGCGGCGGCTTTCGGTTACGGCGTGATGAATCTGCTGATGGCGGCGTCGCCGATCGCGATGAAGATTTGCGGCCATCCGTTCGCGGACGCGGCGCTGGTGCTCGAATGGCACATCATCGGCATGTTCGCGCCGGGCTTTTTCACCGGCCACCTGATCAAGCGCTTCGGCGCGATTGCGGTGATGGGCGCCGGGGTGGTGCTGAACCTGATTTGCATTGCGATCGCGCTGCAGGGCATCGAGGTGGCGAATTTCGTGGCCTCGATGTTCCTCGTCGGCGTCGGCTGGAATTTCCTCTTCACCGCCGGCACCGCACTCTCGCTCAACGCTTACCGGCCGGAGGAAAAGGACAAGGTGCAGGGCGCGATCAATTTCTGCATCTTCCTGATGATGATGGCCTCGTCGCTTTCTTCGGGCGCGCTGGTGACGACGCAGGGCTGGCGC
>JANXSE010000062.1 GCA_025356695.1 Betaproteobacteria bacterium
CAGAAACCCCACCTGCGGGTCCAGCCCATGCACCTCCAGGGCCGAGCGGCAATCGTGGCCCAGCATCGCATACAGGAACGACAGCAGCGCGTTGATGCGGTCGAGCGGCGGGCGGCGGGAGCGCGTGGTAAAGCGGAGGGCGGGGCCATCCACGCGCACGAGGTCGTCGAACACGCCGAAATACAGCGCGGTCCACACCGTCACGCCGCCGATCAGCCACAGGTGGCGGAAACTTTCGCGTGGACCTTTGACCGCCGGCGCATCGTCGCGCTTGAGCGTTTCGATAAACAACAAGATCGCGGCGAGGATCAAGGCGATGCCGAGGAGCACCGGAAACGCCTTGGGGCCGAGCGGGTCGCCGATCTCGAGCGTGGGAATCTGCGCAGTCGCGTAGAGGTAAACGGCGGCCAGCAACAAAGTGGCGGCGCCTATGATTCGATCGATCATCATCGCTTCACATCTGGTGTTTGTATTCGGCGGGGTTGATGCGCGCCTCGATCAGCGTGAAACGCTTGCTGTTAAGCGCGACGCGCGCGACTTTTTTCAGTTCAACGGCGTTATTGACGACAAAACCGTTGCCGCCGTAGGCCTCGGCCAGCATCACGTAGTCCGGGCTGCCGGTGGACACGCCGGTTTCAGTGAGTTTCATGCGCTGCTGCTTGAGCTTGATTAGCGATAACGTGTCGTCGCGGAACACGACGATGGTCAATGCCAGTTTATGGTGCGCAAGCAGTGCCATTTCGCCGATCACCATGTCGAGCCCGGCCTCGCCCATCATCGCCAGTACCGGCCGTTTCGGAAACAGCAGGCTGGCGGCAATCGCCGACGGCAGCGCGTAGCCCATCGTGCCGAGGCCGTTCGATTGCAAAAGGCGCCGCGATTCGAACGACTTCCAGACATGATTGATCAGAATACGGTGCGAACCGGTATCGATCGTCGCGATGGTGTCGCGCGGAAACACCTCGCGCAGCGCACAGGCGACCTGGTAAGGCCCCATGCCCCTGACCGGCGTGCTTTCGATCGCATGCATGATGGTGCGACGATAGCGGTCAAGGTCGGCATCGAGCCAGCGCGATGGCGCGCGTTTCGGCGCCGCCTGCGTCAGCGTCTGCAGGCAGCCGGCGATGCTGCCCGCGTATTCGCAGGCGCTGCGATAGACGTGGTGCGTATTCGGCACGAGGTCGATGTTGACGGTCGATTTTTTCTCATCCCACGGGGCGATCCAGTCGGCGCGCAGCTCCACCGGATCAAAACCGATGGTAAGGATCAGATCGGCCTCGCGTACGTGCGCCATGTGGATTTTGTCCACCACGGGGCTCAGTCCCGTCGCGCCCACACTGAGCGCATGGTCTTCGGGCACCACGCCCTTGGCCTTGTAGGTGGTGATCAGCGGAATGCGCCAGGCCTCAAGAAAACGTTTCAGTTCGCGTTCTGCGTTATCGATTTGCACGCCGAGGCCGACCAGCGCCAGCGGCCGTTTCGCTTTTTTCAGCCATGCTTCTATTGCCGCGCGGTCGTCGCGCCGCGGCAGCGTGCGTACGATGGCCGGTGCAAACCTTCGCGCCTCCGCCTGTTCTGCCGCCGCCACATCCGTTGGCAGATTGAAATGCACGGGGCCGGGCATCGGCGAGCGCGCAATCGCCAGCCCTTTGCGCACTTGCTCGAATGCATTGGCTGGCGCCACCGTGGTCGTCCACTTCACCAGTGGCCGCAGCAGCGACTCCTGGTCGAAAATCTGGTGCGTGTAAATCGGCTTGAGATTGGCCGCGACTTCGCCCGTAATGACGATCAGGGCCGAACGGTCGAGCGAGGCCTGCGCCACGGCAGTTGCCGTGTTGGCAATCCCCGGCCCCAGCGTGGCGACCAATACACCGGGGCGCCCGGTCAGCTGGTAGGACGCCTCGGCCATGATGCCGGCGCCCATTTCGTGCTTGGTCAGAATGAATTTGATGCCGGTTTTGCGAAAGGCTTCGAGCAACTCGAGCACTTCGCCACCGGGAATGCCGAACGCGTAGCGAACGCCTTCCTCATAGAGCGCGTGGGCGATGATTTCCGCTGTCTTGGGCAAAGTTGGGCACTTTCGAATGATGCGGCCGGCGCCGACCTGGAGAAAAGGCTGCCCTACCGGGGCAAAAACGATGAGTTACGATGATAACACGCAGGTGTGGCACGAGTTTCCTGCACCGGCATCGCGTTGCAAAACTGCAGAACCCGGGCCACCGCGAAATCCCGACAGGCCTTTACCCGCCAGATGACCACCTGTATTTTTGCGGGAAGACCGCGGCACGCCGATATAATCCGCTTTCACCGGATGATATTGAATGACCACTATCGCAAACAAAATTTTTCTCGACGGACTCGCCGCCATCGTCGGCGCCAAGGGTCTGCTGACCGCCGCGGACGATATTGCGCCCTACCTCACCGACTGGCGCGGCATCTATGTCGGGCAGGCGTCCGCAGTGGTGCGCCCCGCCAACCGCGATGAACTGGCAAAAGTGGTCGCTCTGTGCGCGCAGGATAAAGTCATCGTCGTGCCACAGGGCGGCAACACCGGCATGTGCGGAGCGGCGACACCGTCATCGAGCGGGCCTTGCATCGTCGTTTGTTTATTGCGCATGAACCGCATCATCGACGTCGATGCGCTCAACAACACCATGACAGTCGAAGCCGGCTGCCTGCTCGCCAATATCCAGCAGGCGGCAGTCGATGCCGGGCGCCTGTTTCCGCTTTCGCTGGGATCCGAGGGCAGTTGCCAGATCGGCGGTAACCTCTCGACCAACGCCGGCGGCGTCAACGTGCTGCGCTACGGTAATACGCGCGACCTCGTACTCGGACTTGAAGTGGTGCTGCCCGACGGCCGCATCTGGAACGGCCTGCGCGCCCTGCGCAAAGACAACACCGGTTACGATCTCAAACACCTGTTCATCGGCGCCGAAGGCACGCTCGGCATCATCAGCGCCGCCGTGCTCAAGCTGTTCCCGCGACCGCGTTCACAGGCGGTGGCCTTCGCCGCGGTAACCGATCCGGACGCTGCCGTTGCCCTGCTGGCCCTATTGCGCGCGCAGTGCGGCGATTGCATCACCGCGTTCGAACTGATCTCGCGCTCCTGTCTCGATCTCGTCTTCAAACACATTCCCGGCACCCGCGATCCGTTATCCAGCGCCCACGCGTGGACGATCCTGACGCAGCTCGGCGACTCCGGCGACGATGCGGCACTGCAGTCAAAAGTTGAAACCGCGCTCGGAGAAGCCGTAGAGCAGGGGCTGGTGCAGGATGCCGCGATTGCCTCGAACCAAGCGCAGGCGGCTGCGTTGTGGAAATTACGCGAATCCATCCCCGATGCAGCGCGCGCCGCCGGTCTGGTTTACCGGCACGACATCTCGGTGGCCGTCAGCAAAATTCCGCAATTCATCCGCACCGCCGGCGCGGCGCTGGAAAATCATTTTCCCGGCACTCGTGTGATCTGCTTCGGCCATCTGGGCGACGGCAATCTGCATTACAACGCCTTCGTGCCCGGACGCGACCGCAGCGACGCCGCCGCGCGCGAAGCCACCGACGTCAATCGCATCGTGCACGACGTGGTCAACAGCCTCGACGGCAGCATCAGTGCGGAACACGGCATCGGCATGTCCAAGCGCGCGGAACTGGCGCGCTGCAAGGATCCACTGGAACTTGAACTGATGCGCAGCGTCAAACAGGCTCTCGACCCGGCCGGGATATTGAACCCCGGCAAGATTTTTTGAGTCTGTCGCAAGGTTTTACCGCGCGGCGCGACCAAATTCCGCCTGAACAGAACAACAGGAGAACGGCATGGCTGACAAAATCGTCAAATCAGCACAGGAATGGCAACAGGCGCTGACGCCCGAGCAGTACCAGGTCGCGCGCGAAAAAGGCACGGAACGCGCGTTTACCGGCGCCTTCTGGGACAACCATGACCAGGGCGTTTACCGCTGCGTGTGCTGCGGTGCCGAATTGTTCCGCTCCGACCACAAATTCGATTCCGGCAGCGGCTGGCCGAGCTTTTACCAGCCGGCGGCTGGCGAAAACGTTGCCACCGAGGATGACAGCAGCCATTTCATGCGCCGTACCGAGGTGGTCTGCAAGCGCTGTGACGCGCATCTCGGCCACGTTTTTGAAGACGGACCGAAGCCGACCGGCCTGCGCTATTGCATCAATTCCGCCTCGCTGAAATTCGACAAGGAATAAGCGGCGCATGGCATTGGACATCGGCGCGGCGGTACAGGACAATCTGCGCCGATGAAAGTCCTCTTCGATCTCTTTCCGCTGCTGGTTTTTTTCGGCGCCTACGCCACCGTCGACATCTTCTTCGCCACCGCGGCGATGATGGTGGCGACGACGCTGCAGGTTGCCTGGGCCTGGCTCAAGCACCGCAAGATCGAAAAAGTCCTGCTGATCAGCTTTGTCGCCATCATCGTCTTCGGCAGCATGACGCTGCTGTTGCACGACAAGCGCTTCATCATGATCAAGCCCACGATCGTCTACTGGATCATGTCGGGCGCGCTGCTGGTATCACACCTCTGGTTTCGCAAGAACCCGATCCGCCTGATGATGGAGAAGCACTTCGATGCGCCGGATGAGATCTGGCGGCAATGGCTGTTCGTGTGGGCCGCCTTTTTCGGCGCGATGGGCGTGGTCAATCTCTTCGTCGCCTATACGTTCAGCGAAGATGTCTGGGTGAAATTCAAGGTCTTCGGCACCCTCGCCATGTCGCTGGCGCTGGCCTTTCTCCAGGGCTGGCGCCTGATGCGTTACGCACGCCCCGAGACAACGGATTAGCCCAATGAACACCACACACCATGGCCACGACCTGATGGAACGCATCGAACAGCGACTCGCGGTGCTCAATCCGGACAGCGTCGAACTCAGCGACGATTCCGCCAAGCATGCCGGGCACGAGGGTGCCAAAAGCGGTGGCGGACACTTTGAATTGATCATTGTGTCGTCCCAGTTCGAGGGCAAGTCCCGCCAGGCCCGCCATCGCCTGATTTATGCCGCGCTGGGCGACATGATGCAGCGCGAAATACACGCCATCGCCATCAAGGCGTATACTGCCGACGAAATTTAATTCGACCCAAGGAACCGCAATGGATATTTCCACCCTTCCCCGCCGGATTTCGATCGTTTTGCTGTCTTTCGCAATGGCCATGACTGCGGCGGCTCAAGCCGCAGACCCGGTTGCCAAAGTCAATGGCACGGTCATTCCGCAAAGCCGTCTTGATGCCATGCTGAAAGGCGCAACCGCCCAGGGCCAGCCCGACTCTCCGGAACTGCGCAATCGCGTGCGCGACGAACTGATCACGCGCGAAGTGCTGCTGCAGGAAGCCTCGAAGAAAGGCATCGACAAGACGGCCGATGTGGTGAACCAGATCGAGTTCCAGCGCCAGAGCCTGATCATCCAGGCCTTCCTTGCCGACTACGTGCGCACCAATCCGGTCTCGGACGAAGTCCTGCGCAAGGAATATGAGAGCGCAAAGGCCGCCGCCGGCGCCAAGGAATACAAGGCGCGCCACATCCTGGTCAAGGAAGAATCCGAGGCCAAGCAGATCGTCGCCCAACTGAAAAAGGGCGGCAATTTCGAAAAAATCGCAGCCGAGAAATCGGAAGACACGGGCTCCAAAGGCCGCGGCGGCGATCTCGACTGGGCGTCGCCCGCGCGATACGTCAAACCCTTCGGCGATGCGCTGGTGAAGCTGAAAAAGGGCCAGATCACCGACCCCGCCGTGCAGACGCAGTTTGGCTGGCACATCATCCGTCTTGATGACGAACGCACGACCAAACTGCCGCCGTTCGAAGACGTCAAGGGCAACATCCAGCAGCAAATGCAGCAGCAGGTGGTGCAAAAGCTGATCGCCGATCTGCGCGCAAAAGCGAAGATCGAGTAGCGGGTCACGCGGTAACGGCCAATAAAAACGGCGCACCCGGGTGCGCCGTTTTTATTTGTTTCAAGCAAACTTCAACCAACGCGCCTGCGCGCATTGCGGAACATCCGCAGCCACGGCCCCTCTTCGCCCCATGATGCGGGGTGCCATGAATTCTGCATGCTCCGGAACACCCGTTCCGGATGCGGCATCAGGATCGTAAAGCGGCCGTCCGCCGTGGTGAGCCCGGTGACGCCCCCCGCCGAACCGTTTGGATTCAGCGGATACGTTTCAGTCGGCGCACCGCGATGATCAACGAAGCGCAGTGCCACCAGCGCGCGCGCACGCTGCTGCGCGTCGGCAAACTCCGCATAACCCTCACCATGCGCCACCACCACTGGCAGGCGGCTGCCCGCCATGCCATCGAAAAACAGCGACGGCGAAGGCATCACCTCAACCATGACGAAACGCGCCTCGAACTGCTCGGATCGGTTGCGCACGAAATGCGGCCATGCTTCGCTGCCCGGAATGATTTCATGCAGGTTGCTCATCATCTGGCAGCCGTTGCACACGCCCAGCGCAAAGGTGTCGCCACGCTGAAAGAAGGCGGCGAATTCTTCGCGCGCGCGCGGATTAAACAGGATCGACTTTGCCCAGCCCTCGCCCGCACCCAGCACATCGCCGTACGAAAAGCCCCCGCAGGCAGCCACACCCTTGTAGTCTTTCAGACTGACACGTCCGGCGATAACGTCGCTCATGTGCACATCGACCGTATCGAATCCGGCGCGATCGAAGGCCGCCGCCATTTCGATCTGACCGTTGACACCCTGCTCGCGCAGCACCGCCATGCGCGGACGCGCGGTGTTTACAAACGGCGCGGCAATGTCGTCGGACGGGTCAAATGAAAGTTGCGGGGTCATGCCGGGATCTGCAACGTCCAGCACGCGGTCGTACTCCTGCTGTGCGCAGAGCGGATTGTCACGCAGGCGCTGCATCTGGAAAGTCGTTTCCGACCAGGCGAGGTGCAGGTCGACGCGTTTCGCCGTATAAATCGCTTGTGCGCCGGTCTTTATCGTCAGTTCACCGTCGGCAATAACGGCACCGATGCGCTTCGAGGCGGTGCCCAGTCCCGCTGCTTTGAGCGCAGTTTCAACCGCGTCGCGATCGGCGCATCGAATCTGAATCACGCCGCCGAGTTCCTCGTTAAACAACGCGGCCAGCGCACCGCCGCTTGCCGTAGTCGCATCCAGTTCGAGTGCAACGCCACAACGGCCGGCAAACATCATTTCGCATACCGTGGCGAAAAGTCCGCCGTCGGAACGATCATGATAGGCCAGCAGTTTGCTGTCGGCGTTCAGTTGCTGAATAACGGCAAAATAATGACGTAACGCCTGCGCATCGTCGACGTCCGGTGTCGCCGTTCCGGTCTGCGCATAGGCCTGTGCCAGCACTGAACCGCCGAGACGGTTGCGTCCGCCGCCGAGATCGATCAGCAGCAGATCGCTGTCGCCGCAGTCGGTGCGCAGCTGCGGTGTCAGCGTCAGCCGCGCATCAACGGCCGGCGCAAACGCCGAGACGATCAGCGACAGCGGTGCTGTCACTTCCTTGGCCTGCGCGCCGTCCTGCCAGCGCGTTTTCATCGACATCGAATCCTTGCCGACCGGTATGCTGATGCCGAGCTGCGGACAAAGCTCCATGCCAACGGCGTACACCGTGTCGTAGAGTGCGGCGTCTTCACCGGGATGCCCGGCCGGCGCCATCCAGTTGGCCGACAGTTTAATGTCGCCGATCTCCGCAATGCGTGCGGCGGCGATATTGGTAATCGCCTCACCCACCGCCATGCGGCCCGAGGCGGCGGCATTGATCAGCGCCAGCGGCGTGCGTTCGCCCATTGCCATTGCTTCGCCGCGATATTCCTTGAATCCCATCAGAGTGACGGCGACGTCCGCCACCGGCACCTGCCACGGGCCGACCATCTGGTCGCGCGCGGTCATGCCGCCGACGCTGCGGTCGCCGATGGAAATCAGGAAGGTCTTGTCGGCCACCGACGGCATGCGCAACACGCGCATGGCGGCATCCTGCAGATCGATTTTCGAAATATCGAACGCCGCCGCTTTGTTCTCGCGATGCGCAACATTGCGCAGCATCTTCGGCGGTTTGCCAAGCAACACCGACAGTTCCATGTCGACTGGCGCGTTCTTGAACACCGCGTCGCGCACCATCAGACGGTCGTCGGCGGTCGCGGTGCCGACCACCGCAAACGGACAACGCTCGCGTTCGCAGAGTGCGCGGAATGTTTCAAGACTCTCCGGTGCAATCGCCAGCACGTAACGCTCCTGCGATTCGTTGCACCAGATCTGCAGCGGCGACATGCCGCGTTCTTCGCTTGGCACCGCGCGCAGATCGAAAAGGCCGCCGCGTTCGGCGCCATGCACGAGCTCGGGCAGCGCATTCGACAAACCGCCGGCGCCGACGTCATGTAGCGAGAGGATCGGATTGGCGTCGCCCATCCCCCAGCAGCGGTCGATGACTTCCTGCGCGCGCCGCTGGATCTCGGCGTTGCCGCGTTGCACCGAATCGAAATCGAGCGCGGCGATGTTGGAACCCGTCTGCATGCTCGAAGCCGCGCCACCACCGAGGCCGATGCGCATGCCGGGCCCGCCCAGTTGAATCAACAGACCGCCGGCGGGAATTTTTTCTTTAAAAGAATGGCGCGCGGCAATGTTGCCGAGTCCGCCGGCAATCATGATCGGCTTGTGATAGCCGCGCATCTCACCGGCGACTTCCTGTTCGAAGGTGCGGAAGTAGCCGCAGAGGTTCGGCCGGCCGAACTCATTGTTGAACGCAGCGCCGCCGATCGGGCCTTCAAGCATGATTTGCAATGCCGAGGCGATATGTGCCGGTCGGCCGTAATGCCCCGTTTCCCACGGCTGGCGGAAGCCCGGAATGTCGAGATTGGATACGGTGAAGCCGGTCAGTCCCGCCTTCGGCCGCGAACCGCGTCCGGTGGCGCCTTCATCGCGGATTTCCCCCCCGGCGCCGGTGGCTGCCCCCGGATAAGGCGAGATCGCCGTCGGATGATTGTGCGTCTCGACCTTCATCAGGATGTGCGTCTCGTCTTCCGCATAACCGTAGGCGCCGCCCTGCCGCGGATAAAAGCGTTTGACGCGCGCGCCTTCGATAATCGATGAATTATCCGAATACGCGACCACCGTCCCGCGCGGATGTTTCGCGTGCGTGTTGCGGATCATCGCAAACAGTGACATGTCGCGCGGCTGGCCGTCGATCACCCAGTCGGCATTGAAAATCTTGTGCCGGCAGTGTTCGGAATTGGCCTGCGCGAACATCATCAGCTCGACGTCGCTCGGATTGCGTCCGATGCGCGAAAAATTGCTGCACAGATATTCGATTTCGTCTTCCGACAGCGCCAGCCCCATGTCGCGATTGGCACGCTGCAAGGCCGCCACCCCGCCCTTGAGCACATCCACCGTCGCCAACGGTTGCGGCTCGACCTGTCTGAACAGATCGGCGGCCTGCGCCAGATCGCGCAGCACCGTTTCCGTCATGCGGTCATGGATCAGCGGCAGCAGCAAATCGAGTTCGGCAGCGGTCAACGCCGCGCCATCTGCCTTCGCCACACGCCATACCGTCCCGCGCTCGATACGTTCGATCACCTCGAGACCGCACTGCCGCGCAATATCAGTCGCCTTCGAGGCCCACGGTGAGATCGTGCCCAGACGCGGCACCACCAGCCACTGCTCGCCCATGGCCGGTGTCTCGCCGGTCGCCGGGCCATAAGTCAGAATGCGTTCGAGGGTGGCGTGTTCGGCGGCGCTCAAGGCTCGCGTTACGCTGGCGAAGTGCTGGTATTCGGCGGTGATTGAAACCGGACGCAGCCCTGCGCCGGTGAGCGCTTCGGTGAGTTTGGCAATCCGGAAACCGGATAAGGCGTTGCGCCCGCGAAGACTGAGGATCTGCGACATGAATAAAGCGCAATGTCCGTAAAGCCGAATTTTAACCGAAACAGGCAGCCACCGCAGCGTGCCGCGGCGCCACAGCGGAGTAAACTAGACAAATGTATTCGATTGCCGAAAATACCCCGGTTTACCTTACGTCCGAGATCCGCGCGCTCGAAGCAGCGGCAGCGCAAAGCCTGCCGCAGCCGGGCTTGATGGAACGCGCCGGTCGTGCCGCGGCGGAAATCGCCCGCACGCTCATAGCCGCCGGCCGCGTGCTGGTGCTGGCGGGCCCCGGCAATAACGGCGGTGACGCCTTTGTTGTGGCACGTCATCTGCAAGCCTGCCATTTCGATATTGATCTTGTATTCACCGGGGACGCGGCGAAATTGCCGCCTGACGCGGTGGCGGCGTTTCAGGCGTGGCTGGCAAGCGGCTCCGGAATTCTCACTGACGTGCCAAACGAAGCCCGCTGGGATTTGATCGTCGACGGACTCTTCGGCATCGGGCTGCAACGCGACATCAGCGGACGCTACGCCGACATCGTCGCCGCCATCAACCGCCTGCATGTCCCGGTGCTTGCCCTCGATCTGCCGAGCGGCCTGGCCTCGGACAGCGGACGCGTCCTTGGCCGCGCCATCGTCGCCACTCATACTGCCACCTTCATCGCCATCAAGCCCGGCCTGCTCACCGGGGACGGCCCGGATTGCTGCGGCGAGATTCATATTTGCGACCTCGGCATCGATGCGGCGGCGATCAAGCCGGCGCAGGGCGCGGTGATCGGTGACAACATCCTGCATGTCGCGCTGCCCTCACGCCGTGCCAACAGTCACAAGGGCGATTACGGCAGCGTTGGCATCGTCGGTGGCGCCAGCGGCATGCTGGGTGCGGCCCTGCTGGCCGGACGCGCCGCCCTCCATCTCGGCGCAGGGCGTGTATACATTGGCCTGCTCGATCCCAACCGGCCCGGCGTGGATATTCAGCAGCCCGAATTGATGTTGCGCGCGTACCAGGAAATTCCTGCAATTGCCAATCTCAATTGCCTCGCAGTCGGGCCCGGCCTTGGCATTTCACCCGAAGCCGGCGAATGCGTGCGCACGGCACTGGCCGGCAAGTTGCCGCTCGTGCTGGATGCCGACGCGCTGAACCTGATCGCCGCCGACCCCGCCATGCAGAAGCAGTTATGCAGCCGCACGTCTGAAAATGTGCTGACGCCGCACCCGGCCGAAGCCGCGCGCCTGCTCGGCGCGACGACGGCGCAGATCCAGGCCGACCGTGTTGCCGCGGCGATCGAGATGGCGCGGCGTTTGCGCAGCTACGTTGTCATCAAAGGCGCCGGCAGCGTTTGCGCCACGCCCGACGGCCACTGGTTTATCAACAATAGCGGCAATCCCGGCATGGCCAGCGCCGGCATGGGTGATGCGCTGACGGGCATGATCGCGGCGATGATCGCGCAAGGCGCCTCCGCGCAAACCGCCCTGCTCGCCGGCGTGCATTTGCACGGCGCCGCCGGCGACGCGCTGGTCGCTGCCGGTAACGGCCCGGTCGGCCTGACCGCCGGCGAACTTTGTTACGCCGCGCGCAAACTGATCAATTGTTGATCCGGCAATGCCGCGCTCTCACGCCTGCAGCGTGCGCGCCGTGAGAATGCCGAGATAAGTCATCGCCAGCGAGCCGACGAGATGGCTCGCCACCAGCACGAACGACCAGAGAAAATCGCGGTCGCTCAACAGTTCGACTGCCTCCGCCGAAAATGATGAAAAGGTCGTCAGCCCGCCGAGAAAACCGACGATCACGAACAAACGCCATTCCGGCGGAATGCTGTCGTGGTGCACGAAATACTCGACGGCAACCCCGATCAGAAATCCGCCGACCAGATTCGCCGTCAACGTACCGAGCAGGATGTTGGCAAACAGCGGATTCAGAAAAATACCGAACAGCCAGCGCAGCCACGCACCACAGGCGGCACCCAGTCCAACCGCAAAAAATCCACTAAGCGTCATTTTATTGGCACTCGCTGCGACACGGCAGGTTACCGGTGTCAGGACGGCCGTCGCCGACAAAACCATCGCGGTTCGGCATGCGGATTTTTGCCAGCGAGGCTGCGTCCAGTGTTGCGTCCGCGCCGAGTATGCCGTTCATGTGCAGCAAATACGCGGTCAG
>JANXSE010000082.1 GCA_025356695.1 Betaproteobacteria bacterium
TGCCAGCATAACCAAGGCCGCTGCCCGAAGCAACAACACGGCGGGTAAAATCGGCATTTCTTGTCCCGCATCAAGCAATGCAGCCTGACACCCGCACCTTCAGTATTCAGGGCACAACGGCAAGAAAGAGAAAAGCCGCAAAAATCACCAGATGCACCGCGCCCTGCATGATGGTGGCGCGGCCGGTGGCCAGCGTGATCGCACTGACAAACAGGGTCAGGCCGAGCAACACGGTTTCCTTCGCCGGCAGACCGAGCGCCAGCGGCATGCCGATGACGATGGATACCGCCACCACCACCGGTATCGTCAGGCCGATGGTGGCCAGCACCGAGCCCAGCGCCAGATTCAAACTCGTCTGCATGCGGTTGCGCACTGCGGCGCGCACCGCTGCCACGGTTTCCGGCAGCAGTACCAATAATGCAATCGCAATACCGACGACGGCGAGCGGCGCGCCCGCCGCCTCGACCGCGTTGCGAATCGCCGGCGACAGCAGTTTCGCCAGGCCCACCACCGCAATCAGGCTGACCAACAACAAGGCGGCACTGATCCACGCCGTCGCCGCCGAAGGACGCGGCGCGTGTACGTCTTCACTATCGGAATCCATCGGCAGAAAATAATCACGGTGCCGCACCGTCTGCACGAATACAAACACACCATAGAGTGCCAGCGACGCCATGCCGGCAAACACCAGCTGCGCCATTGAAAACATCGGGCCCGGCGTGGTGACGGTGTAAGCGGGCACCACGAGGGTGAGGGTGGCGAGTGCGGCCAGCACCGACAATGCCGGCCCGGTGCCGTCGATGCGGAAAGTCAGCACGTGATGGCGCAGGCCGCCGGCGACCAGACACAAGCCGACGACACCGTTGCAGACAATCATCACCGCCGCATACACGGTGTCGCGCGCCAACGCACCGGCGCCCTCGCCGCCCGACAGCATCATGGTGACGATCAGCGCCGTTTCGATCACCGTCACCGCGATGGCGAGGATCAGTGTGCCGAGCGGTTCGCCGACACGATGCGCTACCACTTCGGCGTGATGCACGGCCACCAGTACCGCGGCGACCAGCACAACGGCAATCAGCAGCAGCCACCAGCCGGCCGCGTTGCCCCAACTTGCCGCCAGCGTGACGCCGGCCGCCACCGGAACGAATACGCTCCACCAGGGCAATCCCCACCACGTCTTGTGCAGCATCGCGCCCTCCTTCGCCGGCAACAATCAGGCGCCGGACAAAATCGCCGCCGCCATCTTCTCGGCGACCATGATGACCGGCACATTGGTATTGCCGGCGATCAGATTCGGCATCACCGAGGCATCGACCACGCGCAACCCGGCCACGCCGTGCACGCGGCCGGCCGCATCGACCACCGCGTTGCGATCGTCGGCACGCCCCATGCGGCAGGAACCCGCCGGATGGAACATGCCGGCGATGTTGTCGCGCACATGTTCCTTCAGGCGATCATGGTCGCGCGCCAGTTCGATGAGATCGATGCGCTTACCGGTGAGCAGGCCCAGCGCAAAATCGCTGAGGCCCGGCACCACGTTGAGCATGGTCGCGATGAACGAGGTCTTCACGGCGTTCCTGCGGTTCAATTCG
The DNA here is from genome assembly GCA_025356695.1 of Betaproteobacteria bacterium. Next base: position 1,596 of record JANXSE010000082.1, read on the forward strand.
TTCAACTGCCGCAGCTTGTCGGTAAAGCGCACCGGAAACGGCGTGCCCATCAGCGCGCGCACCTTGTCATAAGCGATGATTTCGACGGTGCGCGCATAGGCCATGGTCAGGCGCTCGAGATCGCGCGGATCGCCGAGAAAATTGAATTCGATCAGCGGATGCACCTCGGGACTCTTCGACCTCAGCGTGAGGCGGCCACGCGACAGCGGCCGCAGCAGGCAGGGCGCGAGATTGCCGATCTGTGCCCCGAGCGCGTTCCACGAGGTTTTGCTCTGCACATTGATGTAGAGATCGTTCGGCGCGCAGCCTTCGACACCGGACGAATAACGGAACGCCGAGGTCACGTGTGTGTTGAGCGCGCGCAACTGGCGCGCGGCGCGGTTCAGATGAAAGCCGATGAAAAGAATCGCATGGTTCTGCAGGTTGTTGCCCACGCCGGGCCGGTCGGCGACGACCTCGATGCCGAGCGCACGCAACTGTTCGGCCGGGCCGATGCCGTTACGCAACAATATCGTCGGCGAAAAAATGCCGCCGCCGCAGACAATGACTTCGCGCGCGTTAAAGGTCTGTTCGGCGCCATCGACGAACGCCGTCACGCCGGTGACGCGCGTGCCGTCGAAATTGAGTTTGCGCACCGTGGCCGATGCGGTGATGGTCAGGTTCGCGCGCCGCCGCACTTCGGGCGTCAGATAGGCCATTGCGCTCGACACGCGCTGTTCGGGCGTGTTGGTCATCGGCACCGAACAATAACCGTCGCGGAAGTCGCCGTTCATGTCGGCGACATACGGAATGCCTTTGGCCTGCGCATAGTCGTACAAGGTGCGCGTCAGCGGCGGCCACTGCTCGCGCGGCAGGCGACGTAGTGGGATCGGCCCGGCGTCGCCGTGCAATTCGTTTTTGAAATCCCCGTTTTTACAATCCCAATCCGTTTCCATCTTGCGATAAAACGGCAGCACACCGTCCCAGTCCCAGCCGGCGGCCCCCGCCTGCGCCCATTCGGCGTAATCGGCCGGCGTGCCGCGCAGCGCCACCATGCCCATCACCGAACCGCCGCCGCCCATCACGCGGCCCTGCGGGAAACCGGTCGGCGCCGAATCTTTCGCCGTCAGCCAGTGCGCTTTGAGGTTGGGCCAGACATAGGATTTGTTGTAATAGGACGACGGATAGTTGTCGCGCACGTCGGCGGGCTCGCCGCCAGGCAGCAGATCGCGGCCGGCTTCGAGCAGCAACACCCTATTGGATGAACGTTCGGACAGACGGCTCGCCGTCACGCAACCGGCCACCCCTGCACCGATGACGATGTAATCAAAACTGCCGGGCATTTCTGCAAACTCCAATCAGTATTCAGCAGCCCCGCGGTAGCGCCGGGCCGCCCGAAGGCTACCGCATCATCTGCGTGCTGACAACGCGCGCAACGCGTTCGAAGCACGCGCGCAGCGGAGTATCATGTGCGCTTCATTCACGTCTTTGCTGGAACTCCCATGAGTACATCGAACAAAGTCGCCATCGTCACCGGCGCGGGCAGTGGCATCGGCAAAGCCACCGCACTTGCGCTGCTCAAAGCCGGTTACTGTGTCGGCCTCGCCGGCCGCCGCGCCGACATGCTGGAAAAAACCGCCGCCGAATCGGGTGCCGGTGCGCGCGTGCTGGCGCTGCCAACCGACGTCAGCAAACCGGATTCAGTCAACGCCCTGTTCGCCAAAACACGCGATAGCTACGGCCGCATCGATGTGCTGTTCAATAATGCCGGCGCCAATGCGCCGGGCATCCTGTTTGAAGACCTCACGTATGAAAAATGGCAGTCGGTGGTGGACGTCAACCTGACCGGCATGTTTCTCTGCGCGCAGGCCGCCTACCGCATGATGAAGGAACAAGATCCGCGCGGCGGCCGCATCATCAACAACGGTTCGATTTCGGCGCACGCACCACGCCCCGACTCAGCGCCATATACATCGACGAAACACGCAGTGACGGGCCTGACCAAATCGATCTCCCTCGACGGTCGCAAATACGACATCGCCTGCAGCCAGATCGACATCGGCAACGCGCTGACCGAACTCGCCAAGCGCATGTCCACCGGCGTCAAGCAGGCCGACGGCACGGTGAAGGTCGAGGCGATGATGGATGTGAACCGTGTCGCCGACGCCGTGGTGCACATGGCCGGCCTGCCGCTCGATGTGAACATCCAGTTCATGACCATCATGGCGACCAAGATGCCCTTCGTCGGCCGCGGCTGAGCGGGCGCGTTGGTGGCACCGGAGTGGCTGTGGATCGCGCTGACCATCGG
>JANXSE010000087.1 GCA_025356695.1 Betaproteobacteria bacterium
CGCCGAAGCGCTGATCTACACCGACATCGGTCGCGACGGCATGCTCACCGGTGTGAATATCGAAGCGACAGTGGCACTGGCCAAACATCTGACCATGCCGATCATCGCCAGCGGCGGCGTCGCCAATCTCGATGACGTCACGGCGCTGTGCAAGGTCGAATCCGAAGGCATCATGGGCGCGATCACCGGCCGCGCCGTCTATCAGGGCACGCTCGATTTTGCCGCTGCGCAAAAGCTCGCCGACAAACTGTCCGCAAAGAAAAAATAGGATTGAGAATCGGAAAGCAGGATTGAGGATTGAGCAAACCGGCAGCTCTACCTTATTCCTTATTCCTTATTCCTGCATGCTGGCCAAACGCATCATTCCTTGTCTCGACGTCAAAGCCGGCCGCGTGGTCAAGGGCGTCAATTTCGTCGGCCTGCGCGACGCCGGTGATCCGGTCGAAGTCGCGGCGCGTTATGACGAGCAGGGCGCCGACGAACTCACCTTTCTCGACATCACCGCCAGCAGCGACGAACGCGATCTAATTCTGCCCATCATCGAAGCGGTGGCGGCGCAGGTGTTTATTCCGCTGACCGTTGGCGGCGGCGTGCGCGCAGTGGCCGATGTGCGGCGGCTGTTGAATGCCGGCGCCGACAAGGTCAGCATCAACACCGCTGCCGTGCAGAACCCGCAACTGGTGGCTGATGCGAGCGCGCGTTACGGCGCGCAATGCATCGTCGGTGCTGTCGATGCGCGGCGCATGCCGGGCGAGGGCGCGCCGCGCTGGGAAGTCTTCACGCACGGCGGTCGCAAACCGACCGGCCGCGATGCGATCGAGTGGGGCCTTGAATTGCAGCGGCTGGGTGCGGGCGAAATTCTGCTCACCAGCATGGACCGCGACGGCACACGCATCGGCTTTGATCTCGAACTGACGCGCGCATTTTCCGACGCGCTCGATATCCCGGTGATTGCCAGCGGCGGTGTCGGCAATCTCGAACATCTGGCCGACGGCATTTCACTCGGCCACGCCGACGCCGTACTCGCGGCGAGCATTTTTCACTACGGCGAATTCACCGTGCAGCAGGCCAAGCAGTTGATGGCCTCACGCGGCATTGAAGTGCGACTCTAGTCGCCTGCTTCGCAATCAATAGACCTCGTATACCCTCATTCTGGATTGGCTTGAGATTCCGGAGCGGAATGGCGCGTGTAGGGTGCGCACCGCGCACGCGACAGGACGTGGACGGTGCGCGATGCGCACCCTACGCACTGCGGCTCTACGCAGGCGCGGGTACGCGCACCGGCACGCGGTGCAGCTTCATCCCCATCGCCACCGAACTGTAATAACCCAAGAGGCCCAGCACTTCGGCGATGCCGTTGCGGCCGAGCAGTTGTTCGGCGCGGTTGTACGCCTCATCGGAGCCCGCACCCGGCGCCATCGCAATCGCCGCCAAATCGAAAATCGCGCGCTCGCGCTCGTTGTCGAAGGCTGGCGTCTTGCCCGCGCGCATGTCGGCAAACACGCTCTGCGGATAACCGAGTTTCAGGCAGATGTTCACATGCGCCGACCACACATATTCGCTTTTCCAGTGGTTGGCGATGATGCAGATGATGAGCTCGACCTCGCGCTCGCACAGCGAACCCTTCTTGTTAAGAAAAGTGCCGATGGTTTCGAGCGCCGCCGCCAGCCGCGGCGACTGGATCCAGATCTTGTAGGGCGCCAACAGCTTGCCGCGCCCGGCCAGCAGGTCGGCGAACACCTTCTGCTGCTCGGTGGTCATTTCGTTTTCCGGGATTTCCTTGATGCGACTCGGTTCTGCCATTACGTCCGTCTCCCAAACTTATCCGCAAAAGTCCCAACCCAAACGACCGGACATTTCAGCCATTCCCCTTGTCCACCGCACTCATGAAGTACTTCTGAAAATGTAGCGGATCTGCAATGCTTTCAATCGGTGTTTTGTCGCCACCAGTGCCTGAGATGGTAATGGCTCCGTAGTTAAGCATCCGGCCCAGAACACCTTGATCGACTTTGATGCTTTCGATTTTGTCCAGACGGAGTTCCATCGTGGTCCGCTTAATAATTCCGCTCTTCGAAATAATTCGTTTATTTGTAATTGCCAGCTCCGTCGTCTTGCAAATTAACCAGGCCCACAGGAACAGGATCAAGCCAAAACCGAACAGCGGTAGCAGAACCAAGCCCAAAAGTATAAGGACGAACTGGGACCATAGGCTAAGTCGAGCCTGATAGATAACCTGTTCGCCGTCGATGAGGATTTGATTGATGTAGGCAGTCATTGAGCGAGCCTTAGCGTTTTGGTACAGATTGACCCGACAACTTTTATACGATTATGTCCCAAGACTGACGCAATCCAAAATCCGGCCCGCAATCCTGCACAATACCGCTGATGGACGGTGGCTGACGCTGACTTGTGATGTCTTAATGCGGTATCCTCATGCCTGTTAATCGAGATTTGTCATGACCGCGCAATGGCTTGAAACAATACAGTGGACGGCGGAAGGGCTGGCACCGGCGATCGCGCAGGACGCGGCGAGCGGCCGCGTGCTGATGTTCGCGTGGATGAACCGCGAGGCGCTGCAGAAAACGCGGGAAACCGGCGAGGCGCATTACTGGTCGCGTTCGCGCGGCAAGCTCTGGCACAAGGGCGAGGAGTCGGGCCATGTGCAGAAGGTGAAGAGCATCCGCATCGATTGCGACGCCGATGTTATTCTGCTGGCCATCGCGCAGGACGGCGGGATCGCCTGCCACACCGGCCGGGAAAGCTGCTTTTATCGTGAGCTGGCCGGCGACAAATGGGTTGAAAAGGACGCGGTATTGAAAGATCCGCGGGAGATCTACAAATGATCGACACTGAAATTCTGCGCCGTTTGTCGGAAACCATCGCTGCGCGTCGCGGCGCCGAGGCGAAAAGCTCCTACGTGGCGAGCCTGTTCGCCAAGGGCCACGATGCGGTGCTGCGCAAGGTCGCGGAGGAATCCACCGAAACGCTGCTGGCGTCCAAGGACGGTGATAAACTGCATGTGGTGCGCGAAATGGCCGATTTGTGGTTTCACAGCATGGTTTTGCTGGCGTGGCATGGCCTGAACAGCGACGACGTGCTGGCCGAACTGCAGCGCCGCGAAGGCATTTCGGGCATCGACGAAAAAGCCGCCCGCAAATAACGCGCGAATTCGAATTGCAATAGGAGCTAGACATGGGTTCACTGAGCATTTGGCACTGGCTGATCGTGTTGGTCGTGGTCGTGCTGATTTTCGGCACCAAGAAGTTGCGCAACCTCGGCACCGATCTCGGCGGCGCGGTGAAGGGCTTCAAGGATGGCATGAAATCCGGCGATGAGGCCGCCGCCCAGGCCAAGGCGGAAATTGCCGCGACCTCGACGGGTCAAACCATCGAGGGCGAAGTGAAGAAGGAAACGACATCGAAGTCGTAAGGCGAACCGCCTGAGGCGGGCCGCCCGTCCGCCTGTTCCAGCCATTCCCACCCTCTTTACTCGGCACAGCACAGCGCATGTTTGATATCGGATTTTCCGAGATGCTGGTCGTCGCGGTGGTCGCGTTGATCGTGATCGGCCCCGAACGCCTGCCCAAGGTCGCGCGCACGCTGGGCCATTTGTTCGGCCGCATGCAGCGTTACGTCAACGACGTCAAATCCGACATCTCGCGCGAAATGGAACTCGAAGAGCTGCGCAAACTGCAGGCCACCGTGGAAGACGCCGCGCGCGCGATTGAAACCAGTGTCACCACGCAAATCAGCAGCACTGAATCCGAATTGAACAAGGTTGCCGCCGACGCCTCGGCGGCACTTGCCGAACCGGTCGAAACGCCCGCACTGGCGGAACCGGCGCCGGCAGAAACACCCGTCGCCGCGGTAGTGCCCGCGCCCGCGGTCGAAGCGCCGCCCGCCGATGCTGCCGTGGTCAAACCGCAGCTTGAACTCGGGCTGGAAGCGGCGCCGCCGGCGGCCGTGCAGAAGCAGGCATGACGCGTAACCGCGCACCGGCGCAATCATGACCCAGGACACTTTCATCTCCCACCTGATCGAGTTGCGCGACCGCCTGTTGCGCGGCCTGCTCGCGGTGACGATTGTGTTCCTGTGCCTGTTTCCGTGGGCGAAGGATTTGTATACGCTGCTGGCGCAGCCGCTGCTGGCGGTGTTGCCGGCCGGCGGACAGATGATCGCCACCGACGTCGTTGGCGTGTTTCTGGTGCCGCTCAAGGTCACCGCGCTGGTGGCGGTGATGATCGTCATGCCGTACCTGCTCTACCAGATGTGGGCCTTCGTTGCGCCCGGCCTCTACGCCCACGAAAAACGTCTCGTGTTGCCGCTGGTCTTCACCAGTTCGGTGTTGTTTCTGGCCGGCATGTCGTTCGCTTACTTTGTCGTCTTTCCGCTCGCGTTTAAGGTGCTGGCGTCATTCGCGCCCGACGGCGTGGCATGGATGACCGACATCGACAAATATTTCAGCTTCGTGCTCGGCATGTTCGTGGTGTTCGGCGTGACCTTCGAAATCCCGGTCGCCGTGATCCTGCTGGTGCGCATGGGCGTCGTTACCGTCGCGCAATTGACCGAGGCGCGGCCTTACGTGATCGTCGGCGCATTTGTGGTCGCCGCGGTGTTGACGCCGCCGGACGTTGTTTCGCAACTGCTCTTGGCATTTCCGTTGTGGCTGCTCTACGAGCTGGGCATCATCGCCGCCCGCGTGCTGGGTGTGCAGGCGCAAAAAGCCGCGGCAGAAACGACCGAGCCGGCGACCGACTCGACGCCGAAGCCGGACTGATCACCGCGCCGCTTATTGCGGCGGTTCTTCGCGGCGCGGTTTGGGCCGCAAGCCGACGTTCACCGTGAAATTCATGTCCTTGCCGTCGCGCTGGATTTTCAGCGTTGCCGATGTTTTCGGCTTGAGCGCGGCAATCGCTTCGAGCGTGCTGGCGTAGTCGCCGACGTTCTTGTCGGCAACGCTGACCAGCACGTCGCCGGGTTTGACGCCGGCCTTGTCAGCCGGGCCGCCGGCAACCACTTCGGTGATCAGGGCGCCGCTGGTTTTCGCCAGCTTCAGCGATTCGGCGAGCTCGGGCGTGATGTCCTGCACGCCGATGCCGACCCAGCCGCGCGTGACGACGCCATTCTCGATGATCTGTTCCATCACCAGTTTGGCGAGGCTCGACGGAATCGCAAAGCCGATGCCCTGTGAGCCGCCGGTGCGCGAATAGATGGCGCTGTTGATGCCGATGAGATTGCCATTCGCATCGATCAGCGCGCCGCCGGAATTGCCGGGATTGATCGCCGCGTCGGTCTGGATGGAGTTTTCGAAGGTGCTGATGCCGAGGTGGCGGCCGAGCGCGCTGACGATGCCGAAGGTGACGGTCTGGCCGACGCCGTAGGGGTTGCCGATCGCCAGCACGATGTCGCCGACGCGCGCCTGATCGGAAGACGCGAAGGTGATCGACGGCACATTTTTCAAATCGATTTTCAACACCGCGAGATCGGTTTCCGGATCGGTGCCGACAACCCGCGCCTTGCTGCGCCGCGTGTCGGACAGCGCGATTTCAATTTCATCGGCGGCCTCGATGACGTGGTGATTGGTCAGCACGTAACCCTTGTCGCTGACGATGACACCGGAGCCGAGGCTCGACGAGCGCCGCGTTTGCGCGTCGAACTGGTTGCCGAAAAAATAACGGAACATCGGGTCATCCATGAAGGGATGACGCGGCACCTTGGTTTCCTTGCTGGTGAAAATGTTCACCACCGCGGGGGTCGCTTTGCGCACGGCATCGCTGAACGACATCAGGCGCTGCCCGGAAGACGCCGGTGCAGCCTCGCGCGTGGTGACCACATCGACGCCCTGGCGGCCGCCCCAGGCCAGCAAGTCCGGCCGCAGGGTCGAGACGACGAACAGCACCGCCAGACCGATGGTGGTGGATTGGGCGAATATGAGCCAGAGTCTGCGCATGATCAGGGTGTGACGTCAGGTTAGAATGACCGCTCAAACCAATTTTTTGCGGGCACTCAATGCAGCGCGCTGAACTCGAAAACTATCTGAATCAGTATCTCGAGGTGGGCCGTTTCCGCGATTATTGCCCAAACGGGCTGCAGGTGGAAGGGCGCGTCGAGATCCGCTCCATCGTGTCGGGGGTCAGCGCATCACTCGATCTGCTCAATGCGGCGCGTGAACACGGCGCCGATGCGGTATTCGTGCATCATGGTTATTTCTGGCGCGGCGAGGAGCCGCGGGTGACGGGCACGCGCCGCGCGCGTCTCGCCCTGTTGCTGGCGCAGGACATCAATCTGTTCGCCTACCACCTGCCGCTCGATGCGCACGCCGAGGTCGGCAACAACGCGCAACTCGCCCGCGTGCTCGATCTGCCGGTGGAAGGGCGTTTTTGCGAGCAGGACGTTGCAATGCACGGCGCGTTTGAGACGCCGCTTGCGCTGGGCGCGCTTGCGCAGCGAGTGCACGATCGCCTCGGCCGCGCGCCGCAGGTGATCGGCCGTGCCGACCGCGTGGTGCGCCGCGTTGCGTGGTGCACGGGCGCTGCCCAGGGTTACCTTGAAGACGCCGTGTGCCTCGGCGCAGACGCCTACATCAGCGGCGAAATTTCCGAACAAACCGTGCATCTCGCGCGCGAAGCCGATGTCGCCTTCATCGCCGCCGGTCACCATGCGACGGAGCGCTACGGCATACGCGCCCTGGGCGAACATCTGGCCGCCCGTTTCGGCCTCGCGCACCGCTTCATCGACCTCGAAAATCCGGTCTGAGCGGGCTGGAAAACGCCCCGAAAAGCCGGTGTAATACCCTGAGCGGATAGGTTTTTTTCAAGTTTTTCTTAAGTTTTGGCGCGACTTTCGCTAAAATGCCGCTTTTCTTCCAAATCGTCAGTGGGGAATTTCCATGTCGGATCAGGACGTCGATAAGGGCAAGCGCGGGTTTTTGATCGGCGCTACAGGTGTCGTTGGCGGTATCGCGGCGGCGGCAACGGCGCTACCGTTTGCGGGCAGCATGTTGCCGTCGGAACGTGCGAAGGCAGCAGGCGCACCGGTCGAGGTTGATATTTCCAAGCTCGAGCCGGGTGAAATGAAAATCGTCGAATGGCGCGGCAAACCGGTGTGGATTGTCAGCCGCACCAAGGAAATGCTCGAAGGCATTACCAAGAGCGATGCCAAGGTCTCGGATCCGAAGTCGAACGAGCCGCTGCAACCCGAATACGCGAAGAACGAATACCGCTCGATCAAACCCGAGATCGCCGTCATCGAGGGCGTCTGTTCGCACCTCGGCTGCTCGCCGCAATTCAAATCGGTGGAAGCCAGGGGCGAGATGGGCATGGAGTGGAACGGCGGTTTCTTCTGCCCGTGCCACGGTTCGAAGTTCGACTTCGCGGGACGCGTCTTCGCGGGTTCGCCGGCGCCGGTGAATCTGAAGGTGCCGCCGTATAAATTCGTTGGTGACGGCAAGGTCATCATCGGCGACGACAGCAAGGGGGCGTAAAAATGGCTGCGGCAGAAAAACAACCCGTCACCATCACCTGTGCGGGGCCGTTGAACGGCGTCGCCAGCGGATTGCTCACCTGGGTCGACCAGCGTTTTCCGCTGATGTCGAGCTGGCGTGACCATCTCGCCGAATACTACGCGCCGAAGAATTTCAACTTCTGGTACTACTTCGGTTCGCTGGCCATGTTCGTGCTGGTGCTGCAAATTGTCACCGGCATTTTCCTCACCATGAACTACAAACCCGATGCGACGCAAGCGTTTGCCTCGGTCGAGTACATCATGCGCGACGTCTGGGGCGGCTGGATCATCCGCTACATGCATTCGACCGGCGCCTCGGCGTTTTTCATCTGCGTCTACCTGCATATGTTCCGCGGCCTCATGTACGGCTCGTACCGCAAACCGCGCGAGCTGGTGTGGATTTTCGGCATGCTGATTTACCTCTGCCTGATGGCCGAAGCGTTTTTCGGCTACCTCCTGCCGTGGGGCCAGATGTCGTACTGGGGCGCGCAGGTGATCATCAACCTGTTTGCGTCGGTGCCTATCATCGGACCGGATCTGTCGGAATGGATACGCGGCGATTTCGTTGTTTCCGATGCGACGCTGAACCGCTTCTTCGCCTTCCATGTCATCGCCATACCGCTGGTGCTGCTGGGGCTGGTGGCTGCGCACATTCTCGCGTTGCATGAAGTCGGCTCGAACAACCCGGACGGCGTCGAAATCAAGGCGAACAAAGGTGCAGACGGTCATCCGGTAGACGGTATTCCCTTTCATCCGTATTACACGGTGAAGGACACGCTCGGCGTGGTTGTCTTCCTGATGGTCTTCAGCATCATCATGTTCTTCCTGCCCGAGGGCGGCGGTTACTTTCTGGAGTACAACAACTTCATTCCCGCCGATCCGCTGAAGACGCCCCCGCATATCGCGCCGGTGTGGTACTTCACGCCGTTCTACTCGATCCTGCGCGCGGTGCCGCCGATGTTCAGTTCGCAGTTCCCGGGTGTGATCGCGATGGGCGTGTCAACGCTGATTTTCTTCCTGCTGCCGTGGCTGGATCGCAGCCCGGTGAAATCGATCCGCTACAAGGGGCCGCTGTTCCGCGCCGCGCTGACGATCTTCGTTGTCGTCTTCCTGATCCTCGGCTATCTCGGCACCGAACCGACCAACGTCTGGGGCCAGTTCGGCACATGGCTGGGCAATGCGGACCGTGCGACGGTGGCGGCGCGCTTCTGCACCGCGATCTATTTCCTGTTCTTCGTCCTGATGCCCTGGTACTCGAAGATCGACAAATGCAAACCCGAGCCGGGGAGAGTCACATGGTAAGCCCATCGGTATTCCGTTTTCTGCGATCGGCGGCGCTGGCCGCACTGCTGCTGCCGGCGGCGGCGCAGGCGAATGAAGGCATGCGCCTGCAGACCGCGCCGATCAATTCGCATGACGTGGCGTCCTTGCAGAACGGCGCCAAGCTGTTCGTCAACTACTGCCTGAACTGTCACAGCGCCGGTTATATGCGTTACAACCGGCTGCGGGACATCGGCCTGACCGAGCAGCAGATTCGCGACAACCTCATCTTCACTGGCGTCAAGGTCGGCGAACTCATGCAGGTAGCGATGGACAAGAAGGACGCCAAGGAATGGTTCGGCGCGCCGCCGCCGGACCTCACCGTGATCACGCGCTCGCGCAGCTCGGGGGCCGGCAGCGGTGCCGACTGGGTCTACAACTATCTGCGCGGTTTTTACCGCGACAGCGGCCGGCCCACGGGCTGGAACAACCTGGTGTTCGAGAACGTCGGCATGCCGCATGTGCTCTGGCAGTTGTCCGGCCAGAACACGCTCGAGAAGAAAGTGTTCGAACGGCATGAAGAAGCGGAAGCCGCTTTCATCGCTGCAAAGACCCTGGCGCGTCTGGACAAGGTCAATGAAAGCGGCAGCGACGGCAAAACGACGACGCATTATGTCCTGAACAGCATCGTGCCGGGCAAGGGCACGATGTCCGGCGTCGAATACGACAAGGCAGTGGTCGATCTGGTGAATTACCTGAACTACATGGGTGAGCCGGCACGCCTGCACCGCCGTCAGATCGGCATCTATGCGCTGCTGGTCCTCGGCCTGCTGTTCATTTTTGCGTTCGCGCTGAAAAAAGCGTACTGGAAAGACGTGCACTAATCTGCGTAGCGGCGCGGGCGGCGTGCGGTGTGAACCGCGTGCCGCATCGTCGCCTTTTTCGATCAACAATGACTACGCGATAAATCAAGGCGCCCCATCATGATGACTTTGTACTCAGGCACCACCTGCCCCTTCAGCCAGCGCTGCCGCAACGTGCTCTACGAAAAGGGCATGGATTTCCAGATTGTCGACGTCGATCTGCACAACAAGCCCGAAGACCTGGCGGTGATGAACCCGTACAATCAGGTGCCGGTGCTGGTCGAGCGCGATCTGATTCTGTACGAGTCGAACATCATCAACGAATACATCGACGACCGCTTTCCGCACCCGCAGCTGATGCCGGCCGATCCGGTGATGCGCGCGCGTGCGCGGCTCTTTCTGTTCCGTTTCGAGCGCGAGCTGTTCTCGCACGTCGAAACGCTGGAAAAGGGCAACCAGCGCAACGCCGACAAGGCGCGCGCGGCGATCCGTGACGGCCTGACGCAGATTGCGCCGGTGTTCGCGAAACAAAAGCACATGCTGGGCGAGGATTTTTCGATGCTCGACGTCGCCATCGTGCCGTTGCTGTGGCGTCTTGATTACTACGACATCCAGCTGCCGAAGGCGGCCGCACCGCTGATGAAATACGCCGAACGCCTGTTCAGCCGCCCCGCCTATATCGATTCGCTGACGGCCTCCGAAAAGGTCATGCGCAAGTAAGCGTGCGGTCATGGCCCGGGAACGATCGACCAAGCCGTATCTGATACGCGCGATATTCGAGTGGTGTGTCGACAGCGGCTTTACGCCTTATCTGTCGGTCAAGGTGGATGCCGAAACGCGCGTGCCGCTCGAATACGTGAAGAACGGCGAGATCGTTCTCAACATCAGTCCGGACGCCACGCACCACCTGACCATCGCCGAGGACGTCGTGCAGTTTTCGGCGCGCTTCAACGGCGTTTCGCGCGAGTGCTCGATCCCGCTTCCGGCGGTCATTGGCATCTCGGCGCGCGAAAATAATCAAGGCCTGTTTTTCCCGCCAGAGCCTGCCGTTGCGCCGGATGAAACGGCGACCCCGGATCCGGAACCGACGCCGCCGGCCACCCCGCCGGCCGGCAAGCCCCGCCTCCAAATCGTCAAATAACCCGTTGTCGTTTGCGGTGGCGCAAGGCCCCGTCAGTCCCGCGGGGCTGTGGTTGACCTGCATCAACAGTCGTTGCCGCGCACGCGCCCATCATCAAATTGAAGGTGTACCGAGCGCGGGCGAGTCCGTGCCGAAGCGAATTCCCCCGCGCCCCGGCTGGTTAACGGGCATGGAGGGTTCGATCATGAAAAGAATCCTGTTTTTTCTGACGTTGATGGTCTGGAGCGCCGCGGTCGCCGGTGCGGTGGCCGATATGCGCGCTGAGATGGCTGCCATCGATCGCGCGCTGATTCCGGTGTGGGCGCTGACCGTCGAGGGCAGGCTGGATCTTGCCGCGAAGGCGATCCCGGTCTTGCAGCGCGAATGGTATGGATTCAAGGGGCGCCACTACGGCGACAAGACAGCGGACGCCGGCTGGCGCGCCGACTTCGACCGCATTGACGCGCTGATCCGCGAAGCCGATGCGATACTCGACGGCGGGCGCTTCCCCGATCTTGTGCGCGCGCCGCTTGAGCGCGTGGCGACACTTTTTGCCGGTCTGCACCAGCGCAATGGCATCGACGACTATTACGCGGATCACCTGATTGCATTCCGCGCGGTGATGGATGGCATCGTCACCGCCGCCAGGGACCAGGATGCAAACGCCGGGGCGGTCGACCGGATACGCGCGCTTTATCCGGCGGCGCGCGAGACATGGGGGCGCCTGCCCGCCGCCGGGCCTGCCGCGTATTTCCACCTGACGACGGCCCAGCGCAGCGCCTTGGCGGGCATGGTCGAGGCGGAGACGAAGGCGCTCGACCTGCTGGGCCGCACGCTCGACGGCAACGATCCGCCGGCGGTATTGGCGGCGGCATTGGCGATTCGTCCGCCGTTCCTGAGCGTCTACTATGCGTTCGGCGATTTCCACGCAATGATGTGGCTGCAGCCGGAAACAAAATAGCCGGCAGCCGCGGTTGCACTGGTTCGACCGGTGTTCGCTGGTGCGGCGGGTCGGCTTTGCGCAGTTGATCGAAACCTGCGATAAATGCGGCAAGGATGCCGCATTTATTAACGGATCGATTCAATGGAGTGACACATGTCAGCCACCGGCAAATACACTACATCTGCCGCAACGATGCATTACACGGTACTGCCCGAGCGCATGCCGCCCATCGCACCCGAACAACTCAACGACGCGCAGAAAAAAGTCGCGGCCGAACTGTCGGCCTCGCGCGGTTCGGTGCGCGGGCCATTCGGGGCGATGCTGCGCAGTCCGGAACTTGCCGATTGCATGCAGAAGGTCGGCCAGTACGTGCGCTTCAAATGCGGACTCGACAAACGTCTTAACCGGCTCGCCGGCATGCTGGCCACCCGGCACTGGTGCAACCAGTACGAATGGAACGGCCATGTGCCTTACGCGCAAAAGGCGGGTATGGAGCAGTCGGTCATCGATGCGATCGCCGAGGGCCGTCGTCCGGCGCGCATGCGGGACGACGAAGCGGTGGTCTACGATTTCATCACCGAGCTCTACGCCAACAAAAGCGTCAGCGACGAAACCTATGCGCGCGCCGTCGCGCAGTTCGGCGAGGGCGGCGTGATCGATCTCATCGGGGTCGTCGGTTACTACGCCACCAACGCGATGATCATGAATGTGGCGCGCACCGCGGTGCCGGGTGCCAATCCGATGCCGCTGATCCCGTTGCCGCAGCAGCTCGCGCCGCTGGCCTAGGGCCGCCAATCTGCAGCGCGAGCAGCCCGCCCGCCTGGATTTATTGACTGACCGGCGGCAGCGGCCAGCCCAGCCATTCGCAGATGCCGCGCCCCATGATCCAGTTCTTGTCTTCGGCGCTGAGCCACGGCAGCTCCTCGGTGAACAGCGTGATCGACTGGCGATAAGTGCAGGGCAGACGCGAGTAGTCGGTGCCCCAGAACATGCGCTGCGGGCCGAACGCGTCGTAAACGCGGCGCAGATGCGCATGCAGGTCGCGATACGGGTACTCTTCAGTTGAATAGCTCGGCTGGCCGGTCGCTTTTGCCGCGACATTCGGATACTTCGCCAGTGCGAGCAGATGATCGAGACCTTCGAATGACTCTCTGCCGCGCGTTTTGGTCGGCACCGACAGATGGTCCATGGCAAAGCGCAACCCGGGATGGCGCGCGATGACCGGTTCGAGCACGGGGATCAGTTTGTGCGGCAGTAGCACCATCAGGGGCACGCCGGCGCGTTCGGCCGCCGGCCAGAATTTATCGAGCTTGCCATTGGTCAGCAGCGGCACCGTCCATTGCGTGTGAAAGGTCAGCCGGATGCCGAGCATGCCGGGCTGTGCGCGCCAGGTGGCGAGTTGTGCAAACGCGTCCGCTGCTTCCGGGTCGAGGCGGCCCATGACGGCGAAGCGTTGCGGATGCGCCTGCGCAGCAGCGAGTGCGACATCATTGCGGTCACCCTCCCACCCCGGCGGCACGACGACCACGCGCTCGACACCGGCCGCATCCATGGCGGCGAGCATTTCATCCTTGCCGAGCGGTTCGGGACGGTGCGGCGTGTTGCGCTTGGGCCACGGGCGTTCCGGCGTATCGGCGCCCCACAGGTGTACTTGCGCGTCGGTGATGAGCATAAAACGGGTTTCCTGAAAACGGGTGGTTAATCGAGGCGCATGCCGGTGGCTTTGACGACACGGGCGAACTTCGCCATCTGGTTGCGCAGATAGACGTCGAGTTCCTGCGGCGTGCTGCCGATGAGTTCGAGGCCCTGCGCGGCGGCCTGATCGCGCGCCTCGGGATTTTTCGCCATTTTCGCCAGTTCGGCGCTCATGCGCGCAACGATGGCTACTGGTGTGCCGGCCGGTGCCAGCACACCGTGCCAGGTGCCGATGTCATAACCGGGCAGTGTCTCTGCCACGGTCGGCACTTCGGGCAGGCGCGTGGCGCGGCGCGGACCGCCGATACCGATCGCACGCAAACGCCCGGCGCTGAGCAGCGGCAGGGCGGCGGGCAGCGTGACGAAACTGACCTGCACTTCGTTGGCGAGCAGCGCATTGAGATTTTCGGCCGTGCCTTTGTAGGGCACGCGCACCATATCGATGCCGCCCATCAGCTTTAGCAGCTCGCCGCCGATGTGCGCTGATGAACCGTTGGTGCCCGACGAGTAATTGAGCTTGCCCGGATTGGCTTTGGCGTAATCGATCAGTTCGCGCACGTTTTTGACCGCCAGCGACGGATGCACCAGCAGCACGCTGTGCGTCAGCGCGACCAGACTGATGGGGGCGAAGTCTTTGATCGGGTCATACGGCAGTTTGGCGTGCAGGCTTGGTTGCACGGTATGCGCGGTATTTGCCATCAGGATCGTATAACCGTCAGGGCGCGCTTTCGCCGTGAGATCGGCGGCGATGACGCCACCGCCGCCGGGCCGGTTATCGAGCACAACCGGCTGGCCAAGACCGTCGCCGAGCGCGCGGCCGACTGCACGCGCCACCATGTCGGTGCTGCCGCCGGCCGATGAAATGACGATCATGCGGATGGGCTTTTCGGGAAAGGCCGCCAGTGCGCCGCCTGTGCAAAACGAGGCGCCTGTGATCACGGCAATGCAGCGACGAAGCAGATGCGGAAAATTCATGGGATGGCGGATGCGGAGGACGATCGCTTGCGAACGGGAGCCGCAACGATACGGGGCGCCTGCGTTGATGTAAAGAGCGTGTAAAGAGCGCGCCGGCGTTTGGCGCGTGCCGTGCAGTGAAGACGGGTGCTAAAATCGGCAATCAAAATCCGTCAACCCCGGGCAAAGAAATCGCGCCATGCGCGCAGAAAAATTCACCGGCCGCCACCATCATGCTGATACTGTCGAACGAAGACGTTGAAAAACTGCTGACGATGGGCGATTGCATCGCCGCACTCGAACAGGTCTACGGCGACTTCGCCGAAGGGCGCGCCGCCAACGCCGCGCGTTCCGATGCGGTGACGACGACGTCGCGCGCCGACACCGTTTATTCGCTGAAAATGATGGGTGGTGTTGTGCAAAGCACCGGCATTGGCGTGGTGAGGATCAATTCCGATATCCTTTCTTTCACCAACAAGCGCCAGGTCAAACTGCCGCTCGCGCCTGGCAATCGTTACACCGGGCTGGTGTTGCTGTTCAGCATCGAGACCGGCGAGCCGCTGGCGATTTTTCCGGACGGTATTTTGCAGCGCATGCGCGTTGGCGCCACCTCGGCGCTGGCGGCGCGTTATCTCGCGCGCGAGGATGCAACGACGGTGGCGGTGATCGGCGCCGGCTGGCAGGCCGGCGGTCACGTCATGGCGATCGCCGCGCTGCGTAAACTCGATGAAATCCGCTGCTACAGTCCGACGCGCGAAAAACGCGAAGCATTCTGCCGCGAAATGGGCGAGTCGGTCGGCGTCAAGCTGCGCGCCGTGGCGACGCCGGAAGAGGCGGTGCGTGGCGCCGGTATCGTCTTGTGCGCGACCAACGCCTCGCAGCATGTGTTCATGGAGCGCTGGGTCGAGCCCGGCATGCACGTCGGCACCATACGCGGGCCCGAACTTGAACCCGGCGTCGTCCTGCATGCCAACGTTGCCGCGGTGAACGACCGCGTCGTGCACGAAAACGTCAGCAAGACGGCGGGCGTGGTATTGCCGAAGAACCGGCATACGATTGAAGGCTTCGATGTAGCGGCGGCACCGACGCTGGCCGAACTGGTTGCCGGCAAGGCGACGGGGCGAGCATCGGCTGAACAGAAAACCGTCTTCGTCAATCTGCCGGGGCTGGGGCTGCAATTCGCCGCTGTCGGCGAGGCGTTCTACCGCAAGGCGCGCGCGGCGGGGCACGGGCATGAACTGCCGACCGAATGGTTTACCGAAGACGTGGTGCCGTGAAAGGAACCGCCGGATGAGCGCTCCGATTGCCAACGAACTGCCGCCGCACGGCTACAGCATCATGCGCCCGGTGCGCGGTTCGTCGATTCCGCTGGAACTGAGCTTCGTGCTGACGCGCGACGAAATCTATGTGCCAATTGCGATCCGTAAGCCGGCCGGCGACGGCCCGTTCCCGGTGATCACGATGGGGCGTGGCGACGGCAAGGGCGGCGTGCTGCATCTGGAAGCGCAGGTTGATCTGCTGGCGTCCATGCAGGACGAAATGATCAAGCGCGGTTATGTCGTGGTTTACATCAACTATCGAAACGAAGTGCCGCATCTGTACGAAACCATCGCACGCGCGGAAAATCTGCCGGATGACGTCAGCGGTGGGGCGCGGCGCACGCTCAAATCGTCGCCGACGCTCGACTCCGACGATTTGATTGCGATCTTCAAATACCTGCGCACCCTGCCTTATGTGAATCCCGACGCGATCGGCGCCATCGGCGTCAGTCACAGCGGCGAGATGATCTTGAAAGTGGCGGCCGAGATGGATTTCGCGGCCGGTGTGGCAATCGAAGGCGCTTCACACGAATTCATCAGCGTTGATACCGGGCCGGCGGCGCCGCGCAAGGGCACCGAAATCCAGTATCAGGACATCGAAGTCGTGCGCAAAAACGCCGACAAGACGCGCGCCATGGAGCGCATCCGCCGTATCAACACGCCGATCCTGCACCTGGCGCGCGACCGGGACCACTTGCAGGGCATCTTCAAGCTCGTGCATGAATGGATGCTGGAGGCCGGCAAGGATTCGACCCTGGTGAGTTTCGATCATCCGTCGCACGGTTATCCCTACATCTACCGCAAGCCCGACGGCGCGTACCAGCCGGAACCGATCCAGCAGCAGGCCTTCGATCTGTTCATGGCGTTTTTCGACCGTCATCTGCAGGGGCGCACGTAATCGTGCCGCGCATCGACGATGTCCGCGCGGAGTTGTCGGCAAAACCGGCGACCTGGCTGATCACCGGCGCGGCTGGTTTCATCGGATCCAATCTGCTCGAGGCGCTGCTCAAACTCGGCCAGAAGGTGGTCGGGCTCGATAACTTTTTTACCGGCCATCGCATCAATCTCGACGAGGTGCGCGCGCAGGTCACGCCGGCGCAATGGGCGAACTTTCGCTTTGTCGAAGCCGACATCCGTTCGCTCGATGATTGTCATGCGGCCTGTGCCGGCGTCGATTACGTGCTGCACCACGCTGCGCTCGGCAGCGTGCCGCGCTCGCTGAAAGATCCGATCCTGACCAATGCCTGCAATGTCACGGGCTTTCTCAACATGCTGGTGGCGGCGCGCGACGCCGGCGTCAAACGCTTTACCTATGCGGCGTCGAGTTCGACCTATGGCGATCATCCGGATCTGCCGAAGGTCGAGGAGAAAATCGGCAGGCCGCTGTCGCCCTATGCGGTAACCAAGTATGTCAACGAACTCTATGCGGATGTGTTTTCACGCTGCTACGGCCTGCAGACCGTGGGTCTGCGCTATTTCAATGTGTTCGGCCCGCGCCAGGACCCGAACGGCGCCTATGCGGCGGTGATTCCGCGCTGGATCGCCGGCATGATCAGCAACCAGCCGGTAGAAATATTCGGCGATGGCGAAACCTTCCGCGATTTCTGTTATGTCGAGAACGTATTGCAGGCGAACCTGCTGGCGGCCACCGCCACCGATCCGGCGGCGTTGAACCGCGTCTACAACGTCGCGTTGGGCGACCGCACGACACTCAACGGATTGTTCGAAATGATCCGCGTGCTGCTCGCCGAACGGTTCGAACATCTGCAGTCGTACAAGCCGCAGTACCGCGATTTCCGCGATGGCGACGTGCGTTATTCCCAGGCCGACATCGGCAAGGCGCGCAGCCTGCTCGGTTATGCGCCGACGCATCGAGTCGCCGACGGCATGCGCGCCGCGATCGGCTGGTACATTGCGCGCGCGGGCCGGGGCACGCAGTCGTGAGCGGGGTATCCATTCCCATGAGAGAACAAGTCAGATGCAGACCGT
Organism: Betaproteobacteria bacterium; assembly: GCA_025356695.1. The sequence continues at coordinate 17,646 of JANXSE010000087.1, forward strand.
TGCCGTAGTCGGATTGGGATATGTCGGCCTGCCGCTCGCTGTCGAGTTCGGCAAGGTGTGCCGCACGATCGGCTATGACCGCGCGCAGGCGCGGATCGATGAACTCGCGCGTCAACACGACCGCACCGGTGAACTGTCGGCAGATGAGATCGGCGCGGCACGCCAGTTGCAGGTGACCGCTGATGCCGCGCTGCTGAAAGAGGCCGATTTCATCGTGGTCGCGGTGCCGACGCCGGTTGATGACGCGCGCCAGCCTGATTTTGCACCACTGGTTTCCGCCAGCGAGATCGTTGGGCATTACATGAAACGCGGTGCGATTGTCGTCTACGAATCCACCGTTTATCCCGGTGCCACCGAGGAAGTCTGCGTGCCCGTGCTCGAGCAGCACTCGAAGATGCGCTGGCGCGAGGATTTTCACATCGGCTATTCGCCCGAGCGCATCAACCCCGGCGACCGCGAGCACACGCTCGCGCGCATCGTCAAAGTGGTTTCTGGCGACGATACGGCGACGCTGGAAAAAGTCGCCGCGCTGTATGGCGCCATCGTCAAGGCCGGAGTCTTTCCCGCTTCGTCGATCCGCGTCGCCGAGGCGGCCAAGGTCATCGAGAACACCCAGCGCGATCTAAATATCGCGCTGATCAACGAACTGGCGATCCTGTTCGGCCACATGGGCCTCGACACGCAGGAAGTGTTGCAGGCGGCCGGCACCAAATGGAATTTTCTGCCGTTCCGGCCCGGGCTGGTCGGCGGGCATTGCATCGGCGTCGATCCCTATTACCTGACCTACAAGGCGGAAAAGCTCGGTTATCACCCGCAGGTGATCCTCGCCGGCCGCCGTATCAACGACGGCATGGGGCAATACATCGCCGACAAAACTGCCGAACAGATCGCCGCAGGCGGGCGCAGCATCAAGGGCGCGCGTGTGAATGTGCTGGGCCTGACCTTCAAGGAAAACGTGCCCGATCTGCGCAACTCCAAGGTCGCCGATGTCATCACGGCGCTGCGCGCCGCCGGCGCCGAGGTGCAGGTGCACGATCCGCTGGCCGATGCCGCCGATGCGCGGCATGAATACGGCATCGAACTGGCCGGCTGGGACGCGCTGCCGCCGGCCGACGCCATTGTGCTGGCCGTGCCGCACCGCCATTATCTGGACATGCCGCTGGCGGTCCTCACCGGCAGCCTGTCTGCCGGCGCCTGCGTGATCGACATCAAGTCGGCGCTAGACCGCCGGGCGCTGGAAGGCGCCGGCCTGCGGGTGTGGCGCCTGTAACGGCGACTATGCGAAAATCGGCCGCGCGCCGGGTTAGCTCAGTTGGTAGAGCAGCGGTTTTGTAAACCGAAGGTCGCGGGTTCGATTCCTGCACCCGGCACCAGTCGCGCCGTTACTGCACTCCCGCAGGGAAACCTGCGATAATGGCGCCCGCACTGAAGGCTTGCGTTCGCGCAGGCCTTTTTTTCGAGGATGTATACGGGCAGCCGACTTTACGGGAACCTCCGGCGAGAGCGGCGGTCGATAGTTGCGCGGGTCTTGAAAGGCCCATGCGCAACCCCATACAAGCGAAAAAATCGCGCGCGCCGGCTGCAGCCGGCCGACGTGATGGAGGACCATAATGATCAAAGTTGAAAATCTGGTGAAGTCGTTCGGCGCCAAGCGCGCGGTTGACGACGTTTCTTTCAGTGTCGAGCGCGGCGAGGTGCTCGGGTTTCTCGGGCCCAACGGCGCGGGCAAATCGACGACGATGCGGATCATCACCGGCTTTTATCCGCCGACCTCGGGCCGCGTCACGGTGGGCGGTTTCGATATCGTCGAAAACCCGCTGCCAGCCAAGCGCCTGATCGGTTATCTGCCCGAGAACGCGCCGGGTTATGCCGACATGACGGTGTTCGGTTTTCTGGCGTTCGTCGCCGACCTGCGCGGACTGACCGGCGACGCCAAGAAAAAAGCGATCCATCGTTCGGTCGAGACCTGCATGCTCGAAGGCGTGCTCTACCAGACCATCGACACGCTCTCCAAGGGTTACAAGCACCGCACCTGTCTGGCGCAATCGATCATTCACGACCCGGACATTCTGATCCTCGACGAGCCGACCGATGGTCTCGATCCGAACCAGAAACACGAGGTGCGCGGCCTCATCAAGCGCATGGGTGAAAAAAAGGCGATCGTTTTTTCGACGCACATTCTTGAAGAAGTTGAAGCGGCCTGTTCGCGCGTGATCATTATCGACCGTGGCCGCGTGGTCGCCAACGGCACGCCGCAGGAATTGAAGGCGCGCGCTGAAAACGCCGGCGCCGTGCGTCTGACGGTGCGCGGCACTGCCGGCACCGCGATTGCCGCAAAGCTCGCCGCGCTGAGCGCGCGCACAGAAATTCTGTCCGAAGCGGCGGGGCTGGCGGTGGTGCGCGCCTACCCGAACGACCGCGGCGGTAACGCCACCTTCGTCGGCAGCGTTGCCGAACTGGCCCAGCGCGAGCAATGGAAGCTCGACGAAATTCACGTCGAAGAGGGCCGCATGGACGATGTGTTCCGCAGCATCACGCTGCCCGATACCGTACGGAGGGCCGCATAGTGAACGCGTGGAACAACGTCAAGGCCATCATGAAGCGCGAGCTCGGCGGGTATTTCACCTCGCCGGTTGCGTACGTGTTTCTGGTCATCTTTCTGTTGCTGACCGGATTTTTTACTTTCACGGTCGGCAATTTCTTCGAACGCGGCGAAGCCTCGCTGGTGTCCTTCTTCACCTGGCACCCCTGGCTGTACCTGTTCCTGGTGCCGGCCGCCGGCATGCGCCTGTGGTCCGAAGAACGCCGTCTGGGCACGCTTGAACTCCTGCTGACCATGCCGATCACGACCTGGCAGGCGATTGTCGGCAAGTTCCTCGCCTCGTGGTTGTTTCTCGGCATCGCGCTGGCGCTGACCTTTCCGGTGTGGATCACGGTCAACTGGCTGGGCAGTCCGGACAACGGTGTCATTCTCGCCGGCTATGTTGGCAGCCTGATGCTGTCGGGCACCTATCTGGCAATCAGCTGCATGACCTCGGCGATGACGCGCAACCAGGTCATCAGCTTCATCGTTTCGGTGATGCTGTGCCTGTTCCTGATTCTGGCCGGCTTCACGCCGGTGACCGATCTCTTGGTGCGCTGGGCCAATCCGGCGGTGGTGCAGACCATCGCCTCGTTCAGTGTGATGACGCATTTTGAAAGTTTCCAGCGCGGCGTGATCGATTTGCGCGATGTGATGTTTTTTGCCTCATTGATGGGCTTCGCGCTGTTTACGACGGGCGTGGTCATTCGCGGCCATCGCGCAGGATAGGAACAGATCATGAATAAAAAACATCTCGAACATCTGTTTTACTCGGCCGGCGGCGTGGTGGCGCTGGTCGTCATCCTGATCGCGGCCAATTTCATCATCAGCTCGCTCAACCTGCGCGCCGACCTGACCGAGGGCAGCGTCTATACGCTGTCGCCGGGCACCAAGGCGATCCTCGCCAAGCTCGAAGCGCCGGTCAAAATCCGTTATTACTATTCGCAGGGCAACAGCGCGCTGCCGGTGGGGCTGAAGACCTTTGGCAAACGCGTTGAAGATCTGCTCGGCGAATTTGCGCGCGCCGGCGGCGGCAAGGTCGTCATCGAGCGCCTCAATCCGGAACCGGATTCGGATGCCGAGGAATCGGCCACACTCGACGGCATCGAGGGCCAGCTCACCAATACGCAGGAAAAATTTTATCTCGGCCTGTCGGTCGCCTTCCTTGACCAGAAGGCCGCACTGCCGGTACTCGCACCCGACAGGGAACAGCTGCTCGAATACGACATCACGCGCGCGATCACGCGCGTGGCCTCGACCACCAAGCCGGTGATCGGTGTGATGAGCGCGCTGCCGGTGTTGGGTCAGCCGCTCAACCCGATGAAAAAGCAGCAGCCCACCGAGCCGTGGACGCTGATGACCGAACTGCAGAACCTCTTCACGGTGAAGAAGATCGATCTCAACACCGACAAGATCCCCGACGAGATCAAGGTGCTGCTGGTCATACACCCCCGCGACATTCAGGAAACGACGGAATTCGCCATCGACCAGTTTGTCCTGCGCGGCGGCAAGCTGATTGCGTTCATGGATTCGTTTGCGTATTTCGACCAGCAGCCCGACATGCAGAACCCGCTGGGCGGCACTGCGGCGGGGCAGTCAACGTTTTTCCGTCTGCTGAAACAATGGGGCTACGGCATGGAGATGGGCAAGGTTGCCGCCGATCTGACCTACGCCAGCGGCGCCGGTCCGCGCATTTTGCCGACGCTGCTGTCGCTGCCGCAGGACGCGCTGAACAAGGACGACGTGGTGACCAGCCGCGTCGGCCAGTTGCTGCTGCCGTTCGCCAGCATCTTTACCGGCAAACCGGCCGAGGGCCTGACGCAGACGGTGCTGGTGCAGACCTCGCCCAACGTCATGCTGGCTGATCTGATCATCGCTACGCTGTCGGGTGAGCCGTCGACGCGCGGTTTCCAGCCCAATGGCACGCCGTATCCGCTGGCCATCCGCGTTTCCGGCAAATTCAAGACCGCCTTCCCCGAAGGCAAACCGAAACCCTACGAGCCGCCGCACGATCCGAAAAAAGGCGAGGCCAAGGCCGACGAAGCCAAAGCCGACACGGCGCTGAAAGAAGCGGCTGCCGACAATTCGGTGGTGCTGGTGTCCGACGTCGATATGCTGACCGACAACGCGGCGGTCGAGGTGCAGGAGGTGTTCGGGCAGAAGGTGATCGTGCCGCGCAACGGCAACCTCAACTTCGCACAAAGTCTCGTCGAGCAGGTCGCCAGCGATTTCGATCTGTCGGGCCTGCGCAGCCGCGCCGCCTTCACGCGGCCGCTGACGGTGATCCAGCAGATGGAATCGCGCGCGCAGCAGAACTACCTGGGCAAGATCAAGGAACTCGAGGACACGCTGCAGACGACGCAGGAAAAACTCACGGCACTGCAAAAACAGCGCGGTGGTGCGCAGAGTTCCATCCTGACGCCGGAACAGCAGACCGAGGTGGACAACTTCCGCAAGAAGACGACCGATACCAAACGCGATCTGAAGGACCTGCGCAAGAACCTGCGTGAGGAAAGCGAACAACTGCAGTTCTGGACCAAGCTGATCAACATCGCAACGGTGCCGCTGCTGGTGGTGCTCCTCGGTGTGGTGCTGGCGCTGGTGCGCAGACGGAAGGTGGCCGCCAAATGAACCGCAAATCCTTTTTGATCCTGCTCGGGCTGGTGGCGGTACTCGGCGGCGCCGGCCTGCTGCTGTTCTGGAATGATCTCTCCGCGTGGCGCAAATCCGATGCCAAGATCGGCGCCAAGCTGTTCGAAAAACTCGCCGTCAGCGACATCGCGCAAATCAAGCTGACCGACGGCAAGGGCAGCGTGCAACTGGTGATCAAGGACAAACGCTGGGTGGTCGAGCAGCGCAACGGCTACGGTGCCAACACGCAGGACATCGGCGACCTGCTGATCAAGCTGACCGAACTCAAAGTTGTGCAGACCGAAGCGGTCGGTGCCACGTTGCTGCCGCGCTTGAATCTCGTCGAACCCGCAAAGACCGAAAACAAGGATGCCAAAGCTGGCGACGCCAAGGCGGTCGAAGCGATGGGCACGCGCCTCGAATTGTTCGATGCGGCCGGCAAATCGGCGGCCAGCATTCTGCTGGGCAAGAAGGTGATCAAGACCGAGGACAGCCCGCTGCCGATCAAACCGCAGACGCCGGTCGGCCGTTATGTGTTGATGCCGGGCAGCGCCACCGTGCTGGTGGTGTCCGACGCGCTGGTGGTCGCTGACGCGAACGCCGGTCGCTGGCTGGCGAAGAGTTTCTTCAAGGCCGAACGCATCCGCAGTCTCGCCGTCAGCGGCGAGGGTGCGTCATGGAAAATCGCGCGGCCCGAGGAATACGGCCAGTGGAAATTCGCTGAAGGTGGTGGTGAGCTCGATGCCAGCGCCGCGGTGGGCGCGGTGAACGCGCTGGCCGGTTTGTCTTTCTCCGACGTTGCCGTCGATGTCAAAGCCGACGCGCTAGCGAAGGCGCGCAGCTTCGTGGCCGAGACCTACGACAATCTTGTCTACACGGTCAAAGTCGCGAAGCAGGCCGAGGGTGAAGATTACTATCTGTCGGTGGCCATCAGCGGCGAGCCGCCGCGCGAGCGCAAACCGGAGAAGGGCGAGAAGGCCGAAGACAAGGAGCGTCTCGACAAACAGTTTGCCGAGACGCTGGTCAAACTCGATGAACGCGTGAAGGCGGAAAAAGCGCTCGGCACGTGGACCTTCGTTGTCGCCGGAAAAATGCTGGAGCCCTTGCTCAAAGACCGTGCCGCACTGATCGCCAAACCGCGCCAGCCGGGCGCCGGCGGCCCGCCCGGCATGCCACCGGGCATGTTCCCGGGCATGCGCTAGAATAGTCGCCTCGAATCCAGATCCAACAAGCGCGGAGCCTCCTCATGAAATTCATGGACATTCTCAAGTCGCCGGTATTTCCGCGCGGGCACCTCTGGCCGTTCGAGAAACGCAAAACCCAGTACGAGTCGGACGTCACGGCACTGGTGCGCAAGATGCTGGAGGATGAAAGCATACAGCGCGACCAGCGTTTCGCCTGGGACCGCTGGCGTGCCGACGAACACGCGACCAACCGCTAGGCGGTTGCTGCGCGGTGTTCTTGCCGCGCTCGTTCTGTCCATGACGTTTGCGGCCGCCGCCGCGGAAACCCCGTATCCGACGCGTCCGGTGCGTTTCATCGTGCCCTTCGCCCCCGGCGGCAGTACCGATACGCTGGCGCGCACGCTGGCGCAACGCCTCACGGATGCGCTGGGCCAGCAGGTCGTGGTCGACAATCGTTCCGGCGGCAACGGCAACATCGGTACTGAAATCGTCGCGCGTGCCGTCCCCGACGGGCACACCATCGTGCTCGGCTATATCGCCAATCTCGGGATCGGCCCCAGTCTCTACGCGAAGCTGCCGTTTGATCCGGTGAAGGATTTTGCGCCGGTCACCCTGCTGGCAGTCGCCCCGAATATTCTCGTTGCGCATCCGTCGCTGCCGGTGAAGAACGTGCGCGAACTCGTTGCCTACGCCAAAGCCAATCCGCAGAAGGTCAATTACGCATCGGCGGCGGTGGCCAGCCTCGGGCATCTCGCCGGCGAACTGCTCAACAGTTCGGCCGGCATTCATATGCAGCATGTGCCTTATAAGGGCAGCGGGCAGGCGGTGATCGATCTGCTCGCCGGGCAGGTGCAGATCATGTTCAGCGGCATGTCGTCGGTGATGCCGCATATCAAGGCCGGCAAGCTGCGGCCGCTGGCGGTGACCGGCGCGCAGCGTTCGCCGGCCACACCCGAGGTGCCGACCATCGCCGAAGCCGGCTATCCGGGCTTCGAAGCGAGTGCCTGGTACAGCGTGATGGCGCCGGCCGGCACGCCGAAGACGGTGGTGATGAGACTGAATGGCGAAATTCTGCGCGCGCTGAAAATACCCGAGGTGAAAGAGCGTCTGGAGAACGTCGGTTTTGAACTGGTCGGCAGTTCGCCGGATGAATGCGGCACCTATATTCGAAACGAAATCGTCAAATGGGCCAAAGTGGTGAAGGCCTCGGGCATCAAAGCCGAATGAAAAAAATCGCGACCGTGCTGTTGCTACTGCCGGCGTTGGCGTGGGCGCAGGTTTATCCGTCCAAACCCGTGCGCCTGATTGCTGCGTCATCGCCGGGCAGCGCAGTCGATATCGTCTCGCGCGTGATTGCGCAAAAACTGTCCGAGCAGCTCGGTCAGCAGGTCGTGGTTGATAACCGCGCCGGGGCCGGTGGCAATCTCGGTGCAGAACTCGCGGCGAAAGCGGCTCCTGACGGCTATACCGTGTTCATGGCAACACCGGCGCAGGCCATCAACACGGGACTCTATCGCAAACTCGATTACGATCTCGTGCGCGACTTTGTACCGGTGAGCCAGTTGACGGTCGGACACTATTGCGTGGCGGTGCATCCCTCGCTGCCGGTGCAATCGGTGAAGGAGCTGATTGCGCTGGCGCGCTTGCGGCGCGGTCAGCTCAATTACGCCTCGGCCGGCACCGGCAATGCGACGCATCTGGCCGGCGAACTGTTTACCAGCATGGCGAAGATCGAACTGGTGCACGTGCCGTACAAAGGCAGCGGCCCGGCCCTGACCGATCTGATCGGCGGCCAAGTGCAGATCATGTTTCCGAACCTCACCGCGGCGATACCCTATGTAAAGTCCAAACGCCTGCATGTGCTGGCGGTGAGCGGGGAAAAACGCTCGGTAATCATGCCGGAGCTGCCGACGGTCAGCGAAGCCGGCTTGCCCGGCTACCGTGTCATTTCATGGTTCGGCCTGTTGACGCCGGCCGGCGTTGCACCGGAAATCGTGGCGCGCCTGCAACGCGAATTGACGGCAACGATGCGCTCTGCCGACGTGCGCGACAAACTGGCCGGCGAAGGCGCCGAACCGATGGCGAGCACGCCGGAGCAGTTCGCGGCATTTATCAAGAGCGAAATCACGCAGTGGGTGAAGGTCGTGCGCGCGGCGAAGATCAGTGCCGAATAAATTTTTCCCGGCGCACCGTCGCCGCTCAACCAGTGGGGAGAACGTAGTGAAACTTTTCAAATCCAGTATGGTGTTGTTGTTGTCCGCCGCCGCATTTGCCGCCGTCGCTGCCGAACCCGGTTATCCAAGCAAACCGGTGCGCATGATCGCGCCCTATCCGCCGGGCGGCACCTCCGACATCATTGCGCGCATCGTCGGCCAGAAACTGAACGAGGCCTGGGGACAGCAGATCGTTGTTGATAATCGTGCCGGCGCCAACGGCGGCATTGGCAGCGAACTGGCGGCGAAGTCGCCGGCCGACGGTTACACGCTGCTGGTCGGCAACATGACGCCGATCGCGGCGAACCCGTCTCTCTACGCGAAACTCGGCTACGATCCGCTGCGCGATTTCGCGGGGGTGACGCTGGTCGCCGCCGGCCCCAACGTGCTGGTGGTCAACCCGTCGTTGCCGGTGAAATCGGTGCAGGAACTCACGGCCTATGGCAAGGCGAATCCAGGCAAGCTCAATTTCGGTTCCGGTGGCGCCGGCTCACCAGCGCATCTGGCCGGTGAAATGTACAAGACGCTGACGGGTGTTGCGATGACGCACGTCCCGTACAAAGGCACGGTGCTGTCGGTCAATGATCTGATTGCCGGCCAGGTTCAACTCGTTTTCTCCGACGCGCCGCCGGCGATGCCGCACGTGAAAAGCGGCAAGCTGCGCGCGCTGGCCGTCACCAGCGTCAAACGCACACCCTTAATGCCCGAACTGCCGACGGTGGCGGAAGCCGGTGTTGCCGGCTTCGCGCTCGACAACTGGTGGGGCATCCTGGTGCCGGCGGGCACGCCGAAGCCCATCATCGGCCGTATCAATGCGGAAATCGTCAAGGCGATGCAGATGACTGACGTCAAGGAGCGTTTCGCCAATCTCGGCGTCGAGGCGATTCACAGCACGCCCGCCGCCTTCGACGATTACGTCAAGGCCGAGCTCGCCAAACTGGCGAAAATCATCAAGGCTTCGGGCGCGCGCGCCGACTGAGCCGCTGCACGCGCCAGCGTGTTACTGCCGTTTGCCCGCGACGTGGTGGGTAACGACATCGAGCACGCGCGCGCCGCTGTCTGTTTTGACTTCGGTGCGCACCACCGCGATCGTTTTGCCGGCATGCACGACGCGTGACTTGACGGCCAGCGCCTTGCCGCGGCCGGGGCTGATGTAGCACGCCGATATGTTTGACAGCAGCATATGCGCTGGTGCCGCCACGCAGGCACAGCGCGCGGCAATGCCCACCGAGATGCCGCCCTGCACGTGGCCGACGCGGTTGCCCAGATGCGGCCCCACCGCGAAACGCGTGCGCGCGCCGTCGCGCGTGCGCACCGGCAGACCGCCCCAGAAATGCTGGATGAAGGCGGGCTGCGCCGCCGCCCTGTTCAGGGCGGTCTGGCATGACCGGAATACCGGCCGCTCGTCGGAGGTGAGTTCTTTTTCCGTCAGTGCCACCGGTTGCGGCGGTGTCGCGTACTGCCATGGCAATGGCGCGAGTTCCACGCCGGGGGGCGGATCGAGCGCGGCGAACTCCGCGCTGGCGTGGCAGATGATGCCGCTGTCGGTAGTGAGGGTGGCGCCGGCCAGCAGCTGGGGCACCGCGGTGCCGGCAAAAGCGCCCAGTGGTTGCGCGATCGCGTGCGCGTCGCCGTTCGCCGGCAGGCCGGTGAACTGCATTTGCAGATGCAGCGTGGCAAGCCGCGCGCCGTCGGCGACCTGGCTGCGCGTGGCGGTGGCGAGCGAACTGTCGGCGAGCATGCACAGTGCGGTGAGATCGAGCAGACCGTCGGCATCGCGGGTGTGCGGCGCGTGCGGCACCGACATGGCGACGCTCGCACCGTTGATGCGCGGCAGCGCCATGTCGAGAAAGTAGCCGGCGAAATGCAGACCGGGTATGCGGTTGCCGGCGATGCCGCGCAGGACCTGCGCGCGGATAGCTGCGGCTTCAGGGTATAAATGTGTTTTTTTATTCATGGGTTGTTTTCTAGGAAGCCGCTTCAATGCCAAGCCGCGCATAGGTTTCGCGCATGTGCAGACGCAGGCGCGGCAGCTGGTGGGCAAGATACAACGCGCCGGTCAAACAGACAATGCCGCCGACCAGCAGCGTATGCGTCGCGCCGATGCGGTCGGCCAGCGCGCCCGCAAGCATTGCGCCCAGCGGCACCACGCCGAGGAAGGCCGCCGTGTAAAGGCTCATGACGCGGCCGCGTTTGTCGTCTTCGACGATGGTCTGCAGAATCATGTTGATCGACACCGAGGTGACCAGAATGCTGCCGCCGATCACCGCCATCAGCGCCAGCGACAACGGCAGCGCGCGCGATTGCGACAATGCAACCAGCGCGCAACCGGCCAGCAGCGCCGCGGAGAGAATAAACCGCAGGAGGCCGCGCACGTTGCCGCGCGAGGCCAGAAACAGCGTGGCGCACACGGCGCCGCAACCGGCCGCACCGACCAGAAAACCGAGCGTCTGCGCGTTGCCGTCGAAGGCCTCGTGCACCACCGCGGGCATCAGCGTGCTGTACGGCGCCGCGGTCAGTGCGAGCAGCGACAACACGGTCAGCAGCGCGCGGATCGGCACGCTGCGCCACGCATAGAGCACACCGTCGGCGATGCCGCGCAGCGCCGGCGGATGCGATGCGGCCGTCGGCTGCGGACTGACGCGGATGAAGGCGAAGCTCACCAGCACCGCGACATAGGTGATGGCGTTGATCAAAAAGCAGGTCGCTTCGCTGAACCAGGCAATCAGGAGGCCGGCCACCGAAGGGCCGACGAGGCGGCCGCAATTGGCGACCAGCGAGGTGGTGGCGACGGCATTGGGCAGATCCTGTTTGTCGCCGATCAATTCGAGCAGATAAGCATGCCGCACCGGCAGTTCGACGGCGACGCAGATGCCGAGCATCACGGTCAGCGCAATGACATGCCAGACCTCGATCCAGCCGCCGTAGGCGAGCACGGCTAGCGCAATGGCCTGCAGCATTTCCAGCACCTGCGTGGCCAGCATCATGCGGTGCCGGTTGAAGCGGTCTGCCCAGATGCCCGCCACCGGCGCCAGCAGCAGCACCGGCACATTGGCGGCGAAGCTCAACACGCCGAGCAGTGTCGCCGATCCGGTGAGCTTGTAGACCAGCCAACTCACTGCGATCTGCTGTATCCAGTAGCCGACCAGCGCGCACGACTGGCCGGCGACGAAATAAGCGAAATTGCGGTGGCGCAGGGCGCGCAAGGGTGACGGCATGGCAGCGGGATTTTAGGACAATGACCCGAGTGTGGCTACGCCGGATAAGGCGTGTGCCGAGTCTGTCATAATCGTGCGCATGAATGACAGCAATAAAAAGCACAGGGCCGATCGATTGCTGACGGAAGCGGCACAGCAGATCAAGCGCGGCGACTATGAACGCACGCTTGCCTGTTGCGAAGAAGTGCTGGCGCTGATTCCGGATGACGTCGATGCGCTGGTCACGCTCGGCCGTGTCGCCATGCTGCAGTACCGCTGGCAGGATGCGATTGAATTGTTCGACCGTGCATTGAGCTGCCGCGTCGATCCGTGGACGCTGGCCAATCTCGGCAGTTGCTACTGGAAGACCGGTGACCTCGATCAGGCCGAGTACTGCCTGCGCGGCACGCTCGAACTGGAGCCGGGGCTGACGGCGGCGCGTGTCGGGCTGGCGACCGTGATGCACGCGCGCAGACGTTTTGACGAATCGCTGGTTGAACTCGATGCGGCGGCTGGTACCGATCCGGATGACTTTCAGATCGACAGCCGGCGCGGTTGCACGCTGGCGCGGCTTGAACGTTACGATGAGGCGCAGGCGGCGTTTGAACACGCGGCGGTGCAGGCAGGCAAATTCAGTTATCCGCGGCTGGTCGCGTTCGACCGCGCATGCTGGGACAAGGTGTGCATGCCGGGCCGGGTGGTCGAGGCGCCGCTGATCGCGTTTTCGACCGGCGACGCGAAGAATGCCGGCGGCCACGTCACGCTGATCTCCTGTAATCCGCCCTATGTGCGCAAATTCGGCTTTGCATTTCTGCGTTCTTACGCAAAGCATGCGCAGGGCGCCAGCGCGCTGCATCTGCATATCTACGATCCGGACCCGACCATCATCGAAGAAGTGCGCGCACTGGTGCGGGAATGCGGTCTGGCGAATTTCGTCGCCACGGCCGAGGCCAGCCCGTTTCCATTGGAGCGACCGCTGCAGCGACGTGCCTACTATGCCTGCGGCCGGCTCGTGCACATGAATGACTGGTTAAAGCACTATGCGCGGCCGGTGTTGAGTCTCGATGTCGACTTCATTGTCGAAGATCGTCTGGACACTCTGGTTGCGGCGGCGGCCGGTGCCGACCTTGCGCTCAATCCGCGCGCGCCGATCGATTCGCCCTGGCTCGACATCATCGCCAATATCATCGTCGCTAATCCGACGCCGGCGGCAATCGGCTATTTTTCAGCGGTGCGCAATTACGTGATGACGATGTTGGAGCGCGAGCCGGAATCGTGGCTGGTCGACCAAAGCGCGCTGTATTGCGTGCTGGTGATGATGCGTCGTTACGCCGCCGAGCCGTCGATCGCTTGGTTGCCACCCGACGCCGCGCAGGGCCGGCTGTGGCATATGGGGCATGCCTACGAACACCTGCTGCTGGATCCGCGCTACCGCAAGTACGCCGCCGCCGAAGCGTGACGGCGTTTCAATCGCCCAGGGAAGCGCTGATTAAGTTCTTTGTTCAATTCGTGCTTCCTCGAATGTCGGGTATATACAAGGGGGCGAGCCCCCTTGTTCAGTGCATCCCTAAGCCAGTTTGCGCTTGAAATAAGCGATGGTTTCGCGCAGGCCGTCGTCAAGTGGCGTGTGCGGCTGCCAGTCGAGCGTTTTTCGCGCCAGCGAGATATCGGGCTGGCGTTGTTGCGGATCGTCGGCCACCGCCGGCTTGAAGGCGAGCCTGGAACGTGATGTGGTCAGCGCAAGAATTTTTTCGGCCAGCGCACCGACGGAAATTTCTGCCGGGTTGCCCAGGTTGACGGGGCCGGTGAAGCCGTCGGCGCTGTCCATCAATCGAACCAGTCCGTCGATCAGATCATCCACATAACAGAACGAGCGCGATTGCGTGCCGTCGCCATAAATGGTGATGTCTTCGCCGCGCAGCGCCTGCACGATGAAGTTGCTGACCACGCGGCCGTCGTTCGGATGCATGTTCGGGCCGTAGGTATTGAAGATGCGCGCCACCTTGATGTCGACGCCGTGCTGGCGGTGATAATCGAAAAACAGGGTTTCGGCGCAGCGCTTGCCTTCGTCATAACAACTGCGCAGGCCGATTGGGTTGACGTGGCCGACATAGTCTTCCGCCTGCGGATGCACCTCGGGATCGCCGTAGACCTCGGAGGTCGAAGCCTGCAGGATGCGCGCCTTGACGCGCTTCGCCAGCCCCAGCATGTTGATCGCGCCGTGCACCGAGGTCTTGGTCGTCTGCACCGGATCGAACTGATAGTGCACGGGTGAAGCCGGGCAGGCGAGGTTGTAGATCTGCTCGACCTCGACGTAGAGCGGGAAGGTGATGTCGTGACGCATCAGTTCGAAGTACGGTTTACCGGCCAGATGCGCGATGTTTTGTTTGCCGCCGGTAAAGAAATTGTCGGCGCATAGCACGTCGTTGCCCGAGGCGAGCAGTTTTTCGCAGAGGTGCGAGCCGAGAAAGCCGGCGCCGCCAGTGACGAGGATTTTTTTCACGCGCTGTCCTTCGGAGTTCCGTCGCGGCATTGTATTGGATTGGCCACAGGGTGGCTACGCGGCGCGCGGACACGTTACCGGCGTAGCCGGCCGTTTGCGGGCAGCGCGCCACGCACTCGCTCCCGCCCCGGATCGCTTCACGAACGCCGTGTCGCGAGTGCGCGCGGACACGTTACCGGCGCAGCTGGCCGCCTGCTATATTCGGCGTTCCCGTTTTCATCGCATCGAGCACCGGCGCGGCAATGAACGTCACCCTGATTATGCTGGTCGTGTTGTGCAACATCACCTGCCTGCGCGCCAGCCGCATACTTGTTTCATTGTTCGCGATCAATCTGGGTGCCGAGCAGTACGTGATCGGTTTGATGATTGCGCTCTACGCGCTGTTTCCGGCGCTGTTGGCGGTTTATTCCGGGCGCCTGTCCGACCGCATCGGCCCGCGTCTGCCGATGATCGCCGGCTCGGCCGGGCTCGTCGCCGGCCTGCTGATTCCGTATGCGTGGCCGACGATGCCGGCACTGTGCGTGTCTGCCGCGCTGTTCGGCATGTCGTTTATTTTCTACCATGTTTCGGTGCAGAACCTGCTCGGCACCATCAGCAGTGACGAGAACCGCACGCGCAATTTCAGCAATTACAGTCTGATGATCGCGGCCGGCGGTTTTCTCGGCCCCTTGTGTGCCGGGTTTTCGATCGATCATGCCGGCTATCGCGAGACTTATCTGTATCTCGCGCTGACGGCAGTGGTCCCGCTGGTGCTGCTGGCAACTTCGGCCGGCCTGCGCAGTGCGGCGCCAAAGCTGAAATCGCCGTCGGCTGTCGCAGACCATGCGCCCGCCACGCGTGATTTGCTGCGCCACCGACCGTTACGTAGTCCGCTGATCGGCAGCGCCGCGGTGCTCACCGGCACCGACCTCTTCCAGTTCTATATGCCGATCTACGGCCATTCGATCGGACTGTCGGCATCGCAGAGCGGGTTCGTCTTGAGCGTGGTCGGTATCGCGGCCTTCGTCGTGCGCGTCGGCATGCCGGCGCTGGTGCGGCGCACCGGCGAGGCGGCGCTGCTGGCTTACTCGCTGTTTTTGGGCGCCGCGGCTTTCGTGGTGTTTCCGCTGTTCAAGGACGTTGTGGTATTGACGGTGTTCGCGTTTCTGCTCGGCTTGAGCCTCGGCTGCGGCCAGCCGCTGTCGACCATCCTGATTTATGCAAATTCGCCAGCGGGGCGCACCGGCGAAGCGCTGGGTTTGCGCCTGGCATTGAACAATGCGACGCATGTGCTGATTCCGCTGATGGCCGGATCGATCGGCTCGGTGTTCGGCATCGGCCCCGTGTTCTGGATCAACGCGATGATGCTCGCCGGGGGCGGTGCGCTGGTACGCCGCGCCAGTGCATAATGGAGGTTTTCGGGGGGAATAAAACATGAAGATTGCCGTCATCGACGATTATCAGGATGCGTTCAGCAAGCTCGCCTGCGCGGCGCGCCTGAAGGGGCACGAGATCAAGATTTTTCGCGATACCGAAAAGGATCCCGCCAAATTCGCCGCGCGGCTGCAAGGTTACGAAGCGCTGATCATGACCCAGCAGCGCTCACCGTTGCCGAAGGCGCTGGTCGATCAATTGCCGGCCAGTCTCAAGCTGCTTTGCAATACCGGCCGCAATGTCGGCCATATTGATCTGGCCGCCTGCACGGCGCGCGGCATGATCGTCGCGGCAGCCGGTGGTGGTCTGCCGAATGCGACGGCCGAACTGACCTGGGGCCTGATACTAGCCAGCCTGCGCAGCATTCCGCAGGAAGTGCAGCAACTGAAACAGGGCGTCTGGCAAACCACTGTAGGCACCGGCGCACACGGCAAGACGCTGGGCATTTACGCGCTGGGCAAGATCGGCAGCGTGACTGCGCAGGTCGGCCGCACCTTCGGCATGAAGGTGACCTGCTGGGGGCGCGATGCCTCGAAGGCAAAAGCGAAGGAACTCGGTTACGAAGTGCCGGCCAGCCGCGAAGCGTTTTTCGCCGGTGCCGATGTGCTGTGTCTGCACATCCCGTTGAACAAAGAGACGCGCGGCATCGTCACTGCGACGGACCTTGCGCAAATGAAACCGACTGCGCTGCTGGTCAACACCAGCCGTGCCGGCTTGATCGCCGACGGCGCACTGGTCGAAGCGCTGAAAAAGGGCCGCCCCGGATTTGGCGCAATTGACGTCTATGAAGAGGAGCCGGTGGTCGGCGGCAATCATCCGCTGCTGAAGATGGCGAATGTCGTCTGCACGCCACACCTTGGCTATGTGGAGGCGGGCACCTACGAGAGTTATTTCGGCACGGTGGTCGACAGCATACTGGCCTACGCCGCAGGCAAGCCGGTCAACGTGTTGAATCCCGACGTTCTGAAGTAATTCGCCTGTTTTGCCGCGGGGGCGCGACCATCAGGGTCGCGCCCCCGTTTTTTCGGCGGCCTCTTAACCCCGTTGCGGATCCTCCTGCGTTTACAGCTTCGACACCGGCGTGGTGTCGAACCGGGAGACTCCAGCATGAATATCCATATGGCAGCCGTCGCGATCGCGTTCGCGGTGTTGTCCTGCAACGCCGGCGCGATCGGCACCTTTGCCGACGTGACGGTCTACGACCGCGCGGAGAACCGCGTATTGCCGGTCTATTACCACGAGGGCCGTTATTACGTCGCGGGCACGCCCGGCAACGAATATCAACTCACCATCCGCAACCAGCAGCCCGGCGACATCATGACCGTGGTTTCCGTCGATGGCATCAATGCGGTTTCGGGCGAAACCGCCGACTGGAACCAGACCGGCTACGTATTCGGGCCGAACGCCGGCTATAGCATCAAGGGCTGGCGCAAGAACCTGCAACGCGTGGCACGTTTCTTTTTTACCGCGCTCGACAATAGTTACGCCGCACGCACCGGGCGGCCGGCCAACGTCGGCGTCATCGGCGTTGCGGTTTTCCGCCGGAAAAGCGAGCCGGCGATCAGTCTTGGCCGCATCGGCGAATACAAACGCGATGCAGGGCGTGACAGCGCACCGCGTGCCGAAGTGCAGGGCGGGCCGGCGGAGCTGGCGACAGGTAATGCCGCTGAAGCCACGCGCGCTCCGGCCTCAATGCCGCCGCAGGCCGTGGATAAAGTGCTTGGTACCGGACATGGCGCCAGCGAAACCGCACCTGTGCGCTACACCGCTTTCGAGCGCGCATCGTCGTCGCCAGACGAGGTCATCACCATTTACTACGACAGTTATCGCAATCTGCTGGCACAAGGCGTCATCAGGGCGCCGAACCTCGCGCGGCCGGCGCCGTTTCCGGGGCAGTTTGTGCCCGACCCGCGCTGAATTCCGTCCGCGGTTGTTTCGACATGAGGGTTGCCGCGGCGCAGCGCCTTGCGCATACTCTCGTCGCGATGCCTGCGGACAGTAATGCCAGTGACGAAGATTTGATGGAACGCTATCGGGATGGCGATGCGGGCGCGTTCGATCTTCTCTACGCGCGGCATAAAGGCGGTGTTTATCGCTACATGTTGCGCCAGTGTGGCGACCGCGGTACTGCCGAAGAGCTCTACCAGGATGTGTGGATGAATCTGATCCGTGCGCGCGACGGTTACACGGTGACCGCGAAATTTACGACCTGGTTGTACCGGCTGGCGCATAACCGCCTGATTGACCATTACCGCTCGCGTTCCGGCGGCGTGCCGGTTTCGTTTGACGCGGAAGACGGGCCGGCGCTGGATAATGTGCCGGCGGCGCGTGCTGATGATCCGGCGGTCAGTGTGGACATCAAACAGCAGGCCGGGCGCCTGCTGCAGCTGATCGAGGCGCTGCCGGAGTCGCAGCGCGAGGCCTTCCTGCTGCAACAGGAATCGGACATGAGCGTTGAGGATATTGCGCAGGCCACCGGCGTCAATCGCGAGACGGCGAAAAGCCGCTTGCGCTACGCCCTGTCGCGCTTGCGCGCAGGCATGAGGGAAGCCGGATAAATGAGCGAAACGCCACGCAGCGATCACGACGCACAATTGACGTCGGTTTACCGGGCGACCCCGCCGGAGGAGCCGCCGGCGGCGCTCGACGACGCGATTCGTGCGGCCGCGCGGTGTGCGGTGGCTGCGCGGCCGCAACCGGTTGGCGGTTCGTTTGTCCGTCGCTGGCAGACGCCGTTGTCGATCGCGGCTGTGCTGGTATTGTGCGTCAGCCTGGTCGCGGTGATGCATGAAGAGGGTGGCGAGTTGACCAAAGTGCCGCGTGCCGATGCGCCTGAGCGCACGTCTCCGCGTGCAATTGCGGAAAACGCCAGTGCCGTGCCGAAAATCGAGCTGGCACCGGAGACCGGGTCTTCGAGAAACCTGGGTCTTAAACTACCGGGGGGGGGCTTGAATGCCCCGCTGGCCGGCAAGGATGCCTACGGCCTGACGGTACCGGGTGCGCAGCCGGGTATGCGTCGCGCGCCGGCGGAACAGGACGTTAAACGCGGTGCTGACGCACCGGCGCGGCAGGTAGCGCCATCGGCGCTCGCGGGGAAACAGGATCTTGCGGCCGCGCCGGCGGATGTCGGTGCGGCAACCGTTGAGTCTGAAAAGGCGTGGCGTGACGCAGCACCGGCCAGCGCGGTTGCACAGGCCAGTGCCGTTGGCGAGTCGCGCGGCAAAATCGCGGCCGCTGGTAACGTCGCTGCGACCGCAGAGCCGGCGTCCGCCACGCGTCCGCCCGCAGTTGCCGACCGCGCTGAGCGCAACGCGGCGCCTGCTGCGCTGGCCCCCGCAGTTCGTCCGACGCTGGAGGCGGGACAGGCAAAGCGGCGCACTGCAGAACCGGCACTCGTGCAGGAAAGACTGGACAAGGAATCTGTCGATACGGTCGCGTCGATGGCGCAATTGCCGCCGGAAAAATGGCTTGCCCGTATTGAGGAACTGCGCCGGTCCGGGCGCAATGAAGAGGCGCGCGCCGGTCTGGCCGAATTTCGCAAACGCTACCCCGACTTCGTTCTGCCGTCCGCCCTGCGCGATTGGGCGCCGCAATAAGCATGACGATGGAGGGACAAGAGGACCTCAGGCCCGAGCCGCCGCGCGAGCCCGAGCCGAATGAATGTTGTCAGAGCGGTTGCGACCCCTGCATCTACGATCACTATTGGGAAGCCTGCGCGAGATACGAGCAGGCGCTGGTCAATTGGCAGACGCGGCAGCCGAAAACGCCGCCCGCCTGAACGGGACGTTTTTTTAACTAGTTGATTAATAAAAATAAATTTAATATTTTTGCTGCAAAATGAACCGTCGGGCGAAAATTTTCGTCCAACACCGCCATTGCCAGAAATCGTTGGCCAAAGCGCCGCATCAAACAACATGGCGCGCCGGGCTTGTCAATTTGACAAGTTGAGGAAACCACATATAATGCCGCCCGTGTTGCATCGCAACAATGTCGAATTTATGGGCAATTTGACCGTCATTAAGACGTAATAATTTCTGTTGCGCAGGGCAGGCGATGCCACTAGAATTGCCGTGATTTTTGGGTGTAACCACTATATATGGTGGTTACTGTCTTCCGCACTGAGTTTCAAGGAGCACCGTTACCCTAGCAAGGTAATCACCCGCCGGCGGGCTTTGGGCCGGCGCTAACGAAAGGAGGTTTTGCGTCATGGCAAAATCACACCCCGCAACGCTGTACGATCATGATTTATCCCGCCCCACGTTCTGGGCACGCAATACACTGGCCGGCATTGCCGTCCTGTTGAGCATCGCATCCCTCGCACTCATATTTAATGCACCAGCGGGCAACCGGCTGGCGGGCTTGCTTGAGCAGTCGTTTGGCGCACTCGAGTTGCCGCAGGGGCCGCTCAGAAACTACCAGCCGCAACTGGCCGATATCGATCCCAACCAGGCCAAGTACCGGGCCATGGGCGAACATCTGGCGCGACGTTTCCGCGTTTCCGCGGACATGACGACCCATGTGGTGGCCAAAGCCTATGACATCGGCCGGGAACTAAAACTCGATCCGATGTTGATCCTGGCGGTGATTGCAGTCGAATCCCGCTTCAACCCGATCGCCGAAAGTGTGATGGGCGCGAAAGGCCTGATGCAGGTCATTCCACGTTTCCATCCGGAGAAATTCGGTCCGTTGGGCGGCGAACAGGTCGCCTTCGAGACCACGGCGAACATCACCGTCGGCGCAAAAATCCTCAAGGAGTATCTGGGTCGTACCGGCGACCTGACCGACGCGCTGCAGCTGTATGTCGGCGCCTCGACTGAAGAGGCCGAAAACGGTTATTCGGCCAAGGTTATTGCCGAGCGTGAACGCCTAACCGGCGTGCTGCGGCAGTTACAGAGCCGCGCTGTCATCCAGCAGCAGGCGCAGGCCAGACTGCTGCCGGCGGCGATCTAGCGCGCGCGGTCGAGCCTGATGTCGCAGCAGGAAATCCCCAAGGATTGGTTCGAGTTCATGCAGAAAGCGTGGAACCCGATGTCCTTTCCCTTGCCCGGCATGATGACGCCGACGGTGGACGTCGAAGAGATACGCAAAAAAATCGCCGAATTGAAGGCGGTTGAAACCTGGTTGACGATGAACACCGGCTTCGTGCAGATGACCATCAAGACGCTGGAAATGCAGGTCTCCGCCCTCGATAGTTTGCGCGCTGCTGGCGAGGCCGCCAACAAGATGACGCCACCGGCGCCCGGCGGCAAGTAAGCAAGCCTGTTCGGTGTTTCGGCGCGCAGCCTGTTTTTTTCAAGCCATCCGCGGCAAGTGAGCGCCGCCTCACGCCGATCGTTTTGACACCAGAACGTGCCCCCCGGCCGGGAGGGCACAGCAATCCGGTTCGCTATTTCCCGATGCGATTACGCAGCTTGCCGAGACCGACCACCTCGGTTTCCATGACGTCGCCCGACTGCATGAATTCCGGTGGCGTGCGCGCATGGCCGACGCCCGACGGCGTGCCGGTGGCGATGATGTCGCCGGAATCGAGCGTCAGGCCGGCCGACAGTTCGGCAATGATGCGTGGCAACTTGAAGTAGAGGTGCCGCGTGTTCGAATTCTGTTTGATCACGCCGTTGACGCTGCAGCGGATGTCGAGATTGTTCGGATCCTTGATCTCGTCGGCGGTGGCGATCCACGGGCCCATCGGGCAGTGGCCGTCGAGGCTCTTGCCCTTGAACCATTGCTGGCCGTGCTGGCGCTGGATTTCGCGCGCCGACACATCGTTGATGACGGTGTAGCCGAAGACGTGTTTCATCGCATTGGCCTCGGTGATATTGCGACCGGGCTTACCGATGATCAGTCCGAGTTCAACTTCCCAATCGAGCTTCTCGGTCACCCCCTTGTGCGGCGGCACGTCGTCGAACGGCCCGTTCATGGTGGTGGCGGCCTTGGTGAAAAAGGCCGGGTGCGCCGGCATTTCCTGCACATGCGGGCGCGCCTTGGCGCCTTCTGCAAAGTGGTCCAGATAATTCCAGCCGACGCAGAAGATGTTCTTGCGCGGCTGCGGAATCGGCGACAACAGTTTGACCGCCGAGAGCTTGAAGCCCTTGCCCTTGTACTTTTTGACCAGCGCGGAGATGGCGGCGAGGCCGGTTTTTCCCGAAGCGACCAGCGACACCATGTCGGCCGGGTCGAAGGGCAGCTTTTTGCGCGCCCGTTTCGCCACGTCGCCGATATCAAGCGCGCGCTCGGCATCCAGTAACACGCCGGTGCGTGCAGCGCCGCTGCGTTTGGGTTTGAAGGTGATCAACCGCATGGTGAAATCCTTTTTTTCAGTTGGCAGACAGAGATTTGAAGCGTTCCGTTGCGCGCACGAGTTCCGCGCAAATGCCGGGTTCCCACGCGGCGTGCCCCGCCGCGGGCACCACGACGTATTCCGCCTCAGGCCACGCGCAATGCAGATCGTGCGCGCTGACCGCGGGACAGACCGCGTCATAACGGCCCTGGATGATTACCGCCGGCTTGTCGCGGATGCGCGACACATGGTCGAGCAGCGCATTGATAGGCAGAAAAATGTCGTGTTTGAAGTAATGCGCTTCCATGCGCGCGAGGCCAAGGGCCACCACGTCGCTGGCGAAGTAGGCGACCGTATCCGGGCTCGGCAGCAGGGTCGAGCAGGAACCTTCATAACTGCTCCAGGCACGCGCCGCCGGCATGTGCACGGCGGGGTCCGGGTTGATCAGGCGCTTATGGTAGGCGGTGAGGAGATCGCCGCGTTCCGCCTCCGGAATCATGCGTGTGAAGGCCTGCCACGCTTCGGGGAAAATGTTTTGCAGACCATAGAGAAACCAGTCGATTTCGCTTTTGCGGCAGAGAAAAATCCCGCGTAATACAAAGCCGATGCAGCGTTGCGGGTGTGCTTCGCCGTAGGCGAGTGCCAGCGTTGAACCCCACGAGCCGCCGAATAACAGCCAGCGCTCGATACCGAGGTGGGTGCGCAGTTTTTCGATGTCCGCGACCAGCAAGGGCGTGGTGTTGTCGCGCAGTTCGCCCAGCGGCGTCGAACGGCCGGCACCGCGCTGGTCGAAGATCACGATGTTGTAATGCGCAGGGTCGAAGAAGCGGCGGTGATTGGGCGCGCTACCGGCGCCGGGCCCGCCGTGCAGGAAGACCACCGGGACACCCTGCGGGTTGCCCGATTGCTCCCAATACATCGTGTGGATGCCGTCTAGCACCAGCCTGCCGGTGCGGAAGGGTTCGATCGGGGGATAGAGTTCCTCGCGGAACGCGGGCGTGGTGTCCATGCAATAACTCAGGCGGCGCAGAGGCGTGACCATAACACAAAGGCCCTTGACGGCGGAACGCAGGGGCGCTGCGAGGGCGGCACTGCAGGGTGCGTTATAATGTTTGCCCCGTCGCATCAGGCTCCAGCATGGAAGATTCACTGCGCAAAGCAGCGCTCGACTATCACCGGCTTCCAACGCCGGGCAAGATTTCGGTCACGCCGACCAAGGCGCTGCTGAATCAGCGCGATCTCGCGCTGGCCTACACGCCGGGTGTCGCCGCCGCCTGCGAAGCGATCGTCGCCGACCCGGCCGAAGCGCGCAATCTGACGGCGCGCGGCAATTTGGTCGCGGTGATCACCAACGGCACCGCGGTGTTGGGGCTCGGCGCCATCGGCCCGCTGGCAGCCAAGCCGGTGATGGAAGGCAAGGCGGTTCTTTTCAAGAAATTCGCCGGCATCGACGTCTTCGATATTGAAATCAACGAACGCGATCCCGACAAGCTGGTCGACATCATCGCCAGCCTCGAGCCGACCTTCGGCGGCATCAACCTCGAAGACATCAAGGCACCCGAGTGTTTCATCGTCGAGCGCAAATTGCGCGAGCGTTGCCGCATTCCGGTGTTCCACGACGACCAGCACGGTACCGCCATCACGGTCAGCGCCGCCTTCATCAACGGTCTCAAGGTCGTCGGCAAGAACATTGCGGAGATCAAGCTGGTGGTGTCAGGGGCGGGTGCTGCGGCGCTGACCTGCCTCAACCTGCTGTGCAAGCTGGGTCTTAACAAAGCCAATATCGT
>JANXSE010000147.1 GCA_025356695.1 Betaproteobacteria bacterium
GACAATTTGCGACACGTCGTAAATCGGGCCGATCGTCACTTCGGCACGTTCGAAAAACGTGACGTTGTCGGCCTGAGTGCGTTGCGCAACGAACGCGCCAATAATCGCGTCGAGTTCTTCAGCGTGTTTGACGCGATTGGCATTCGTCTTGTAACGCGGGTTGTCGACCAAGTCGCCGCGGTCGATCGAACGAAACAAACGCTCGGCCATCTTTTGGATCGACGCTGACAGCCCGACGTATTTGCCGTCCTTGCACAGATAAACATTGCGCGGGCATGAGTTGGTCGAGCGGCTGCCGGTGCGCGGTTTGAGCTGACCCGTTAAGCGGTAGTTAGCCGCCTGCGGCCCAAGCACCGCGAACACCGGATCAAGCAGCGGCAAATCGATCACCTGGCCGGTGCCGCCGTTGCGCTCGACCTCACGCAGCGCAATCAATACCGCCGTCGATCCGTATAAACCCGCGTAAGAGTCCGCCATATACATGGGCGGCAGCACCGGCTCACGGTCGGCAAAACCGTTAATCGCCGCAAACCCCGACATGCCTTCAACCAGCGTGCCGAATCCCGGCCGCCGCTTATACGGTCCGGTCTGGCCCCAGCCGGAAATGCGCACAATCACAAGCTTGGGATTTTTTGCGAGCAATACCTCGGGACCGAGCCCCATTTGTTCAAGCGTGCCGGGACGAAAACTTTCGACAAACACGGCAGCGGTCGGCAGCATCGCAAGCAGAATCGCGCGCGCCTCGGGATGGCGCAATTCGAGCGCCAGACTCTTTTTGTTGCGCGCGTAAATTTTCCAGTTGATCGCCACGCCGTCGGTCTGCCATGCGCGCAAGGTGTCGCCGGCAGGTGGTTCGATTTTAATGATTTCCGCGCCGAAATCGCCGAGCACCTGAGTCAGCGTATTGCCGGCGACGAGCCGCGACATGTCGAGTATGCGCACGCCATTGAGCGGGCCTTTGGCGCCCGCCTCGAACGATTTTTGCCGCAGCGCGCTCTTCATTCCGGCTTGATGTTGGCTGCTTTGATGACCTTGCCCCATTTCGCAATCTCGTTCTTGACCAGCAGCGTGAACGCGTCGGGGGTGGTGGGAGCCTGCTCGGCGCCGAAATCGGCGAAGCGTTTTTTCATTTCATCGGTCGCCATCACTTTATGAATCTCCGCATTGAGACGGTCGACGATCGCGCGTGGTGTTTTGGCGGCGACAAACACACCCCACCATAAATCGTTGTCATAGCCGGGAAGGGTTTCCGCGATCGCCGGCAGATTCGGCAGGAACGATGAGCGCTGGGGGCTGCTTACGCCGATCGCGCGCAAACGGCCCGATTGCATTTGCGATTCGACTGCCGCCAGACTCACCAGCAGCACCTGCATCTGGCCCGCCATTAAATCGGTAACCGCCGGCGCCATGCCCTTGTGCGGCACGTGCACCATATCGATCTTCGCCATCGACTTAAATACTTCGACGCCCATGTGATTGATGCCGCCGACGCCCGACGAGGTGTAATTGAGCTGACCCGGCCGCGCGCGTGCGACTGCAATCAACTCCTTGACGCTCTTCGCCGGCACCGACGGATGCACGACCAGCACCATCGGTCCGCGCGCGATCATCGTGACGCCGGTCAAATCGTTGATTGGATCGAATGGCAGTTTCGCCATCAACGCCGCGGCAGTCGTGTATGTAGTTGAAGTGATGTAGAGCGTGTGGCCGTCTGCCGGTGCCTTCGCGGTCAAGTCGGCGGCAATCATCTGCGACGCGCCGGGACGGTTGTCGACGATCACCGTCTGCCCGAGCGCTTCGGACAGTCGCTGGCTGATCGCGCGCGCAAAAATGTCGTTGCTGCCGCCGGCCGGCGCACCAACCAGAAAGCGAACCGGCTTGGCGCCGGACTGCGCCGCCGCGGGCGCGGCGAAGAGCGCCGCCGGCAGCGCGACGCAGGCTAAACGCGAAATCGAAATCATTGCGTGTCCTTGACTATTGAGAACCGGCCTCAAAAACAAAAATGGACAGGATTTACAGGATGAACAAGATTCAAACCACTTAAAATTTCTGTTAATCCTGTTAATCCTGTCGATTCTGGTTTTGGTTGAGAGGCTGCATTCGCATTTTTGAGATCGCTTCTGAATTTAACGCGCGAAGGGGGAGGGCGAAAACATAACAGCAATCATCCGGGCCTGCAATCCGCTGCGCGCGCGTATACGCTGCGTGCGTTAAAATGATGCTCGATATCTTGCATTCACTTCGCCCGCTCGCTGAGCGCACCGCGAAATTTTTTCATTCCGATTAAGGAGCACTGTCATGACCGATCTTTCTTCAGGCACGTCGCTGCTGGCTTCAGCCGGCGCGCGGTTTCGCGCCG
>JANXSE010000193.1 GCA_025356695.1 Betaproteobacteria bacterium
GCAAGTGTAAGGCGGCGGGCGGCGGTCTGTCGATGTCCGTTCGGCCGATGCGCTAGAATCGGCAAAAAACCGCCGCAAACGTCACGCGGCAACGAAAATCCCACCAGAGAGGACGCAGCAGATGATTACCAACGAGCGCGGACTGACCGAAGAACAACTCATGATGCGCGACGCCTGCCGCGCCTTCGTCGACGATTTTGTCACGCCGTTCATCCGCAAGAACTGGCAGCGCGAATGGGACATGAACCCGGAAAACCGCCTGCCGCCCGAGATTCTGCAACAGGCGCACAAGATCGGCATCCGCACGCTCGGCATCCCCGAGGAATTCGGCGGCACACCGGTCGATCCCAAATCCGAGGTCAGAACCTTCGCCATGATCTCGGAGGAAATCTCGCGCGGCGACTGCGGTCTCTCCGACAAGCTGGTGCAGATATGGAAGGTCTCGGTGCTGTTGCGCAACATCCTGCCGCAGCATCTGAAGGAATACTGGTTTCCGCGCATCGTCGCCGATCCGACCTTCGTGCTTTCGCACTGCCTGACCGAACCGCGCGGCGCCTCCGACCGCTGGCTGCCGTACGACGTGCCCGAAGCGATGATGCAGACCAAAGCGGTGAAAAAAGGCGACCGCTGGGTGATCAACGGCCGCAAGCAGTTCATCAGCAACGGCTACGATTCCAAACTCTACGTCGTCTATGCGACGACGACACCGGGCGCGGGCATGACCAAAGGCACCTCGAGTTTTCTGGTGCCGCGCGGCACCAAGGGTTTCACCATCGCGCGCTGCAATGAAACGATGGGCGGCCGCTATATGAACAACGGCGAACTGGTGTTCGAGGACTGCGAAGTGCCCGAAGACCATCTGCTGGTGAAAGACACTGCGCTGACCAAGGCTGGTATTTATTTCCGTCCGGGAAAAATCATCCAGTCGTCGAAGAATCTCGGCATCGGTGTGGCCGCTTTCGAGCGCACTGCCGAATACGTGCAAAACTACACGCAGGGCGGACGGCCGCTGATCAAGCACCAGGCGGTCGCCATTCGGCTCGCCGAAATGGCGACCAAGATTTCGGCGGTGCGCGCGCTGCAGAACGAAGCCTCGCGCGCGGTTGACGAAAACGCGCCGGACGCCGAGATGCTGTGCAATATGGCGAAGATGTTCGCCTCGGAGGAAATTTTCAAGGTCTGTCAGCACGCCGTCGAACTGCACGGCGGCAACGGCATCATGCTCGACTTCGGCATCGAGAAACTGTTCCGCGACGCCGCGGTGTTCCTGCATATGGATGCGACGGTCGATATTTCGAAGTTCAAGATCGTCAAAAACATCTTCCCGCAGACGGCGGGCAAGTACGCGGGGCCGGAAGCCTAACCTCTCAGGCAGCGTCAAACAAAAGGCCTCCCGCGGGTGGCCTTTTGTTTTTTGTAGCCCGGAAGGAGTAACGCGTATTCCGGGGTTCCGGCATGTCCCATCCCGGAATACGCTGCGCTCCTTCCGGGCTACGGTCTTGCTGAACGGTCAGACCGTCGCATCACCACCGTCTACCATCACCTGCTCGACTTCGCCAACGCCGGGCGCGCGGCGGTAGGCGGCAGCCGCCTGGTATTCAGGCGAGCTGTTGCACTTCACCGCCTGCTCGAGCGTCGGAAATTCGATGACGACGAAACGGTGGAAGCGGTCGGTGCCTTCCATGATCTGGTACTTGCCGCCGCGCGCGAGCACCTTGTCGAGAAAACCCGTTTGTTGCGCCGAGCCGACGCCGAAGATGGTCTCCATGGTGATGTTGTCTTCCATGTAGAACATGCTGCCGGCCTCACCGACCGCCGCTTCTGTCGGATCGAGTTCGATTTCGACGAACTGCATCTCCGCGCCGTATACCTTGTAATCAACGACGTCCATTCCCATGTCAGATCTCCCGCAATTGCATTGTGGTTAGTAGGGCGCAATAAGCGCAGCGCATTGCGCCGAATGTATAGCCGATTGTGCGCAAAGCGGCGGGTTACGGCGCTGCGCGCCTGACCCACCCCACAAAATTATTTCGTGGCGTCGCCGCCATCCACCATCACCTGCTCGACTTC
>JANXSE010000221.1 GCA_025356695.1 Betaproteobacteria bacterium
GGCGGCGTGCGGCGCGGCGGAGTCAGCTCCAGCCGCGCCGCACCGGCCGGCCTGCCGCCGGATCGACGATATCAAGAAAGGCGCGGAATTTCTCCGGAAACTGCGCGGCCAGCGCGGAGAGAAAAAAATACTTGATCAGCTTGCCGCACAACACCGCGACGAAAACATCGGCCATCGGCAGAAGCGTGATGGCACAGAACAACAGTGCCGGCGTTTGCGGCATCGGCAGCGCTGCGATCAGGAACAAGGCGATGACACCGTATTCGCCGGTCCACGCGATCACGCTCTGCCAACCGGGAGACTCGAAGGTGGCCGGAAACAGCGCGTGCAGTTGCGCCCAGCCCAGATGGTGAAACAGCAGCACCAGCAGTGTGGCGCCCAGCGCGCTGCCGAAGGCAGCCTGCAGCGCAATGCTGCGCCAGCGCGGCGGCGACAACAACACCGCCGCAACCAAGGCGGTACTCACCGGCACCGTCATCGACGCCGTCAACACGAACGCCAGCACCCCCACCAGCGCCGGCATGTGACGGTGCAGGGCGGCGCGCTGCAAACCCCGCAGCACGCGGTTCTCGAGTAAGGTTCTCAGCATGGCGGCGGCATCGGGTGACGGCCTGCATCCAGTGTAGCGCGGGCATGCCCGCGTGCGCTGCATGTTAGACTGCAAACGCTGATCTGCATCAGGTCTTTCGCTTTTTGAAATGTCATCCGATGAAACCATTAAACCGTTTGCTGTGCCCGCTATTGGCCGCCGCTCTGTTCGCGCTGGCCGCCTGCACACCGGTTGCCGAAGAGCCGGTGCTGCGCGTGATCGCCACCGACCCCGGCGCCGAGGCGGTGCTTGGCGCGCAGCAGCGCTTTCACATTCAGTTCGCGGTGACGGGAAAAACACCGTTGACGGTGACGGTCGATCCGTATTTTCAGCACGCGGCCCTGTCGGCAAACCTCGGCACCAGCGCGCCGGTCACGCTGCCGGCCGGTGGCGGCACGGCAGTGGCGCATGTTTTCTTCTGGGGCGATTACGCCACGCGCGTCGATGAAATCCGCCTCGTCGCGCGCGTGCCGAAACAAAACGAGGTGCGCGCCGAGCTGTCGCTGCCGGTCAAGCTGTCGTGGATTGCGCGCGACGTGGCGCCGCGCGAAGTGGCGGCGTGGGTTGCCAATGCGCAAAAAAATGCCGCCGCGCAGCCGCTCGATGTCATCGACGAGCGCAGCCGCTGGCTCGCCTTTGGCGCCGTTATCGTGGCAATCGCCATCGGCGGCTTCGGCTCGCGCTGGCTACGCAAACGCTGGCGCGCCCGCAAGCAACCGGATTGAAACGCTGCAACCCCCGCGCAGGGTTTAAAATGCGTGCTTTGCGCAACACACTACTGCATTCATGAATATTGCCGATCTGCGCCAGGAATACATGCGCGAGAGCCTCGACGAAGCCGGCGTCGCGCGCGATCCCCTCGAACAATTCACCCGCTGGTTCGACGAGGCGGTCAAAGCTGAGCACCCGATGCTCAATGCGATGACGCTTGCCACAGTGTCGGCCGAAGGCCGGCCCTCGGCGCGCATCGTCTTGTTGAAGGGCGTCGACAACGGCGGCTTCGTGTTCTTCACGAACTATAAATCGCGCAAGGGCCGCGAGCTGACGGCCAATCCGGCGGCCGCGCTGGTGCTCTACTGGAGCGAACTCGAACGCGAAGTGCGCATCGACGGCCGCGTCAAGAAAATCACCGCGGCGGAATCCGACGCCTACTTTGCCAGCCGTCCGCTCGGCAGCCGGCACGCCGCCATCGCCAGCGCGCAAAGCGAGGTGGTGGCCGACCGCGCGGTGCTGGAGGCACGTTTTGCCGAAGCCGCAAAAACCGGCAGCGATCCGGCGCGCCCCGCACATTGGGGCGGCTATCGGCTGGTGCCGGATGAGATCGAGTTCTGGCAGGGTCGGCTCAATCGACTGCACGACCGCGTGCTGTATACGCGCAAGGCGCGCAACTGGACAATCGAGCGACTCGCGCCTTAGGCCGGCCCAGACAGCCGCGCGGGCTAGAAGAAGTGCTGCGCCAGCCACCACGATACCGCGGCGATAAAGGCCGAGCCCGGGATAGTGAAGATCCACGCCCAGACGATGTTGCCCGCAACTCCCCAGCGCACCGCCGACAATTTCTGTGAAGCACCGACACCGACGATGGCGCCGGTGATGGTGTGCGTGGTCGAGACCGGCACGCCGAGGGCGGTGGCGATGAACAGCGTGATCGCGCCGCTGGCCGACGCGGCAAAGCCGCTGACCGGTTTCAACTTGGTGATGCGCATGCCCATGGTCTTGACAATGCGCCAGCCGCCGAACAGCGTGCCCATCCCCATCGCCAGCTGACACAGCAGGATCACCCAGAACGGCAGGGCATCCGACGGCCCGATCGCGCTTGAGGCAATCAGCAGCATCCAGATGATGCCCATGGTCTTCTGCGCGTCGTTGCTGCCGTGGCCGAGGCTGTAGAACGCCGCCGAGACGAACTGCAGGCCGTTGAAGAGCGAGCCGACGCGGCGCGGCGTGCTGCGCACGAACAGCCACGAGATCAGGATCATCAGGCCGGCGCCGAAAATGAAACCGAGCGCGGGGGAAATCAGGATGGCCGCCGCCGTTTTCAAAAACCCGGAGCCGACCAGCGTGCTGGTGCCGCCCTTGGCCACCGCAGCGCCGGCGAGCCCGCCGATCAGCGCGTGCGACGAGCTCGACGGAATGCCGTAGTACCAGGTGATGATGTTCCACGAGGTCGCACCGACCAGCGCGCCGAACACCACGTAATGATCGACGATCAGCGGATCGATGATGCCCTTGCCGACGGTGCCGGCGACGTGCAGGCCGAAAAACAGGAAGGCGATGAAATTGAAGAACGCGGCCCAGATGATCGCGTATTGCGGCCGCATGGCGCCGGTCGAAACGATGGTCGCGATCGAATTGGCGGCATCGTGAAAGCTGTTCATAAAATCGAAGGCGAGTGCGAGCACGATCAGACCGACCAGAACCTCGATGCTCATGCGCCTTGCTCCCCGGCCGGCCGCGCGCTCATGAATTCTCGATGACGATGCCCTGGATGATGTTCGCCACGTCTTCGCAGCGGTCGGTCACCGTTTCAAGGTGTTCGTAGACCGAGCGCAGCTTGATCAGCTCGCGCACATCGGGTTCGTCGCGAAACAGCCGCGCAATGGCGTCGCGCATGACGTGGTCGGCCTCCGATTCCAGACGGTCGATCTCGGTGCACAGTGTCATGATCTCGGCGGCGTTGTCCATGTTTGACAACAGCCCGACCGCCGCTTTTACTTTTTCGCAACAAGCTACGCAGATTTCAGCGAGTTTCTTCGCCTCATTCGTCAGCTCGCGCACATCGTAGAGAAACATGAGTTGCGCGGAATCCTCGATCAGGTCAAGGATATCGTCCATTTTGCTGATGAGCTGGTGAATATCATCACGATCAAGCGGCGTAATGAACGTCTTGTGCAGCAACTCGATCGTGGTACGCGTGATCTTGTCGGCGCGTTTTTCAATCGATTCGATATTGTAGGTGCGGCGCCGCAGATCATCGCCACTGGACATCAGGGCGGCCAGTTCGCGACTGCCCTCAACAATCTGTTCGGCGTGTTCATTGAACAGATCAAAAAAGCGCCCTTCTCTCGGCATCAGCCGTCCAAACATCGTGCTCTCCCTGTCGCGGCGCGGCGTTGGAATGTCCGCGCGCGTTTAATCGTGGGCGCTAGTGTACAGGGTTTTTCAACCGGAATTAAGTTTTTGGCGCGGTATACTGGGCACACTGACTTTGTCCGCCCGTGCACCTGCACTATCAGCCCCATGCCCTTGTCCTTACGCAAACACGGCTGGTTTGAAACCTGTCTCGCCTGGTATTTTGTCAGTGTGTGGGGCTCGGGCTTTCTCGCCACCAAAATCGGTCTGGCTTACGCGGCCCCCTTCACTTTCCTCACGCTGCGCTTTATTTTCGGCATCGCCTGCCTTGTGCCGATTGTCTGGTGGACGCGCGCGCGGTGGCCGGCGACGCGGCGCGATTTCTTTCACGTCGTCGTCGCCGGCCTGCTCATGCACGCCATGCATCTGGGCGGCAGTCATTACTCACAATACCTCGGCATCTCCGCCGGCATTGTCGCCGTGCTGCTGTCGGTGCAGCCGGTCATCACTGCGCTGATCGCGGCGCGCTGGATGGGCGAGCGTCTCGCGCCGCGGCAGTGGGCGGGCGTCGCGCTCGGTTTCGCCGGCGTGCTGCTGATCGTCTGGCACAAGATCGACGTGCGCGAAATCACGCTGGGCGGCCTCATCGCCGTGATCGTTTCGCTGGCGGGTGTGACGGCGGGCACGCTCTACACGCGCGTGTTCTGTCCGCGCGTCGATCTGCGTTCTGCCGCCCTTGTGCAATTTATCGTCACCGGCGCCACGCTGGCGCCGCTGGCGTGGATATTCGAGGGCTTTGCCGTGCAATGGGCGTGGCCGATGTTTGCGGCGATTGTTTTTCTGGTGATTGGCGCCTCCATCCTTGCCGTCAACGCGCTGCACACGCTGATGCGGCGCGGCGCCGCCACGCGCGTCACCAGCCTGCTCTACCTGACGCCGATTTTTGCAGTGGTACTCGAATTCATCCTGTTCGACATCGTGCCCAGCGCACTGTCGGTGGCCGGTATCGCCGTGACCTGCGCCGGTGTGGCGCTAGTGACATGGCAGGGCCGGCGCTGAAGGCGGGTAAAATGCGTGCTGCGCAACGAACATCATCCGGTGTTCGCATCGCGCGCGCACGCCGCAGCCGGCCCACCGAATCTTGAAACTGATCCTCACCCGCGTCATCCTGCCCACCGTGCTGCTGCACTTCGCGTTCTCGGGCTGCCGCGTCAACCTGTCGCTGACGGCGCTGAGCCTGCACGCCTCGCCGCTCACCGTCGGTGCGATCGCCTCGATGCTGGCCATCCTGCCGATGACCTTTGCCGTCGGCGCCGGCCGCTTCATCGACCGCATCGGCCCGCGCAAGCCGATGCTGCTCGGCGCGGCGATGGAACTCGCCGGCCTCATCCTCGGCTACCTTGCGCCGCAAATCGAGGTGCTGTTCGTGGTCAGCGCGCTGGCCGGTTCCGGCTTCATGCTGTTTCATATCGCGATCAATCACGCCACCGGCGAGCTCGGCGCCCCCGAAGACCGCATGAAAAATTTCAGCATCCTCGCGCTCGGTTTTTCAACCGCCAATTTTCTCGGCCCCACCGCTTCGGGTTTTGCCATCGATCTGATCGGCAACCGCAACACCTTTCTGATGCTCGCCTGCAGCGCCACTGCCGCCCTGATCGTGATCTTTACCATCGGCGTGCGCATCCCACCGGCGGTGCACGCAGAAGCGGCGCCGGGCAAACGGCGCATCGCCGACCTCTTCCGCATTCCGGGCCTGCGGCACGTGCTGATGGTCAGCGCAGTGCTGTCGATGGCGTGGGACATGTTCACCTTTCTGGTGCCGATCTATGGCACACAGATCGGGCTGTCGGCGTCGCAGATCGGCGTCATCCTCGGCGCCTTCGGCGCGGCGATCTTCACCGTGCGCATGATCCTGCCGCTGGTGGCCAAACGCATCGGCCAGTGGCGCATGCTGAGCATTGCGATGCTGGCCACCGGTGCGATGCTGTTCGTGTTTCCATTCTTCACGGCGCTGCCGGTGCTGATGCTGATCGCCTTCCTGCTCGGCATCGGTCTGGGCGGCGCACAGCCGATGATCATGTCGCTGGTGATGACGCATGCACCGGCGGGCCGCGGCGGCGAAGCGGTCGGCGTGCGCACGCTGCTGTTGAACTGCAGCCAGGCCGGCATTCCGCTGTTGTTTGGCGCCCTCGGCGCGGCTTTCGGCATGGCACCGGTGTTCTGGGCGATGGCGCTGATGCTGACCGGCGGTGGTTACTTCCTGCGCAAGCCGGCCGACGGCACGGCCTGAGCAGCCACCTGCGCGGAACCTGCGCGTCCTTGCGCGGTCATAGGCGACGGGTAGAATCGCGCTGCCGCGGCATCTTGAAATGCCGGCAGCCGCCCTTACATAACAGAGCCGAGGAGGCGCAAAGCAATGAAACGCATAGTTCTGTTCCTGATCACCAATGTGGCCATCATGCTGGTGCTGTCGGTGGCACTCAGTGTGCTGGGAGTCGACCGTTTTCTCAGCGCGAACGGCCTGAATATTCCCATGCTGCTGGTGTTTTCGCTGATCATCGGTTTCGGCGGTTCGTTCATTTCACTGCTGATGTCCAAACCGATCGCCAAATGGTCGACCGGGGCCCGGGTCATCGACGGCTCCGAAGGCAGCGAGCAGCGCTGGCTGGTCGATACCGTGCACCGCCTGGCCGAACGTGCCGGCATCGGCATGCCGGAGGTCGCGTTCTACGAGGGCGAAGCGAACGCCTTCGCCACCGGCGCCTTCCGCAATTCAGCGCTGGTGGCGGTCTCGACCGGCCTGCTGCAGGCAATGACGCGCGAGGAAGTCGAGGCCGTGCTCGGCCACGAAGTCGCGCACATTGCCAACGGCGACATGGTGACACTGACGCTGATCCAGGGCGTGGTGAATACCTTCGTCGTGTTCCTGGCGCGCGTGGTCGGCTACCTCATCGACCGCGTGGTGCTGAAGAATGAGCGCGGCGTCGGCATCGGTTACTACGTCACGGTGTTCGTCTGCGAGATGATGTTTTCGGTACTCGCCTCGATCATCGTCGCCTGGTTTTCGCGCCAGCGTGAATTCCGCGCTGACGCCGGATCGGCGCAGCTGCTCGGCAACGGCCAGCCCATGGTGAACGCGCTGGCGCGCCTGGGGGGCCTGCAGCCGGGCGCGCTGCCGCAATCGGTGGCCTCGGCCGGCATCAACAACGTGCCCGGTTTCATGACGCTGTTCTCGACGCACCCGCCGATCGAAGAGCGCATCGCTGCGCTGCAGGCGCGCCGCTAACACCGTTTCCGGATCAGCAAATAACAACGGCCGGTACTGCTGAGCAGTACCGGCCGTTGCGTTTTTACCTCGGTGTTTGCCGTCGGCGCCAGGCGGCGCCGGCGAGAAAACGATTACTTGAGGTGCTTGCTGACCAGTTTGGTCATGTCGAACATCGACACTTGCTTCTTGCCACCAAACACTACTTTTAGATTGTCGTCGGCATTGATGTTGCGGCGGTTCTTGCTGTCCTGCAGACCATGCTTCTTGATATAGGCCCACAGTTTCTTCGTCACTTCAGTGCGCGGGAACGGGCCGGCACCGATCACCGGGGCCAAGGCAGCCGAAATTTGCATCGGCTTCATGAACGCTGCGCTGGGCTTACGGGCAGATTTTTTCTTCGCGGGTTTCTTTGCAGCTTTCTTTTTTACGGCCATAGTCTTCTCTCCTTTAAAGACACAGAAAACACCCAACCATTGGGTTGACGCGATTGTAAACCAGATTTCCGCGCACAGTGCAATCTCTAGAGGGAAAAATGCAAAATTTCCCTCGTATTCGAACCGCGAATTTTTGCTGCCGGCGCGGCACTGGCGGATCTTCGGCGCAGCTTGAAGGCGCGCTGGCACTGCGATGGCACGGTGGCGCGGCAAACACTCTGATGCGATTTCACCAGTGAACGCGGTAAATCACGACGGGAAAAGGCAAAAGCACCCTCTGTAATCGCGCCGGCGGGCGCCTATCAGACGAGATCGCGCGCCAGACGGATACCGCTGAATTGCCAGCGTGCCGCCGCCGGGAAGAAGTTCCGGTAGCTCGCGCGGATGTGCGAACGCGGTGTTGCGCACGAGCCGCCGCGCAGCACGGTTTGATTGGACATGAATTTCCCGTTGTATTCGCCGACCGCGCCGGGCGCCGCGCGATAACCGGGATAGGGTTCGTACGCACTGCGCGTCCATTCCCAGACATCGCCGAACACCTGCGTGGCGGCGGCATGCGCAGCGGCGCGCGGTTCGCAGCCACCGTCCCCGGCGAAATGCCCGTCCACCTGCTGCGTCGCCGCATAAGACTCCCACTCCGCCTCGGTCGGCAGCCGCGCGCCGGCCCAGCGCGCATACGCATCCGCCTCAAAGAAACTGACGTGTGAGACCGGTGCGGCGGCATCGGGTGCGCGCAGGCCGTGCAGTGAAAAGGCCAGCCAAGCGTCGCCCTCACGCTGCCAATAGAGCGGCGCCTGCCAGCCTTGCGCGTTTTTGACGTCCCAGCCCTCGGCAAGCCACAGTTCGTGGCGCTCGTAACCGCCGTCGGCCATGAAGGCCGCATATTCCGCGTTGGTCACTGGGCGTGTTGCGATCTCGTAGGCCTCAAGGAATACACGGTGCCGCGGCAACTCGTTGTCAAAACAGAAGGCATCGCCTTCGTAGCCGATGCGGCGCAGTCCGTCCGGCTGTGCCATCCACTTATACAGCGCCGGCACCGCTGTCGCAGCCGGCGGCGCCGGTGCATAGACCGGTAACATCGGATTGTGCGAAAACAGATGTTTCAGATCGGTCAGGATCAATTCCTGGTGCTGCTGTTCGTGCTGCACGCCCAGTTCGATCATGGCGCCCCACGCCGGGGCGCCGGCATCAAGCATGGCGGCGATGCGGCCGTTGACGTGGCGGCGATAGGCCAGCACCTCTTCAAGGCAAGGCCGCGACAGCAGGCCACGCTGCGGGCGCGGATGGCGCGGGCCGACGCCCACATAGTAGGAATTGAAAAGGCTGCGAAACAGCGGATGAAACGGCTGGTAACCGGTAATGGCGCCGGCAAGCACAAAGGTTTCAAAAAACCATGTCGTATGCGCGAGGTGCCATTTGACCGGACTCGCATCAGCCATCGATTGCAGCGCGCAATCCTCCGCCGACAGATTCTGCGCGAGACGTTCGGTCTGCGCGCGCACCTCGACAAATCGCTGCTGCAGCGGGACGGTAGCAGCGTGCCCCTCACGGTCGGCGGTTGCCGGCATGCTCCGTAGCGGGTTCATCTCGACTCCTCGCATCGTTGATCGTGCGGAACGGTCGCCGTCAGCGGATATTCCTGACGCACTGCCGGCGCCGCCGTGTGGTGACGGAATATATCAGCCTTGCGCAAACGCTGCCGTCTGCGCATCGGCCCAGATGCCGAGGCCCTTGGCGTTGAGTTCGATGTCGCCGGCGAAGATTTCCAATATCGCCTCCGTGCCCAATTTCCAGCCCTGCCGGCGCGCCTCACCGCGGACGATTTCCGTCATGCCGGCCTTGAGGCGTGCGTGACGCGTGGCCTCCGGCGCACCGGCACCGCGCGCGAGCGCGGCGTAGGCGTCAAGCAGGCGGTGCATGTCGGCAGCGAGACGGTCAATCTCGTGCACCTGGCTGTAATGCGTGACGTAAACGGCGAGCGGGCGCAGGCCGGCGATCAGATCAACTGACGCGTGCGCGGCGGCCGGATCGAATTGCACCGGGCTTGAAGTCGGCAGCACGAAGTGGCGACCGTCGCAATCGAGTTCACGATAGGACAGGCCGAAGGTATCACCGGCGAACATGTGGCCGGATTTTTCGTCGAGCACGCTGACGTGATGGCGGGCGTGCCCGGGCGTGTCGAAAAAGGCCAGTTGGCGACCGTTGAGCGCGATCGTCGCTGCGTGCGGAGTCTCGATGATGCGCGCGGCATCGACCGGCAGGATGTCGCCATAGAGTTCGCGCATATGCTTTTCACCGTAGACGGCAATGGTGCTTTCGATAAGCCTCGAGGGGTCGACGATGTGGCGCGTGCCGCGCGGATGCACCGTCAGTTGCGCGTTGGGCAGTTTCGACATCAGGAGACCGGCGCCGCCGGCGTGATCAAGGTGGACGTGTGTCAGCACGACATAATCGACAGCGGCCTCGTTGAGGCCCTTCGCGCGCAGCGCACGCAGGATGTGCGGCACCGCACTGTTGACCGCGCAATCGATGACGGCGACGCGGCCGTTTTCGATGATCAAATGGATTGCGTCGAGCTGCGGACGCAGATAGGCGGAATCGACCGCGCTGATGCCGTGTTCGTAGTCGATGATGCCGGAAGCCACCGTTATCCCGCCGGACTGCCGTTCAGGGCTTTTCCTGCGCGACAACGTCCGCCGTCGCGGCCGGCACGATGCGCCGCGGCGGAAAGCGCACCGCGAAGCGGCTGCCCGTGCCGGGTTCGCTGCGGATATCAAGCGCAGCCTGATGGCGGTTGAGGACGTGCTTGACGATGGCCAAGCCAAGGCCGGTGCCGCCGGTGGCACGCGAACGGCCGCGGTCGACACGGTAGAAGCGTTCGGTGAGTCGCGGAATGTGTTCGGGCGCAAAACCGATGCCGCTGTCTTCGACCGTAAATTCGGCGCTGCTCGGTGATGCCTGCCAGGTGAGGCGCACCGTGCCGCCATCCGGCGTGTAACGAATGGCATTGCTGACGAGGTTGCCCAGCGCGCTGACAATTTCGTTTTCCGAACCGAGCACATCGTAATCGCCGGCAGCCTCCAGCGTGATGCGGTGTCTGCCGCCGCTCAAGGCCCCGGCGTCGGCACGCAGGCGCGCGAGCAACGGCGCCATGCG
Organism: Betaproteobacteria bacterium; assembly: GCA_025356695.1. The sequence continues at coordinate 10,520 of JANXSE010000221.1, forward strand.
CACACGCTCGTCAAGCGACGGGTTGGGCGCGGACTCCAGCGTCGACAGCGTCAGCAGATCGTCGACGATGCGCTGCATGCGCCGGCTCTGCTCGGCCATCAGATTCATGTAGTCGCGCGAGCGCTGCGGATCGAGCTCGAGTTCGCGGATGGTTTCGAGAAAACCCGACAGCACCGTCAGCGGCGTGCGCAATTCGTGCGACACGTTGGCGACGAAGTCGCGCCGCATATGCTCGAGTTTTTCGAGGCGCGTAATGTCGCTCGACAACAGCAGCTTCTGCGCATCGCCGTAGGGCACGACCTGCACCGACAGAATGATCGAACCGGCGCGTGCCGCGCGCAATTCAAGCGGGTGCGAAAAATCACTGGCCTCGAGGTAGCCGACGAATTCCGGCTGCCGCAGCAGGTTGGCGATCGGCTGCCCCTGGTCGGATTCGAGACTGAGGTCGAAATGATGTTCGGCCACGTCGTTACACCAGTCGATGCGGTTCTCGGCGTCCAGGATCACCACGCCGTCCGGATGCGCACGCGCCGCCTGCCTGAACCGCACCAGCGTCTTGGCGAGTTGCTGGTGTTCGCGGGTTTTGACACGCTCGTAGCGGTAGAGCAGCGCGAAGAGCTGGTCCCACAGGCCGGAGCCGCGCGGCACCTTGCCCGGCGTCGGCTGATTGAGCCATTGCGCGAGGAGTGCGATGTGGCGCACGTGATGCAGCAACAGGGCCGCCACCACACCGCCGAAAAACACCAGTCCGGCGGTCATGCCGAAAACGAGATTCAGCAGGAACCCGGCGAGGGCGAGCCAGACAAGCTGTAACGCGGTGCGTATGACCAGATGATTCACCGGGCGACCATCAGGAATTGGGCCGCCAGATTATCGCACGAACAACGCGCCACCCGCCGGCCTCAGGCGTGTAGACGGTAACCGGTGCCGCGTACCGTTTCGATCAGGCGGTCATGCCCGCTGGTTTCGAGCGCCTGGCGCAAACGCCGGATATGCACGTCGACCGTGCGTTCTTCGACAAACACGTGGTCACCCCAGACCTGGTCGAGCAGTTGCACGCGGCTGTAAACGCGTTCCGGATGGGTCATGAAAAAATGCAGCAGCTTGAATTCGGTCGGGCCGAGCGCAATGTCAGTGCCGTTGCCGCTGACGCGATGCGCCGCCGGGTCGAGCCGCAGACCGGCAATTTCAATCAGGTCATCGGTCAGCTGCGGCGCGCGCCGGCGCAATACCGCCTTGATGCGCGCCAGCAGTTCCTTCGGTGAAAACGGCTTGGTGATGTAATCGTCAGCGCCGGCTTCAAGGCCCTCGACCTTGTCGGTCTCCTGCGCGCGCGCCGTCAGCATGATGATCGGGATGTCTTTCATGCGCGCATCGGCGCGCAGGCGGCGCGCCAGCACGGTGCCCGACACATCGGGCAGCATCCAGTCGAGCAGGATCAGTTCCGGACGCACGTCGCGAATAATCGCCTCGGCTTCAGCGGCACTGCCGGCGCGCTGCACGCGGTGACCAGCGTGTTCGAGATTGACCGCGATCAGCTCCTGAATCGCCGGTTCGTCCTCGATGATGAGTATTTCACTGCCGGTCATTGTTGCGCGCGCCGTGTTCTCACCCCAGTGCCTCGCGTTCGAGTTCCTCGACCGAGGTGTGCCGGACGTCTGTTCCCTTGACCACATAAATTACCTGCTCCGCCATGTTTTTTGAATGATCACCAATGCGTTCGACCGCTTTCGCCACCCACAGAATGTCGAGCGCCTGCGAAATCGTGCGCGGGTCTTCCATCATGAAGGTGATCAACTGCCGCACGATCGAACGGAATTCCTCGTCAATCGCGAAATCTTCGCGCACGATGGAGGCGGCCGCCACCGGATCGAGACGCGCCAGCGCGTCGAGCGCCTTGCGCAGCATGCCGATGGCGATTTCCCCCATGTGGCGGACGGCCGCGATCGGCGTGCGCGGCAGGCGCGCCTGCGGGTAGCCCTGCTTGCCCATGCGCGCGATTTTGGCCGCCTCGTCGCCGATGCGCTCGAGGTCGGTGACGATCTTGATGACCGCCAGCACCATGCGCAAGTCACCGGCCGTGGGCTGGCGGCGTGCAATCAGGTGGCTGCAATCGGTGTCGATGCTGACTTCCATCGCGTTAACGCGGTGGTCTTCGGCAATCACGATATCGAGTGCGCGGGTGTCCCCCACGGCGAGCCCGTTGAGCGCCGCGCCGATCTGGGCTTCGACGAGGCCGCCCATTTCAAGCACCCTTGAGCGCAGCGTTTCCAGATCGAGATCGTATTGCTTGGACGAATGTTCCTGTGCCATGTTTTTCTCCAGAGCCGTCGGCGGGTTCAGCCGAAGCGGCCGGTAATGTAATCCTCGGTTTCCTTGCGCGCGGGTTTGATGAAGATGTTGTCGGTTGCGCCGAATTCGATCAGCTCACCCAGATACATATACGCCGTGTAGTCGGAAACGCGCGCCGCCTGCTGCATATTGTGCGTAACGATCACCACGGTATAGTCGACCTTCAGCTCGTTGACCAGTTCCTCGATGTGCGCGGTTGAGATCGGGTCGAGCGCCGAGCACGGCTCGTCAAGCAGCAAGACCTCGGGTTTGATCGCGATGCCGCGCGCGATGCACAGACGCTGCTGCTGGCCGCCGGAGAGGCTGTTGCCGCTCTGGTTGAGTTTGTCCTTGACCTCTTTCCACAACGCCGCCTTCGACAGCGCCCATTCGATGCGTTCGTCCATCTCGCCGCGGCTCAGATCCTCGTAGAGATTCACGCCAAAGGCGATGTTGTCGTAGATCGACATCGGAAACGGCGTCGGTTTCTGGAACACCATGCCGACCTTGGCGCGCAGCAGCGTCAGGTCCTGTTTATTGTCGAGGATGTTTTCGCCGTCGAGCCGGATTTCGCCGGCGGCACGCTGGCCCGGGTACAACTCGTAGAGCCGGTTGAAAGTGCGCAGCAGCGTCGATTTGCCGCAGCCTGAAGGCCCGATGAAGGCGGTGACCTTGTTGGCGGGTATGTCCATCGACACGCCTTTGATGGCGTGATAATTGCCGTAGTAAAAGTTGAGGTCTTTTACCTTCAGCTTCGGGTTTTCGATTTGCATCGGTTGTTCGTTCATTGTTTTCCTTGGCCGGTCGGTCGCGCGGCTCAGCGCCGGAACAGCGAACGCGCCAGTATGTTGAGGCCCAGCACGCCCAGCGTGATGAGTATCGCGCCGCCCCACGCCAGACGGTGCCAGTCGGGGTACGGACTCATCGCAAACTGGAAGATGACTACCGGCAGGTTGGCCATCGGCGCGTTCATGTTCAGCGACATGAACTGGTTGTTGAGTGCTGTGAACAACAGCGGCGCGGTTTCGCCGCTGATGCGCGCCACCGCGAGCAGGATGCCGGTCATGATGCCGGCACGCGCGGCGCGGTACGAAACGAAGACGATCATCTTCCACGCGGGAGCACCGAGGGCGACCGCCGCCTCGCGCAGGCTGTCGGGCACGAGTTTGAGCATATCGTCGGTGGTGCGCACCACCACCGGGATCACGATCAAGGCCAGCGCAAACGCGCCGCCCCACCCCGAGAAGTGTTTAACCTGCGCGACATAGACCGAATAGATGAAGAGGCCGATCACGATCGACGGCGCCGACAGCAGAATGTCGTTGATGAAGCGCGTCGCCGGCGCGAGCCAGCCGCGACGGCCGAATTCCGCGAGGTAGGTGCCGGCGAGAATACCGACCGGCGTGCCGATCAGCGTCGCCATCACCGCCATCAGCAGACTGCCGACGATGGCATTGAGCAGGCCGCCTTCGCTGCCCGGCGGCGGCGTCATCTGCGTGAACAGCGACAGCTCGAGCGCGCCAAAACCCTTTTGCAGCAGCACGATCAGTATCCACGCCAGCCAGAACAGGCCGAAGGCCATGGTCAGCCCCGAAATGAACAGCATGACGGCGTTGACCCGGCGCCGGCGGCGGTAGATCTTGTTGTCGGGTGTGATGGCGCTGGAACTCATGGCGGGCCTCAGGTCTTGCCGCCTTCGCGTCTGGCCAGCCGCAACAGCAGCAGCTTGGAACAGGCCAGCACGATGGTGGTGATGACAAACAGGATCAGACCCAGCTCGATCAGCGCCGCCGAATGCAGTTCACCGACCGCCTCGGTGAATTCATTGGCGAGCGACGACGCAATGCTGTTGCCCGGCGCCAGCAGCGAGGCGCTCAGGCGGTGCGAATTGCCGATAACAAAAGTCACCGCCATCGTTTCGCCGAGCGCGCGCCCCAGCCCCAGCATGACGCCGCCAACTACGCCGACCTTGGCATACGGGAGCACCACTTTCCACACCACTTCCCAGGTCGTCGCGCCAAGTCCGTAGGCCGATTCCTTCAGCATCGCCGGCACCAGTTCAAAGACATCGCGCATGACGGCGGTGATGAATGGGATCACCATCACCGCCAGGATGATGCCAGCGGTCAGCATGCCGATACCCATGGCCGGCCCCTTGAACAGCGGCGCGAAGACCGGCAGCGGACCGAAGGTGTTGATCAACGCCGGCTGCACGTATTCGGCAAACAACGGGGCGAACACGAACAGCCCCCACATACCGTAGATGATGCTGGGAATCGCGGCGAGCATCTCGATTGCCGTGCCGAGCGGACGTTTCAGCCAGTTCGGCGACAACTCGGTGAGAAACAGGGCGATGCCGAAGCTGACGGGGATGCCGATGATCATGGCGATCGCCGAACTGACCAGCGTGCCGTAGATCGGCACCAGCGCGCCGAACTCTTCCTTGACCGGGTCCCACTCGGGGTCGAACAGAAAACCGAAGCCGTATTTCGACAATGCGGCCTGGCCGTGAAACAGCAGCGAGACAAGAATCGCCGCGAGTATGGAAAAAACGAAGAACGCAAAAAACCGCGTCAGGTTTCTGAAAAATGCATCCATCCAGACCAGCCTTCGCAACACCGGGGGTTTTTGATTATAGAGGCTAGGGGCGGCACCATCGAACAACGGTGCCATTGCAGTGGCGGCGGGCATCAAATTCTCCGCAACAAGGCGGGGGGCGCCAGCCCCCCCGCCTTTGGATCAAGCGGCTGTTTCACGCGCGAATCAGTAGGCAACCGGCTTGCCGGAGGCGTCCTGGATTTTTTTCCACTCCGCCTTGACCAGCTTGACCACGCTGTCGGGCATCGGGATGTAATCGAGATCGAGCGCCATCTTGTCGCCGCTTTCATAGGCCCATTCGAAAAATTTGAGGGCGACGGCGGCGCTGGCCGGTTTTTCCTGTTTTTTGTGCATCAGGATGAAGGTGGCACCGGTGATGGGCCAGCTCTCCTTGCCGGGCTGATCGGTCAGGATCTGGTAAAAACCCGGCGCCTTTTCCCACTGCGCATTGGCGGCGGCGGCGCGGAAGGTACGGTCATCCGGATCGACAAACACGCCGTCGCGGTTCTGCAAATGCACGTACGACATCTTGTTCTGCAGCGCATAGGCGTATTCAACGTAGCCGATCGAACCCGGCAGACGCTGCACATAGGCAGCGACACCTTCGTTGCCCTTGCCGGCGACGCCAGCCGGCCATTTCACCGAGGTGCTATTGCCGGCCTTCTCTTTCCACTCGGCGCTTACCTTCGACAGGTAGTTGGTGAAAATGAAGGTCGTGCCCGAACCGTCCGAACGCGCGACCACGGTGATGTCCTGGTTCGGCAGCTTGACGCCCTTGTTGAGCGCGACGATTTCCGGTGCGTTCCATTTCGACACCTTACCGAGATAAATGTCGGCCAGCAGCGCGCCAGTCATATTGAGGCCACCCGGCTTGATGCCTTCGATATTGAACACCGGCACCACGCCACCGATCACCATCGGAAACTGGATCAGGCCTTCCTTCTCGAGTTGTGCCGGTTCGAGGGGCGCATCCGAGGCGCCGAAATCCACCGTCCTGGCGATGATCTGTTTGATGCCACCGCCGGAACCGATCGACTGATAGTTGAGACCATTGCCGGTCTTGGCCTTGTAGGCCTCGGCCCATTTTGAATAGATCGGATAAGGGAAGGTCGCGCCGGCGCCGGTGATGTCGGCCGCCCCTGCCACGGATGCCGCGGTAATGCCGAAACCTACCGCCGCACACTTGAGGAAATTCTGTAACCACATCGTTTTCATCGGCTACTCTCCATGTCTGAATGTATTTAAGTTCAGGCGCATGGTAGCGGCCGATTGTTACAGGCCAATGACAGGAGGCAAGTCACTGCCGCGACAGGAGAATTTCCGCGGCAGCGGACTCAGGCAACGCTCAGCGTTTGACCCGCGCAGCGAATTTCTGGCGGAATTTGGCAAGCTTGGGCGCGACCACATACTGGCAGTACGGCTGTTCGCTGTTGTGCGCGAAGTATTCCTGATGGTAATCCTCGGCGACGTAAAACGTTTGCGCCGCCACCACTTCCGTGACGATGGGATCGCGGAACACTTTTTCCGCATTAAGTTCGGCGATCAGCTGTTCAGCCACTGCCTTTTGTTCGGCGGTGTGAAAATAGATACCCGAACGGTATTGCGTGCCCGCATCGTTGCCCTGGCGGTTCAGCGTGGTCGGATCGTGAATGACAAAAAACACCTCGAGAATTTCGCGAAACGAAATCAGCGCCGGGTCGAAAGTCACGCGCACGACTTCGGCATGGCCGGTGTCGCCATCGCAGACCTGACGGTAGGTCGGATTGACGACCTTGCCGTTTGAATAACCGGATTCGACCGCGGTCACGCCCTGCAAAGCGTCGTAGACCGCTTCAAGACACCAGAAACAGCCGCCGCCCAGTGTTGCGGTCTCGGTGGTAGTCGCCATTTCGTTTCCTTTTGTCAGCAATGCTGTGTTTGTCCGTATTTGGTCGGCGCGCGAAACAATTCCTGACACGTCTTGGACACAACACTCAATCGAACACGTAGTTATCCATCATCAACGAACCATAAGTGTTGCTGGTGTGCACGCGACGGCCGCGCGGCGATGCACTGGCACCCGCCGCAACGAACAAGGGCATGAGATGTTCCTCGCTCGGATGGTTGCGTGCCGCATGCGGTGCCAGACTGCGGTAATTCAGCAGGGCCTCGCCATCGCCGACGGTTATCATGTCGTTGAGCCAGGCGCTGAATTCCAGCGCCCACGCCGACGGCGCAGAGCCGGGTGCTGCAAGTTCGCGCAGATTGTGCGTGGCGCCGCCGGAACCGAGGATCAACACACCTTCGTCGCGCAGTGGCGCCAGCGCGCGCCCGAGTTCGAAATGATGGCGCGTGCCCAGCTGCGGCTGCAACGCAATCTGCAGCACCGGAATGTCGGCCTGCGGATACATCAGCAACAGCGGCACCCACGCGCCGTGATCGAGGCCCCATTGCCCGTCGAGCGCCGCCTGGATGCCGGCAGCCGCCAGCAATTCCGCCGCGCGCTGCGCGATGGCGGCGCTGCCGGGCGCCGGATAACGGATCTGGTAGAGCGCGCGCGGAAAACCGGAGAAATCATGGATCGTTTCCGGTTGTTCGACCGCGCACAGCGCGGGCGCGGCGGTAATCCAGTGTGCAGACGCGACAATGATGGCGCGCGGGCGGCCGAGGGTGTCGCCGAAATCGCGCAGAAAATGATTGGCGGCGACGTCTTCCAGCGCCAGCGTCGGCGCACCGTGCGAAACAAATACCGCCGGGAACGCCGTCACAGAACGCTGATGCGCGCGAACTTGCGCTTGCCGACCTGCGCCACCACGCTCACCCCCTTGGCCAGCTTGAGCGCCTTGTCGCTGACTTTCTCGCCGTCGAGTTTGACGCCGCCCTGCGCGATCATGCGCAGCGCCTCGGAGGTGCTTGCGGTGAGTCCCGCCTCCTTGAGCGCGGATGCAATGGCAATGCCGTCGGCACCGCCATTCACCTCGACCGTTGCGATGTCGGCGGGAATCTCGCCCTGCTTGAAGCGTGCTTCGAAATCCGCCAGCGCCGCCGTCGCCGCCGGCTGGCCGTGAAAGCGCGCGACGATTTCCTGCGCGAAACCGACCTTGATGTCGCGCGGATTACGTCCGCCTTCGGCTTCCGATTTCCACTGCCGGACGGTGGCCAGCGGCGCAAACGACAGCAGTTCGATGTAGCGCCACATCAGCGTGTCCGACACCGACATCAGCTTGCCGAAAATTTCGTTCGCGCTCTCGGTGATGCCGATGTAATTGCCGAGCGACTTCGACATCTTGTTGACGCCGTCGAGGCCTTCGAGCAGCGGCATCATCAGCACGCACTGCGGCGGCTGGCCGTTCTGCTTTTGCAGTTCGCGGCCCATCAGCAGGTTGAATTTCTGGTCGGTGCCGCCGAGTTCAAGATCGGCCTTGAGCGCGACCGAGTCGTAGCCCTGCACCAGCGGATAGAGGAACTCGTGGATCGCGATCGGCTGGTTGGCGCGGTAGCGCTTGCCGAAATCGTCGCGCTCGAGCATACGCGCCACCGTGTGCGTAGCAGCCAGCTTGATCATGTCGGCCGACGACAGCTTGTTCATCCACGTCGAGTTGTAGACGACCTCGGTCTTTGCCGGATCGAGGATCTTGAAGACCTGCGTCTTGTAAGTCTCGGCGTTGCGCTCGACGTCTTCGCGCGACAGCGGCGGGCGCGTCGTGTTCTTGCCGGTCGGATCGCCGATCATGCCGGTGAAGTCCCCGATCAGAAACAATATGTGGTGGCCGAGATCCTGCAACTGCCGCAGTTTGTTGATCAACACGGTGTGCCCGACGTGCAGGTCCGGCGCGGTCGGATCGAAACCCGCTTTTACGCGCAGCGGACGGCCCGTTTTGAGTTTTTCAACAAGCTCGGACTCGACCAGCAGTTCGTCGCAGCCGCGTTTGATGATTTCGAGCTGATCGTTCATGTTGCTCAAGGCATTGCCCCGTTGCGCAGTTGGTTAACCGTACGCAGGGCTGCGGATTTGCGCCCCTGCATCATTCTGCTAAGCTTGCGGCGTGATATCGTTGCGCCTTCAAATTACAGCGCTAAAAGCATGATTTTAGCGCAAAAAATTGCCTCCTACCTGCGCGGCTTCGGGCCGCGCCATCGTGTTGCAGCGGCTTTCATTCTGCTGCCCGGTTTTGGCGTGGTCGCCGCCTTCGGCATTGCGCCCGAGACGCTGATGGACCGCCTGCCGGTCAACGTTGTGGTCGACGAACTGGCGCTCACGCCGGTCAAAGCCGTCGAGGATGCCTCGACGTTTACGCGCGAGGAACGCATCGAACGCGGCGACACGGTGGCCGCCTTGTTATCGCGCCTGCAGGTGCGCGATGCCGATGCCGAACAAATCCTGCGCAGCGGCAAACACGCCGCATCGCTGCGCCAGCTGGTGCCCGGCAGGACGATGCGGGCAACGACTTCAGCCGATGGGAAACTGGTCAATCTGCGCTACCTGAATGGCGAAACGCTGCTGACTGTCGATTGCGGCGGCGACGTCTGCAAGATCCGCGAAGAATACGCGCAACTGGAACGGCGCGTGCTGATGAAAACCACCGACATTCAAATGTCTTTGTACGCCGCCACCGATGCCGCGGGATTGTCCGACTCGATCGCCACGCAGATTGCCGACATCTTTTCCTCCGATGTCGATTTCCATCGCGATCTGCGCAAGGGGGACCGCTTCAGCGTGGTCTATGAAATGTTCTACAACCGCGGTGAACCGGTGCGCAGCGGACGTGTTCTGGCCGCCGAGTTCTACAACCAGGGCAAAACCTATCAGGCGGTATGGTTCGACTACGCGCCGCGGCAGGGCGGTTATTACTCGCTGCAGGGCAGAAGCCTGCGCAAACAGTTTCTGCGCACGCCGCTGGAATTCTCGCGCATTACGTCGGGCTACACGAGCGCACGCTTCCATCCGATTTTGCAATCGTGGCGCGCCCACAAGGGCATCGATTACGCGGCGCCCACCGGCACGCGCGTCAAAGCCACCGCCGACGGCATCGTTGATGTCGTCGCGCGCCAGGGCGGCTACGGCAATCTCGTCGTCCTGCGGCACCAGGCGCAATACACCACCTGGTACGGTCATCTGTCGGGCTTTGCGCGCGGACTGCAGAAAGGCAAACACGTGATGCAGGGCGAGATCATTGGTTACGTCGGCGCCACCGGCATGGCGACCGGGCCGCATCTGCATTACGAATTCCGCGTCAATGACGTGCAGCAGAACCCGTTGCGCGTGGCAATGCCGGCGGCGCCGCCGATCACATGGGAGCAGCGCGGGCGCTTCAACGAAACGGCAAAACCGTACGCTGCACAGCTCACGCTGTTGCGCACGACCAATCTCGCACGCCTCGAATAAGCGGCCATGCCTGAATTTTTTATCGGCTTGATGTCGGGCACCAGTCTCGACGGCGTCGACGGTGTGCTGGTCGACCTGGCTCACGGCGTACCGCGCCATCTGGCGCATGCTCATCAGGCGTTCGCGGCGGATTTGCGTGA
>JANXSE010000262.1 GCA_025356695.1 Betaproteobacteria bacterium
GGTGCGCCTCGCCAACGGTGCGACATTGAAAGCGAAGTCGGTGATCATTTCGACCGGCGCGCGCTGGCGCGAAATGAACGTGCCCGGCGAGAAGGAATACAAGGCGAAGGGCGTGTGTTTCTGTCCGCACTGCGACGGCCCTTTGTTCAAGGGCAAACGCGTAGCGGTGATCGGCGGCGGCAACTCGGGTGTCGAGGCGGCGATTGATCTGGCCGGCATCGTCAGCCACGTTACCTTGATCGAATTCGACACGAAGCTGCGCGCTGATGCGGTGTTGCAGAACAAGTTGCAGAGCCTGGCCAATGTCACGGTGATCACGAATGCGCAGACTACCGAAGTTAGCGGCGACGGCGAGAAGGTCAACGGCATTGCTTACAAAGACCGTGCCACCGGTGCTGTGCATCAGGTCGCGCTCGAAGGCATCTTCGTGCAGATCGGCTTGCTGCCGAACACCGACTGGTTGAGAGGCACGCTCGCCCTGTCGCCGCGCGGCGAAATCGAAGTCGATGCGCGCGGCCAGACCTCGTTGCCCGGCGTGTTTGCGGCGGGTGACGTGACGACGGTGCCCTACAAGCAGATCATCATCGCCATGGGCGAGGGTTCAAAAGCCAGCCTTAGCGCTTTCGATCACCTGATCCGCAGTCCGCTGCCGGCACCGGTGGCGGTGGCCGCCTGAGCGTCATGCTCAGGCGCGCAGCGCAGCGATGAACTGGCCGAAGCTGACGAGACCGAACGGCCACAGGCCAAGCTGCGCTGCCGAGCCAAGATGACCGTGGCTGCCGGCGTCGGTGAAACTCGCACCCCATGCGTTGGCAAACACCTTCGCGCGCTCGAATGACACACGATCGTCGTCGCGGCTCGCCACCACGGCGGCAGGAAACGGCAGCGGCTTGAGGAGCATGTTGCCGAAGCCCTGCACCGGCGAATCGGGCACGTTGGCGAAACGGTCGCGGTCGGTCGGTGCGACGAGAAAAGCGCCGGCGATTTTTTTCGCCGGTGTTGGATTGTCGAGCGACCAGCGCATCGTCAGCGAAGTGCCGAGGCTGTGCGCAACCAGCACGGCAGGCTTGCCGCTTTTTTCGACGGCATCGGAAAGGCGCGCAGCCCATTCAGCATAGACCGGTTTGTCCCAGTCGGCCTGCTGCACGCGCTGGAATTGCGGAAACGCTTCTTCCCAGAAGGTCTGCCAGTGTTCGGCTCCCGAGCCGCCCACACCCGGCACGATCAGCACGTTATATTTATTCAGGTCCTGCATGCGACACCTCCGCGATGAGTCGGCGCAGTTTACCGGTTGTAGTGCCCGGTTGTCGTGAGCGCGCCAAGCGCGTAGATTGCGGGAAACAACAACTATCCCGGGGGAGGACAGCATGGTCGCACGTCGTACGTTCATCAAGGCGGCATCGGCGGCGGCAATCGCCGTTACCACATCGGGCATCGCAATGCGCCAGGCCAATGCGCAGCAGGTGCCGAATTCAAGCGGCACCGCGTTACCGAAGTCGAAGGCGCCGCCAAACGCCTGCGACTGCCACCACCATATCTATGACGAAGCGCGTTTTCCGATGGTGCCCACACCCGGCCGGCCGGCGCCGTCGAACGCGGCGATGGCGGAATACCGGTTGTTGCAGAAGCGCATCGGTACCACGCGCCACGTCGTCGTGCAGCCGCGCAATTACGGCATTGAAAACGAAGTGACGATCGACGCCCTGAAACAGGCCGGCGGCAATGCGCGCGGCGTCGCCGTCGTGCGACCGACCATCACCGATGCCGAACTCAAACGCTTTCATGAGGCCGGTGTGCGCGGCATCCGCTTCAGCATCGGTGACCCGAAGAGTCGCGTCGTGCAGCCCGAGATGATCGAGCCGCTGGCCAAACGCGTTGCCGATCTCGGCTGGCATCTTCAATTCAATATGGAAGGCGAGCAGGTCGTCGAACTGGCCGACGTGCTGCGCCGCCTGCCGACGCCGCTGGTGTTTGACCATCTCGGTAATCCGCCGCTGCCCGCCGGCACCGATCATCCGTCGCATGCCATCATCCGCGAACTGATCGACAAGGGGCGCGCCTGGGTCAAACTGTCGGGCGCGTATTCGAACACCAAAATCGGCCCGCCGGATTATCCCGACGCGACGAAAACCGCGCAGGCCTTCGTTAAAGCGGCGCCGGAACGGCTGGTGTGGGGCAGCGACTGGCCGCATCCGACCGAACCGGAAAACAGAAAACCCGACGACGCGCTGCTGTTCGATCTGCTGACGGTGTGGGTGCCCAATGAGGCGACGCGCAACCGCATACTGGTATCCAATCCGGAAACGCTCTACGGTTTTCCGAAAACGGTTTGAACGAATGAAGCAGAGAAATTTGTAGGGCGCAATAACCAACCGGCATTGCGCCGGATGTTTAATGACCCATTCGGCGCAATGCGCTGCGCTTATTGCGCCCTACCCGTATTGCATAAAATCGGAGGATCAAAATGACGCATTATTTTTCGAGGGCGATGCTGGTGCTGGCCGCGGCATTTGTTGGCGCAGTTGCACTGCAGCCGGTAGCTACGTTCGCGCAGGAATACCGGCTGGAGCAGGGCTGGGCCAAATATCCGGCCGGACGCAAATGGGGTTCGACCTCGGGTGTGGATATCGACCGCGAAGGCAATATCTGGGCCTTCGAGCGCTGCGGCGCACGCGATTGCGCGGATTCGAAACTGGAAACGATTTTTCAGTTCGACCGCAACGGCAATGTGACCAAGTCGTTCGGCGGCGATATGTTTGTGTTTCCGCACGGCATGGCGCTGGACCGCGACGGTAATGTTTATGTGACCGATGCCGACGGCAAAAACGGCAAGGGCCACGTCGTCGTCAAATTCAGTCCGCAGGGCAAGGTGCTGATGACGCTGGGCAAGGCCGGTGTGGCCGGCGCGACCAACGAACTCTTCAATCGTCCGTCGGCGGTGACGGTGGCGCCCAACGGCGACATCTATGTGGCCGACGGTCACGGCGGGGAATCGAACGCGCGCGTGATGAAATTTTCGAAAGACGGCAGGTTCATTAAAAGCTTCGGTAAAAAGGGCAAGGACCGCGGTGAGTTCGATGAACTGCATGCGATCGCGCTCGATTCGCAGGGCCGCGTGTTTGTCGGCGACCGCGGCAACGGCCTGATCAAGATTTTCGACGGTGACGGCAACCTCCTCGACGAGTGGAAACAGTTCGGCCGCCCGAGCGGCATCTATATCGACAAGGCCGACAATATCTATGTGACCGATTCGCAGTCGGACGCCAAGCGCAATCCGGGTTTCCGTCGCGGCATCCGTGTCGGCAGCGCCAAAGACGGCACAGTTCGCGCATTGATTCCCGGTGTCGG
>JANXSE010000296.1 GCA_025356695.1 Betaproteobacteria bacterium
TCACGGTTGCGGTCGCCCCCGTCATGCGTTTGAGCGATGCCGAAGTTGAAAACGTCCGCCGTTTTGCCGACAAACACCGTCTTGCTGACCACCATCCGGTTATTTTGTTTGAATACGTGCACCGTAGCGGGCAAAGTTTTATCGACCCGAATTTCCTGTCGGAAGCGATCGATCATATTTCTGCGCGGCTGCCAAACTGCAAAATCATCCTGAGCTCTCACGTGCCGATGGAAACCGGCAATCCCGCAACCATTTCCGCCGACGTGCTTTCGTTTCGTGAAAATGCCGAGTTGACCAAATATTGCTCATTGCTGATCGGCTGCTCGAGCGGCATCACCTGGCTGTGCACTTCGGACTGGGCCAAGCCACTGCCCTCGATTCAACTCCTCAAACGCGAGACCGGCGTCTACGCGTCGGTCGTGCACGATCACGAATATTTCGGTCTGCCGACGGACGCCGTGATCGAAATGACGGACTGCCCGGCGAGTGACCTCGTCGACTGTGTCGCCATGTTGAATCAGCAGAGCTTTGCGGCGGCGAAAAACCGTTACCACCGCAAAATCGGCCTAAGTCTCGATTTTCACCTGCCGGTACTGGATGCCCTTATCGAGCGCGGCGATTATCGCGATGCATTCAGCGCGGCCCGGCATATGTTGCGGCGCTACGGACCGCGCCCGGCCGTCATTTCACTGCTGGCGCACATCACACTCAAAACGCTGCGTCGCGCAATCCAATAACCGTAGATCGCGCGCGCGTCAGGCGCGAATGTCGAACAATGCAAGCGCGCGCGCCGAAGCGCCGACGTGGCGGCGCACGAAATCGCGGCCGGCTTGCGCCATGCGCGCAAACCGCGCGGCGTCATTGAGGATTTCACCGGCGGCCGCGATTGCCTCGTCCGCCCCCCTGACCTGCACTGCCGCGCCGGCCTCGACCGCGAAGCGCACCGCCTCGGCAAAATTGTAATCGTGCGGACCGACCACGACCGGTTTGCCGAGCGCACAGGCCTCAATCAGATTGTGCGCGCCGAAGGGCAAAAAACTGCCGCCGATGACGGCGACGTCGCAGGCGGCGTAATAGGCCGCCATTTCGCCCATACTGTCACCGAGCACAACCCGCGTTGCCGCCTCAATCACCAATCCGCTGCTGCGCCGTTGATACGCAATCGCCTGCCGTTCAAGCAATGCGGCAACTTCGTCGAAACGCTGCGGGTGCCGCGGCACGATTACGACCAGCCATTCTGCCGCCGCTCCCGACTGCAATGCCTGCAGCAATAATTCTTCTTCGCCCTCGCGCGTACTCGCCAGCAACAATACCGGCCGCGCACCGTACTGCGCGCGCCACGTCACGCCCTGCGCGATCAAAGCCGCATCGGGCGCAATATCGAATTTCAGATTGCCGACGGTTTGCACCGCCATCGCGCCGAGTTCGTGAAAGCGCGCGGCATCGTCGGCGCTCTGCGCAGCAATCGCTGCCAGGCCGCGCAAAGCCGTCGCGGCGAGCGCGCCGAAGCGGCGGTAACGCCGCAATGATTTTTCCGACATCCGCGCATTGACCAGATAAACCGGCGTTGCGCGATCGTTGCACGCGCGGATCAGATTCGGCCAGATTTCGGTTTCGAGCAGAATGCCGCAAACCGGTTTGAAATAATCGAGAAATGCGCCGACCGCCGACGGAAAATCATACGGCAGGTAGCAACACGTAACAGCGTCACCGAACAGGGCAAAACCCGTTTCGCGCCCAGTCGGTGTCATATGCGTGAGTAATATGCGATGCGCGGGATATTTTTGTTTCAGTGCGGCGATCAGCGGCTCGGCCGCGCGCGTCTCGCCCACGGACACGGCATGCACCCAGATCAGCGGCCGCTCGACCGCGATAGTGTAACGACCGAAACGCTCGGCCACATGTTTGAGATAAGCCGGCTGCCGGCGCGAACGCCATAACAGATGCAGCAGCGCCTGCGGCAACAACAGCCACAGCAGCAGGTTGTAGGCGAAACGTCCGGTCATGCGCGTACCGCCGTCAGCGCCTGCACAACTTCATTGACTGATGGCATTAAACCGATGCCGCCGACATTGCGCGCGCGCGCGCAACCGTAAATTCCGGTGGCCGCCGGATCGGTGCCGCGGTAGATGCCGACCGTCGCCACGCCCAGCGCCGCCGCCAGATGCGTGAGGCCGGTGTCAACGCCGACCACCGCCACGGCGCCGGCAAACAAACCGGCCAGCGCATCGAAATCAAGCGCCGGCGCAATCGTTGCGCGGCGCATGCGCGCGGCCAGCCGCTCGCAGCGCTCGCGCTCCGGCTGGCTGCCCCAGGTCAATACACAGGCGACGCCGTCGGCATTGAATGCATCAGCGAGCGCAATCCAGTCGGCTTCGGGCCACAGCTTGTAGTCACCGCTGGTCGAATGCAGCAATACTGCGTACTGGTCTTTCGCCAGCCAGGCAAACTCGCGCGCACTCGCATGGATGCCGTAGTTGCAGGGCCGGTCGTTGGCGTAACCAAAGGCGCGCGCCATCAAGCTGCGATTGCGTTCAACCGCGTGTATATCCCAGCCGACACGGAAGCTATGGTGATAAAACAAACCGAGCGGTTCGCGCGCACTATGAAAGTCGAGGCCATAGCGTGTGCCGCGCGCGGCGAACGCGATGACAGCGCTTTTGAGTAAACCCTGCGCATCAATCACCGCGTCGTAGGTGCGTGTGCGCAGGCGCGCCGCAAACGCGGCCACTTCGTCCCTGACCGCGCGCTGCCAGAAACTGCGCCGCCAGCGCCGCAGCGCCGCCGGAATAATCGACGCAACACCAGCGTGCAGGCGCGGTATGGCAGCAAGGGATTCTTCAACCACCCAATCGATCTGCAAATCCGGCATGGCCGCCCGCATATCGCTGACCGCGGGCAAAGCGTGTATTACGTCGCCCAGCGACGAAGTTTTTACCAGCAGTACACTTTTTGCCATCGCTATAGCCGCGGCGCGGATTGAACGCGCGTAGCCTACACGTAATCGCCGTGTCCGCATAGAATAACGGTCGTTGCGGTCTTGCGCGACAATTGCCGGACCTGATTTTTCTTTTCACCAGCAGGGTAGAAAAACCTTGATTCTCGTTACCGGCGGCGCCGGCTTCATTGGCTCGAATTTCATTCTCGACTGGCTCGCCGGCGAAGCCGCATCCGTGGTCAATCTCGACAAGCTGACGTACGCGGGTCATGCGGGCAATCTTGCTGCAATCGCAAACGATCCGCGTTACCGCTTCGTGCACGGCGATATCAACGACCGCGCGCTGGTCGAAAAATTGCTGCGCGAACACCGGCCGCAGGCCATCGTGCATTTTGCTGCGGAAAGCCATGTCGATCGTTCGATCCACACGCCGGGCGAATTTGTGCAGACCAATGTCGTCGGCACCTTCAATCTGCTGGAAGGGACACGCGCCTGGCTGGCCGAAGCAACCGTCGAAGAAAAATCGCGTTTTCGTTTTCTGCATGTATCGACTGACGAAGTCTACGGTTCGCTCTCGGCGGACAGCGCGCCGGCCAGCGAAACCTTTGCCTATGCGCCGAGCAGCCCCTATTCGGCATCGAAAGCGGCATCCGACCACCTGGTGCGCGCCTACTGCTGTACTTATCAATTTCCCGCGATCATTACCAATTGCTCGAATAATTACGGCCCGCGCCAGTTTCCGGAAAAGCTGATTCCGCTGATAACGCTGAATGCGTTGAACGGCAAACCGCTGCCGGTCTACGGTGACGGCCTGAATATCCGCGACTGGTTATATGTCGGCGATCATTGCGCGGCATTGCGCGCCGTGCTCGCGCGTGGGCGCGTCGGCGAAACCTACAACATCGGTGGCAACAGCGAAAAAACCAATCTCGATGTGGTCAAAACGTTGTGCAACATAATCGACGAACTGCGGCCGTCGAAAACACCGCGCGCGTCGCTGCTGACCTTCGTCAAAGACAGGCCGGGCCACGACCGCCGCTACGCGCTCGACGCCGGCAAACTTGCGCGCGAACTCGACTGGCGTCCGCAGGAACGTTTCGAGAGCGGCATGCGCAAAACCGTCGCCTGGTACCTCGATAACCCGCAATGGGTGCAACAGGTTGTCAGCGGCGAGTACCGCAACTGGCTCGCTAAAAACTACGAAAAACGCTGACGGCTGGCGCGCACTCAACTGCGGCCGTAGACGTCTTCCAGCCGCACGATGTCGTCTTCTTCAACGTAGGCGCCGGTCTGCACTTCGATAATGACCAGCGGCTCGCTTTCGCGATTCGACAAACGGTGCCGGTTGCCTGCGGGAATAAAAGTCGACTCATTGGCG
>JANXSE010000334.1 GCA_025356695.1 Betaproteobacteria bacterium
CCGCCGGCAAGGCCGAAGCCAACAACGATAACGTCAAACGATTCATCAAAACGGTCTGGTGTGGCGGTCATGAGGGTTCCGGAACGGATTACTGGGAAAGAGTGAAAGGGGCGATACGCCTGGGCTCGAAAACCAGAATGCCGCCGATGGCTTCAGGCGGCACCACATAGAGGCGTTCGTCACCGAGCATGCCGTGGGGAAGGCCGCTGGCTACAATCGTTTTTCGCGTAGTTTCCATGCGCGCACTGGCGATTACGCTGCCGGCAATCCACGGTAACACCGGCGGATCAATGCGGAAAATGCGCTGTATCGCCTGCGGTGCAACCAGCAGCACGCGTCCGCGCGCGGTGTCGATGATGCGATCGTCGCCGCTGGCGGTGGCCGCAATGCCGGTGAAACGCACGTAGCGTTGCGCCGCCTCATCGGGATTTTCGACGCAAACGATGACGGTGGTCAGCGCAACCGCGCGGTTGGCGTGTCTGGTCCAGCGCGCCTGCCATAACAATTCCGGGGTGTGCTGCTGGCAGAACTGGACACGACCCTCGGCCATGGTGCCTGGCGCTACGCGCACGACGGTAAAACGGGCCGTTGCAGAACCGTCTTCGGTATCAATACTGCGTTGCAGATCGACCGGTGCCAGCGGTGCGAACTGCTGCTGACCGAGGCGTGCGTGATCGGCTGCGGCGTCAGCCGTGCCGAAAGCAATCAGATGCAGGCCGGTGTAGCGCGCGATGGCTGTGCGCAACTGTTCGCCTATGGTGGTGGCGGCCGTCGGCGTCAGGCATTCGATATAACCGCGTTCGAGCATGATGCAGCGGTTGCCGGCGCCGGCCGGCGTCAGCGGCGCGCCGGCCTCGGCGCGTTGCATCTGCGCAGAGAACGGCGTCAGCGTAAAGCCGAGTGCTGCAAATGCCGACGAGGCGGCATCGATGTCGGGCACGAAATGCGCAATGTGGTCGAGGTTGAGCTTGCCTGCGCGCGGCTGCTGGGCAGCGGCGATGCGTGCCGCACTGGGCGTGGTTGCCACGTTGTTCTAGTAGCCGAGCCGGCGGTCGACCTGGTTTTTCAGCGGTTTCCCGGCGAGCAGGCGCGCGAAATTGGCGAACCAGGTATCGCACAGGAAATGCATATAGCGCGGGTCGTCGCAGGAGTTGTGCGGCGTGATGATCAGATTGCGCGTTTTCCACAGTGGCGAATCGGCCGGCAGCGGTTCGGGACTGTGTACGTCGAGCAGCGCGCCGGCCAGTTCACCGGCATCGAGTTTTTGGCGCAACGCTTCGTAATCGACGATCGGCGAACGCCCGATGTTGATCAGGCAGGCCTCGCGCTTTAGCAGGTTCAGACGCGCGCGGTTGATCAATCCGGTAGTTTCCGGCGTCAGCGGTGTGGTGACAATCAGGAAATCGGCTTTGGGCAGAACGCTATCCATGCGTGAAACTTTGACGGCCTTATCGGCAGGGCGCACTGCTTTGCCGCTGCGGGTGACGGCAATGACATGGAGGCCGATCTTTTTTGCGGCACGGCCGGCGGCCTGACCGAGATCGCCGAAGCCGACGACCACGGCGGTTCTGCCGGCAATCGGCGTGCTGAAGACCGGCGCCCACTGGCCGGCATGCTGGGACTGAATCATCTCCGGCATGCGCGTGTGCAGCATCAGCATCGCCATGGTGCAGGAATCTTCGGCCTTGTCGCCGTGCGCGCCGGTATTGTTGGTCAGCACGATGTCCGCCGGCAGCCAGTCGAGCGGCATCTGTGAATCGATACCGGCGCCCGTGGTTTGTATCCAGCGCAACCGCGGTGCGCAGGCGCGCAGATTATGGCGCCGTGGATTCCAATGCAGCAGAAAGTCGGCAGTGCGCAGCGCTTCGTCGAGAATATCACCGTCCCAGCCGATGGTGACCTTGAGTTTTTTCGCAAGCGCGCGATGGCGCTTGAGCGCGGCGGCGAGGACGGCGTCGGTTAACTGGAATATCTCTGGACGCTTGCGTCCGTTTTCGATGTGCAGGTGATAGCGCGGAGCGGATTTCGGCATGTCGGCAATCCCGCTTACCGGATTTGTTTTGATTTGATATACGGTTCGGCAAGAAAGGCGCTGTCCGGCACGTCCTGTTTGGCGGTGCCGGCGGCCTTGAAGATCTGATTCATGCGCTTGAGCGTGGCGATGTCCTGCGCTTCGAAGCTGGCGAAATAGGCGTGATCCCACTGGTTGGCGTAGGCCAGCGAGTCGGTGGCGTCCATGTTGGCGGCTTTGCGTAGAATTTCTGCGACCTGCGGTTTGTTCTTGCTGCCCCATTCAACGGCTTTACGCGTGGCGGCGATGAAACGCGCCACCGCGTCCGGATTCTTTGTCACGTAGTCGTTATGCACGATGGTCACAGCCAGCGTGGGCGGCGAACCCGATTTGGTCATTTTTTTCCATTCGTCGACGACATTGCCGAGCGAGCGCAGCTTGACTTCGTTCATTTGCGCGATGGTGACCGAGCGAATCGCCGCCGCATCGGCATCTTTCTGCGTGACGAACTGGGCGAGCCTGCTTTCGTTGCCGGGCGCCACCGTGTAGTCGCCGGCTTTGAGGCCGAAATTGTTTTCGAGCACCGCGCTGACAATCGCGTGCATGGCGCTCGGCGGCGCCGTCATGCCTATTTTTTTGCCTTTGAGGTCGGCGATCGATTTGATCGGCGAATCGGCAAGCACAATGAACTGAGACTCGGCGATCTGCGTGGCGAGCACGATTTTCACCGGAATGCCGTCGGCGATGATGGCCATCGAGGTTGCCGACGGCGCGCCGAAGGCGAGATCGATCGCCTGCGTTGGAATCGCCCGCGTCGGCCCGTTGACTTCGGCGAACTTCACCCACTCGATATCGAGACCTTCCTTCTCGGCAAATTTCATCTGTTCCATCACGGCGCCGAAGCCGAGCGAAAAGCCGCTGGTCCAGTAGCCGACCTTGATCTTCTGGGCGTGGGCGGGGAGGGCGAGGACGGCGAAGGCGGTGAATACGAGAAGAACGAGTTGCAGCAGACGGTGTTTCACGGGTGATCTCCGAAATTGGTTCGGAGATTATACGGCGGATAGGATGGTCTCAAGGGAGCTGGTTACGCTGACCTTGCCAATTAGATTTGACAATCGGCATGCCGAACTCGTTGCGATATGATGACTGACATGCGGCGCAATGCGCTGCGCTTATTGCGCTCTACGGCGCTAGGCCGAACACTGGGCAATGCAATGCGAAGCAGCGGGTTTCCCGATATCGGGTGGAAAAGTTACACTGACCCCATTTATGGCATTTATGGTGGCCGGTAGTGAATAATTTCTTCCGGTATTTTGTTTCAAAAAAACGGGGGATTTTCCGTTGGTTCATTTCAGCTATTGTGGTCGGAGTTTGTACTCTAGTTGGAGTGTGGACTTTCGGATTG
>JANXSE010000354.1 GCA_025356695.1 Betaproteobacteria bacterium
GACGTGCGCGTGCTGCGCGTCGCCGATTACGACGGCATCGAAGAAAAAGTTCGCGAGCGCATCAAAAAGCAATTGATCCCGGACACCAAAGTAACCATGGAATTCGAGCGCCGTCGCCCGCCCCTGGAACTGACACCCGGCGTTGAAGCACTGGCGCGCCACGCGCAGTCCATCTATCGCGAAATCGGCAAAGAGCTGACGATCTCCTCCGTCGCCGAAGGCGGTGGCACCGATGCGGCATTCGCCGCGCTCAAGGCGAAAGGCCCGGTGATCGAGCGCTTCGGCCTGCGTGGTTTCGGCGCGCACTCGAACGATGCCGAATACATCGAGATCGATTCGATCGAGACGCGCCTCTACCTCGCCACGCGCATGATCATGGATTTCGCGCTCGGTAAAACACAGTAGCGCCAGACCGGCACAGGGAGAAAACAATGTCTCGATTCATCCGTTCGCGGCGCTGCTTCGGCGGCCTCGCGTTTTCCGTAGTCGTTGCGGCGATTGCGTGGCAAGGCACTGCATCCGCCGCCACTTGGCCCGAACGCCCGCTCACCATCGTTGTGCCCTTCCAGCCCGGCGGCGCCAGCGATACGCTCGGCCGTGTATTGGTCAAGCCGTTGACTGAAGCGCTGGGCAAAACAGTCGTCATCGAAAACCGCCCGGGTGCCGGCGGCAATATCGGCATCAACGCGGTGGCGCGCGCCAAGCCTGACGGCTACACACTGTTGCTGACGTCCAGCGTGGTAGCGGTCAACAGCAGCCTCTACAAGAATGCGGGCTTCGATCCGATCAAGGACTTCGCGCCGGTTTCCGATTCCGGCGCATCGCCGAACGTCATCGCCACGCGCGCCGACTCCGGCATCAACAGCCTGAATGAAATGATCGCGCTGGCGCGATCCAAACCGGATTACCTGAATTACTCGAGCGGCGGCATCGGCGTTACGCCGCATCTTGGCATGGAACTCTTCAAGTCGCGCACGAAGATCAATGTGACGCACGTGCCCTATCCGGGCGGCGGGCCGGCAATCCTCGCCATCCTGAGCAACGCAACACACGTCGGCTCGGTGAATATTCTCGGCCTCATGCAGCACGTCAATGCCGGCACCATCCGCGTGCTGGTACAAACCGGCACTGAACGCTGGTCGGAACTGCCCAACGTGCCCACACTCGCCGAAGCGGGTTTCCCCGGCACCGAATCCGAAACCTTCGTCGCCATGCTCGCACCCGCCGGCACGCCGCAGGAAATCGTCGACCGCCTCGCTGCGGAAACGACGTTGATATTGAAACGCCAGGAAGTGCGCGATCTGCTGAAAACCATGGGCTTCGGCGTCATCGCCGGCAGCCCGGCGTCACTGCGCGCCCGCATCGCGCGTGAAGTGCCGATGTGGAAGGACGTGATCGAGAAAGCGAACATCAAGGTGGAGTAAAGACTCCGCCTGATTTTGCAGGCCTACCAATCAAAGATTCGCCAGTTCCTTGTAAAACTGCATCACCGCCGAGCTGTCCCACTCGCCGCGGCCCTTGGACATTTGCGACGCCAGCGCCTGCGCGTTAATGCTCAATAGCGGCAGCGGGCAATCGAGGGCGGCGCCGAGTGCCAGCATCAAGCGCACGTCCTTATAGTGGATCGACAGGTGGCCGATCGCCGGATGGTAGTTTTCGCTGACCATGAAGTGGCCCTTCTGGTCCATGCATTTCGAGCCGGCGGCGGATTTTTTCAGCACTTCCAGCGTCTGTGCCGGATCGAGGCCGGCTTTTTTCGCCAGCGTCAGGCCTTCGGCCAGCGCCATGCGGTTCAGGGCCAAAACCAGATTGACGACAAGCTTGATGGTGGCGCCGTTGCCGTGCGCGCCCATATAGACCCATTCGCGGCCCATCGCCTGGAACAGCGGAATGCACTGCTCGAAGATTTCCTGCTTCCCACCGAACATGAAGACGGTGTCTTTGACCTTCGCCATCGCGCTGGTGCCGCTGATGGTGCAGTCGGCCATCTCGATGCCTTTGGCGGCAAGTTCGGCCGCCAGCGCTTTTGACGTCATCGGGTCTGCTGTCGAGGCATCAAGCAGGATCAGCCCTTTGCGCCCGGTTTCGAACAGCTTCAACGAATTTCTGACGACGTCATCGACGATGTGCGAATTCGGCAGCGACAGAATGATCACATCGACTTCTGCTGCGATCTTGCCGGCCGAGGCGGCTCTTTTGCCGCCGGCGGCGACGATGGCATCGACCTTGGCCGCATCGATATCGTGCGCAATTACCGGATAACCCGCCGCCAGCAGGTGGCGCGCCAGCCACCCGCCCATCAAACCGACACCGACCACGGCAATGCGATGTTTCATTGACCTGCCCTCACGAAAATTTTTCCGCAACCGGATGGCGCGAACATCTAAAGACCGGCGACCGCCTCGCCCTTGATCACGGTGCGATACAAGACACGCGGCTGCGAGGCATCGACTTCCGAGCGGTAATGCATGCAGCAGCGGTTGTCCCATAACACGAGGTCGCCGACGCGCCATTTGTGGCCCCAGGCATATTTCGGCTGAGTGGCATGCGCCCACAATTTATCGAGCAGCGCTTCGCTTTCCTCGTTCGATAAACCGAGTATGTAATTCGACGGCCAGTCGCGGCGGCGCCCCAGATAGAGCGCGGGCTTTTTCGTCACCGGGTGCACGCGCACCAGCGGGTGCGCCGGGCCCGGCACTTCCTCGGGCCTGGTCGGCAGCTTGACGGTTGGGCGCAAAATGCCGGCGCTGTTACGCGTCGAGTCGTGCAGTTGTGATTTGCCGGCGATCGCGCGCTTCAGCTCCTCCGGTAACTCCGCATAGGCGAGTGTCTGATTGTTGAACCAGGTGTCGCCGCCGCCATCGGTCGGGATCACCACCGAATAGAGCATGCTGCCGGCCGGCGGCACTTCCACATAGGAGTTGTCGCTATGCCACACCACTTCGTAGCTGCCGAGCCCGCCGTTGTCCTTGACCGGCACGCCTTCCTCGCTGAGATTCGAAATCAGGCTGACATGCGGATGCAGCGGCACTATCCTGCCGCCGATCTTGTAACCGCCGGCGAGTTGATATTTGCGCGCCGCCGGTTCCTTGGTAACGCCGAAAATTCCCGCCGCTTCGAGAAACGAAATATCCGGCAGCTTCTGCTCGCGCCACAGCAGCACGCCGTGATCGGCCCAGGCTTTGCGCATCAGCTCTTTGGTCGCCTCGGGCAACGGACGTGACAGATCGACGCCGCGTATTTCGGCGCCCACCGCAGCACCCGTCGGCACGACTTGCAGATCTTCGGGCGTGTTGCTTTTCAATTGAGCCGACATGCTTGCCTCCTTCGAGTATTGCGATCAAAGACTGCGCAGACCGCCGCCGTCGACCGCCACGCATTGCCCCGTCACATACGCGGACAGCGGCGACGCCAGAAAATAAATCAATTGCGCGACTTCCTCCACCGTGCCGAGGCGCTGCAGCGGAATATTCGCCACCCGCGGCGCGAGAAAAGCTTCGAGCGTTTTCTCCGGCGCCCATTTCTGCCGCCCTGCTTCCATTTGTTCCGTCATGATACCGCCGACGCTGACGACGTTGACACGGATATTGTCGGCCGCCAGCTCAAGCGACAGGCCCTTGGAAAGATTCATCGCCGCCGCCCACGCCACGCCCGAGGTCACCACGCGCGGCGGCGGCTGGCGGCCCTTGATCGAAGTCACGTTTACGATGCTGCCGCTGCCGGCGCGCCGCATCAGCGGCAGCGCGGCGCGCGTTACGCGCACCATGCCGAGCACTTTTTGTTCGAGCGCGCCGCGCCATTCGGCATCGCTGATATTTTCAAAACGCCCCTTGGGCAGCGGTTGGCCGACCGCATCAACCGCGTTAACCGGCCAGTTCAGTCCGTTGACTTCGCGCTGCGACGATTCGCCGGCGTTGTTGACCAGCATATCGATGCGCTCGAGTTCAGTACCAACCTTCGCGATAAAACTGTCGACCGACGCGGTATCGAGTATGTCGGCGCATTGCCACACGACTTTCACGCCGTGCGCGGCGTTGAGTTCCGCCGCTGCCGCCTTGAGCGTTTTTTCGGTGCGACCGCACAGCGCGAGTGATGCGCCCTCGCGCGCGAAGATTTCCGCCGCGCAACGGCCGATGCCGCGGCTACCGCCGGTAATGACTGCTACCTTGCCTGTCAGTGTTCCCATGTTCCGTTTCGTCCGTTTCAGTACTCAGTGTTCGACGCCGATTTTGGCGTCTTTTACAACCTTCGCCCACATCGCAGTCTCTTTTTTAACACGCAAAGAAAATTCTTCCGGCGTGGTGCCTACCGGTTCGGCGCCGATGTCGCGCAGTTTCGCCCGCACTTCGGGCAACTGCAGCACCGCGACGATTTCGCGTTGTGTGCGAACAATCGCTTCCACCGGTGCGCCCGCCGGCACGGCGAGGCCAAACCAGACGTCGGTATCGAAACCGCGCACGCCGGCCTCGGCGATGGTCGGCACCTCCGGCAGCAGTTCGGAACGCCGTGCGGTGCTGACACCGAGCGCGCGCAAACGGCGCGCTTTCACGTACGGTAGCGCCGCCGGCGTGTTGAAAAACAGCATCGCAATCTGGCCGGCGATCAGATCCGACGCCGCCGGTGGCCCGCCCTTATAAGGCACGTGAACAATATCGATGCCGGCCATCGATTTGAACAACTCCATCGCCAGATGCAGCGAGCCGCCCGCGCCGCTCGAACCGTAGTTGACCTGCCCCGGCCGCGCTTTGCACAAGGCGATCAGCTCGCGCACGTTGTGCACCGGCAGCGACGGATTGGTAACCAGCAGTTGTGAGGTCGAAGCAACAATGCTGATCGGCGAAAACGATTTGTCGGAATCGTAGGGAAGATTCTTGAACAGGCTGCGATCGACCGTCAACGCGGTGCTGAGGGTCAGTAACTGGGTGTAGCCATCGGGCGCTGCCGCCGCCGCGAACTGCATGCCGAGACGACCGCCGCCGCCGCCGCGGTTATCCAGCACGATCTGCTGCCCCCAGATTTCCGACAATTTCTGCGCGACGACACGACCAACGAGGTCGATGCTGCCGCCCGGCACGAAGGGCACGATCCAGCGCACCGGACGCTGTGGAAACATCGCGGTCTCCGCGGCAAAAGCCGGCGTCACCCCCAGTAGCGCGAACAGGGCAACAGCGCGCGCGCTCATTTCACTGCAATTCAACGGCAATCTCCTCAATGCGGCGGCGCAGCGGCCGCCGCTCTCACGGGCCGGCCGGTCGAAGACTGCGCGACACCCATGATACCGCGGGCAGGCATTCCTATTGCGTCGCGCCGAATTTTCCGCGCCGGCCGGTCAGCTTCGGTAAACTGTGGCGCAGCATTCAACTCAAAGCATAAAGGAAATGGCAATGCCAAAATTACTGGTCGTTCACGGTGCCGGCATGAATATGCGCGGCAAATCGCAGATTGAAATCTTCGGCAAGATGCTGCTGCCGGAATACGACGAGCACATCCGCAAATACGCCGCCGAGCTCGGCTTCGACGCCGAAATATTCCACTCCAATATCGAAGGCGAAACGATCAACAAGTTCTACGCCGCGCACGATGCCGGCGCGGACGCCGCCATCATCAATCCGGCCGGCTTCACCACCGGTTATCCGGCGCTCGTTGCGGCCATCGCGCAGGTGAAATTTCCGGTGATCGAGCTGCACATCTCGAATCCGGCGCGGCGCGGCCGTGAGTCGGAAGTGGCGCGCGCCGCGCGCGGTGTGGTCACCGGCTTCGGCATCTACGGTTATTACGTGGCGATGCGCGGCCTTCAGGAAATACTGAAAGCGCGCTAGCACGAAATGCCGATACCGCTGCGCTGCAAAATTTTTCGCCCGCTGATGGCAGTGTTCGCCGCAGCCATAGCGGCGCATGGCCCGGCACAGGCGCAGACCTACCCGCAGAAACCGATACGCCTGCTGACGGCCGAAGTCGGCGGCAGCGCGGATTTTTCCGCGCGCACGCTGGCGCGCGCGCTGTCCGCCAGTCTCGGCCAGCAGGTCGTCGTCGATAATCGTCCGAGCGGCGTGATTCCCCCCGATATTGTCGCCAAGGCGCAGCCCGATGGTTACACGCTGCTGCTATACAGCAACGGCGTGTGGACGCTGCCGCTGATGCAAGCCGCGCCCTATGACGCGCTGACTGCCTTCGCGCCGGTCAGCCTGACGACGCGTTCGCCGAATTTTGTCGTCGTGCATACATCGGTGGCGGCGCAATCGATCCGCGAACTGATCGCGCTCGCCAGGGCCAAACCCGGC
This sequence comes from Betaproteobacteria bacterium, assembly GCA_025356695.1. The sequence goes on from JANXSE010000354.1 coordinate 6,282, forward strand.
CAGCTCAACTATGGTTCGGGCGCGCCGGGTGCAGCGACCCATCTCGCCGGCGAACTGTTCAAACGCATGGCCGGCGTTGAAATCACGCGCATCCCGTACAAGGGCGGCGGCCCGGCGCTGTCTGCACTGCTAGGCGGCCAGGTGCAGGTCATGTTTCCGACCGCCGCCTCGGTTTCACCGCACGTCAAAGCCGGCCGTTTGCGCGCACTCGCGGTCACCGGCGCGCAGCCGTCGCCGCTGTTCCCGGAGATACCGACGGTGGCGGCGTCCGGCGTGCCCGGTTACGTCGCCGAACAATATATCGGCGTGTTTGCACCGGCAAAAACGCCGGTCGCCATCATCAACCTGCTGAATCGCGAACTGATCAACGCGGTACGTCTGCCCGACACCCGGGAGCGTTTCGCCAATGCCGGCGTCGAACCCGTCGGCACCACGCCGCAGGAATTTGCCGCTGCCATCAAGGCCGACATCGCGCGCATGATCGTCGTAATCAAGAGTACCGGCATCACTGCCGAATAAACCGCTTCAGAGCAGCGGCGGTGTGCCCGGAATATCCAGCTTCAGCACGGCCTTCACCACCGCATCAAGATCGGCTGCGCTGATCGGCATGCGCGGCGAACGCAGCGTGCCGCCGGGCAGGCCGAACGCGTTCATCAGCGGTTTCAGCGCGCGCATCGCGCTGCCGCCATACTTGCTGTTGATCGCAACGAAGGCGATGACCTTGCCGAACGACACGCGCAAACGCGCGTGATCCTTCGCCTCCCATGCTGCGATTACTTCGGCAAACAGCGCCGGACAAAAATTACCCTCACCGCCCATGAAGCCGTTGCCGCCGAGACCGAGCACGGTCAGGCCGTTGCCCGCGCCGGCGCTGTGAATTTCAACGCGATCGCCGACGCGCGCAATCAGTTCGGCGAGATAACCGATGTCGGGGCCGGCGTAGGCGACGCCATGGATGGTCGGATAACGCTTGACCAGATTCTCGATGAGGTCGAGCGGCAGAAAATAACCGGCGGCGCGATGACTCGACAGATAAACCGGCAGCGACGTCGATTCGATCACCGTCGAGTAATAGTGTTCGAGTTCGGGCGTGGTCGGTTTCGAACCGTGGCCGATGTCGAGCGAAAAAATCTGCGCAGCGTCGACTTTGGCGCATTCGGCCGCCTGCATAAAATCAACCATGTCGGCGATCAGGCGCGGCTCGCAACCCATCGCGCGCACCGGCACCCTGCCCTTGAGTTCCTCGACCGCAATTGTCATCACGCGGTCACGCTCCTCCCTGTTCAGCGAATACGCTTCGCCGCTGCCGCTGCCCGCCACATAGACCGACACACCGGCGTCGCGCAGGTGCCCGAGATGGCGGCGAAACGCCGCTTCATCGAGTTTGCCGTCATTGTCGAACGGCGTCAGGCTGATGACGATCGCGCTTAGTTTCTTTTTCATGCCGGTCTCCGCAACAAAATCTTATTCGACGCGTATGCCCGCATTCTTGATGACCTTGCCGAGTGTCGCCATCTCGGACTTGATCACCGCGGTAAGTTGCGCCGGCGTGCTGGCGACCGGTTCCTGACCAGCCGCATTCAGTTTCGCAATCGCATCGCTCGCGCCCAGTGCGCGCACGATTTCCTGATTGAGCCGCGTCACAATCGCCTCGGGCGTGCGCGCCGGCGCGAATACGGCGAAACGCGATACCGCTTCGTAACCCGGCAGCCCGGTCGCGGCGATCGTCGGCAATTGCGGGAACAGCGCGGACGGTTTCGCCGACGTCACCGCCAGCGCATGCAGCCGCCCCGACTTCAGATGCGGCGCAATGGTGCCGGCGGTCGGAAACATCAACTGCACTTCGCCGCCGAACAATGCGGTCAACGACGGTCCGCCGCCTTTGTAGGCGACATGCACCATCTTCACGCCGGCCATCGCCTTAAACAGCTCGGCGGCAATGTGAATCAGCCCGCCGGGTGCAGCGGCATAATTCAGTTCGTTCGGCCGCGTGCGCGCCAGCGCGATCAGGTCTTTCGCCGATTTGACCGGCAGCGACGGATGCACGACCAGTATGCTCGGCGAACTCACCGCCAGCGTCACCGGCGCGTAATCCTTAAACATGTCGTACGGCACCTGCTCGCGCATGAACGGCAGTATCCACATATTGCTGCCGTAGAGCAGCAGAGTATGGCCGTCGGGCGGCGCCTTGGCGACGAACTCAGCGGCAACGATCACGCTGCCGCCGCGGTTTTCTATCACCACCGGCTGACCGAACACCGGTGTCAGTCCCTGCGAGATCACACGCGCGGCGTAATCGTTACCGCCGCCGATCTCGGCGGTGACGATGCGTATGGCCTTGGTCGGAAATTTTTCCGCCTGCGCAGCCGCCTCGCCTGCCGGCACGGCGGCGATCACGACGCACGCGGCGCAGCGCAAAAACAATCTGCTGTGATAGATTCTGCCAGTCACGGGCTGCACTTTTTCACGATTCTTCAGCGAAGCCGCGATGATGAGCGCGGCAGGCACGGTTGTCAAAACCGGATATTACACAGCAAACGCGCGCGCTTTTTATACGCACCGGTAACAGCAGAAACATGCGACTGCCGTTCGGGCTAGAATGGCCGGCCCGTCGCGCAACCGCGACCACCTTTTCTTTACCGGCACGGAAAAACATGGCCACACAAATCGTCATGGGCGGCTACGGTCCGTCCACCACCACGCATAGCCGCGCGCTGAAAATCACCGGCGACAGCCTGATTGTGCAATTCGGCAGCGACGTCGACATCAAATATGTGTGGAACATAATGGACTTCGGCTACAAGGCTGAAGAAGTGTTGTGGATGAGCGAACGCGGCCTGCTCACGCTCGCCTATCAATCGACCAGTTATCTGACCGAACGCGTGCCGGAACTCGAGTTCGCCGATCTGCCGTTTCTTTTCGCCAGCCTCGAAGAAGCGCGCGCCGCCATGGACGGAAAATTCGGCGCCTATATGAGCCGCGTGATCGAACAGCGCGTGCCCGGCTACAAAATGCTCGGTTATTTCGAGAACGGTTACCGCCACGTCTCCAACCGCCTGCGTCCGGTGCGCCTGCCCGCTGACATGAAGGATCTTTCGATCCGTTCGCTGCCGAGCCGCATGCATGCACGCACCTATGAACTGCTCGGCGCCAGGCCGTTCATCATGGACTTGAAACCGGCGATCACGCAGATTGTTTCGGGCCAGCTCGATGCACAGGAAAACCCGCTCGCCAATACAGTCGATTACGGCGTGCACAAATATCACAAATTCCACACGCTGACCGGCCACAGCTATTTGTCGCGCGGCATCTATTGCCACCGTGAAGCCTACGAAAGCTGGCCTGCCGAATTGCAGACCGCGATGATGAAGGCGGTGCGCGAGGCGGTTCTGGTGCAGCGCGAGCTTGCGGTGCGCGAAGAAGACATTGCCGAACAGGCAATCAAGGATGCCGGCGGCGAAGTCATCCGGCTGAATGCTGTAGAACGCGCTGCCTTTGTCGCCGCGGTCAGACCGCTGCACGACGAGGCGCGCGCGCGTTTCCCCGAAGCTTACGCGGCACTGAAGTCCTAAGCGCGTTTGATGGCGATAAAGCCACCGGGCGGCGCTGCGTTCACGCGCTACTGGCTCGCCGAAATAAAGCTCGCGCTCGGCCAGGAAATTTTCCTGGTCGCAGTCGGCTGGCAAATCTATGACATCACCAACAGCGCGTTGAGTCTCGGTCTCGTCGGGCTGGCGCAGTTTCTGCCGCAGTTTCTGCTTTCACTGGTAGCCGGCCACGTCGCCGACAATTTCGACCGCCGGCGCATCACCCTTTTCTGCCAACTGGTCAAATTCGGCGCAACCGCGACGCTCGCCGCCTGCAGTTACGCCGGTGTGCTGACCAGCGAAATCATTTACCTCTGCACCATCGCCGTCGGCGCCTCGCACGCCTTCCAGCAACCGGCGCTGCGCGCCTTGATGCCGACACTGGTCGAACGCAACGAGTTGCCTACCTGCATTGCGTGGAACTCCGGCGTGCGCAAGGCAGCCATCATTGCCGGCCCGGCATTGGGTGGCGTGATTTATCTGGCCGGCGCGGTGGCGGCCTATGCGGCAAGCGCCTTGTGTTTTCTCGCCGCGGGTCTCCTGCTGGCGAGCATCCGTCTCGCGCACGGCGCATTACCGTCGCGCGAACCGATGACGCTGGCCTCGGTGTTCGGCGGTGTTACCTTCATCCGCAGCCGGCCCGGCATCCTCGGCGCGATCTCGCTCGATCTGTTTGCCACGCTGCTCGGCGGCGCCACCGCTTTGCTGCCGATCTACGCGCGCGACATACTCGATTGCGGCCCGACCGGCCTCGGCCTGTTGCGCACCGCCCCCACGGTCGGCGCCGTACTGGTATCTCTCGTGATGATCCGCATGCCGCTCGACCAGCACGTCGGGCGTGTGATGTTTGCGTCGGTGGCGACCTTCGGCGCAGCAACCATCGTCTTCGGCCTGTCGCAATCCTTCGCGCTGTCGCTCGCCGCGCTGATGGTAATCGGCGCCGCCGACATGGTCAGCGTGGTAATACGCACTTCACTGATACAGCTACAGACGCCCGACGGCATGCGCGGCCGCGTCGCCGCGGTGAATTCCATTTTTACTGGCACGTCGAATCATCTGGGGCAATTCGAATCGGGTCTGGTCGCCGCATGGCTGGGCACTGTCGCATCGGTGGTGATCGGCGGCGCCGGCACGCTGCTGGTGGCGGCGTTATGGATACGCTGGTTTCCGCAGTTGTGGAAAGTCGATCGGCTGCACTGATGCAATTGCCGCATCACTCCGGTGTTCGGCACCAGAGCGGTGCACGATTTTGATGATGTTGCACGCATCAAGGCAGTTCACGCATTTTCTGCACACGCCTTTGCCTGAATTTAATCGCATTTACGTCGTTAAAGTATTGTGACAATTGTCACGATTTGATAGCCTTCGCCTCTATTACGTGATCCAAACGCGGCCGCAACTGTTTTCGGCTAGCGGTCAAAAAAAAATAGAAAAAGAAATATGCCCTACAAGCAGCCGAACAGCCTGGAAACCGGAGAAGATGCTGTTCTTCTATTGCACGGCCTTGCCAGCAGTCCGCTGGAAATGCGTTTTCTTGCAAACTCATTACGCCAGCGCGGATTCAGCGTTGAGGTTCCGCATATCCGTGGTTTCGGCTTTGGCGCGGACGCCACCGATTTTCGCGACTGGCAGGGGCAGGCACTCGCCGTATTCGACCGGCTAAAACGCGATCATCGCAGCGTTGCCGTAGGCGGGTTATGCACAGGCGCGGTATTGGCTTTGTCCCTGGCGGCAGAACGGCAGCGCGAAGTGTCGGCATTGTCGCTGCTATCGACCACGCTTTTTTATGACGGCTGGTCGATTCCATGGTACCGCTTTCTGATGCCGCTGTGGTTCCACACGCCGATACGCAACTTTTACTCGTTTACCGAGCGCGAGCCGTACGGTGTCAAGAACACGCAAATAAGGCAACGCATCGCCCGCGCCATGCGTAGAGGGTTCTCGGAAGCGGGTGCGGCACGCATTACGATGAACCATGTCTATCAGGCAACCCGGCTGGGCCGTCACGTCATGCGCAATCTGCACTCAGTAACGGCGCCGGCGCTGGTAATTCATGCCATTGATGACGAAACCGCCAGCCCCAAGAGCGCGGAATTCGTAGTCGAACACATCGGCTCGTCGATCAAGCGCAAAATTTTTCTCGGCAACAGCTATCACATGATCACGATCGACAACGAACGTGAGATGGTGGCACACGAAACGGTCAATTTTTTCGCCGCGCATTGCGTCGACCAGCTGGTTCTGCCGCCCGTCGTTATTCCCGCGCAGCGCGAATACATCCCCGCCTCAAGAATTGCCGCCGCCTCCGGCCGCAGATAATTGCGTCCAGGCAAGTTCTTCCGCCGAGGGTTCCGGCAACAATTTGCAGCGCTTCAGTATCCAGTGCGCGAACGCATTGTGGTGTCTGAAGTACAATCGCGTCGGCTGCAATTCTGCACCCGGCAGGCGCTTTGAATAATGGCTGTCAACGCCCAGATCACATTCGCTGACACCGGTTTTCACGCCGCACTTAAGCTATATGCACGGTTGGTTTAACGATACTTCCCGTCCATTTGATGTCTTTGCCGTGTTTACCTTCGATACGGCACAACGGCCCGGAAAATTGCGCGTAGGAACCGTCAGCCATGCGCAAACGGAAGGTCAGCAATTCCTCCGTGCCGGCGTGGCTTACGCGATCACAGGCGGCAATCACCGCAGCGGTTTCTTCCGGATGCACCGCGACTATCCATCCCACCGCACCAAGTGAACCGGGCGCCAGCCCCGTATAAAAATAATATTGCTCATTAAGATATTCGAACTCGCCGTCGACGCGACGCATATAAAGAATCTGCGGAAAACTCGAAGCAAGGGAACGGAAGCGTTCGGAACTTTCCTGTGCCGCGTACTCGGCGTGCGTACGCTCCGAATTGCTGCGTTCGAGCATTTCCAGGCGCGATTCCAGCACGTCCTTCATCAGACTCAATGCGTATCTGGAACGTTGCAGATCTTCAATCAGGAATACGGCGAGCAGAACGACCAGGAGGTAGCCGACAACAAAGATGAAATCCACCGGCTCCGGGTATGCAATGGTGTTAAACGGTGGAACAAAAAAATAAGTGCCGAGAAGAAACCCCGCAGAAACCGTGACCAGCGCCGGCCCGAGACCGAGAAAAAATTCAACCAGCACGGCCGCAACGGTAAATGGCACGAATGGATATTGGGCTTGCAGCACGGGATGCAATTCGTAACGAATGCCACATGCGATTCCCACTGCGGCGAACGCAAAAACGTAGGGCAGCCGCCCGCCGGGCGCCCAGCGCCGCGAATTGCGAATCCGGAAGCCGTCGTGATCTGAATTCGAAGTATCCATCGGGGCAGAATGCGCGAGTTTGTGAAAACGGTTGCCCGGTTAAGGCCGGCACCATCTTAGCGGATATCGCTCTGAGCTATCGCTGCAAATAACCGGCAGGCTGTCTGTTGCCCGATAAAAGCAGGGTTTGAGTCGCAATGCGCCCTGTGTTAGCGTCGCGTTTCGGCATTTCAACCACAGGAGGAAAACAACATGAAATTGACCCGTAAACTGGTTTTGGCCGGTGCAGTTGCGCTGGCGGCAGGCGGCATCGTCGGCTGTGCGAGCACACCTGAAAGCAACATGACATTCTTCGCTACCAGCGCCGGCAGCGGCAAAGGTGCGGACCTCGGCGGCCTGGCCGGTGCCGATGCCCTTTGCCAGAAACTCGCCTCAGCCGTTGGCGCCGGCAACCGTACCTGGCGCGCATATCTTAGCCAGCAGGCCACCGGTGGCCTGCCTTCGATCAATGCGCGCGACCGTATCGGCAGCGGCCCGTGGACCAACGTCAAAGGTGCAGTCGTCGCCTACAACGTGGATGAATTGCACGGCAACAACAACATGACCAAACAAACCATCCTCACGGAGAAAGGCGCCATCGTCAACGGCCGTGCCGAGAAGCCGAATACGCATGACATGCTGACCGGTTCCGACTGGTATGGCCGCGCCTATCCGGCAGGCAGCGACATGACCTGCGGCAACTACACCCGAAGCGGTGCCGAAGGCGCGATCCAGATGGGCCACTCGGATCGCGAAGGCTTGAGCGACGACCCGATTGCGCGTGCCTGGCATTCGTCGCACGCCTCACGCGGCGGCTGCAGCCAGGACGCACTGCGCGGTACCGGCGGCGCGGGACTGTTCTACTGCTTCGCCGAAAAATAAGCGTCACGCAGCAAAATTACGCAATACAAAACGCGCTCCGCAGGGAGCGCGTTTTTTTATGCCCTGCGCTTTATTTTTTCACACCGCGAGCACGGCAGTTGAACGGCAGAAAGGCGTCGGGAATATTGGTTTCGTTTTTTCCCTTGATCGTCATTTTCTCCGGCGCCTCGGCGCTGCCGCAGACCCATGCCACCGGCACGATGGGCGTGTCTTCGACTACCGCCGGACGCAGAGTCAGAATCTTGCCCTTGATAACGCCGTTGGCGCGATTGCCGAACGTGACATTGATCGCACCGTCCTTGATCGCCACCGAGCTGATCAGGTTGCTGACGATTTTTTCCGGCACCGGCAGCAGCACCTCGGCATTGTCGCGCGGAAACAATTGCGTCGTCGCCCACACAAACGCGACCGGCTGTTTGGCGATATCTGCCAGCGGCAGGGCGTCCTTGATTTCGTTGCGCACGATGCTGTCCTGGAAATTCGGCGCCGCCATCAACGCGAGTATCCCGACGACCGCGATCACCACCATCATTTCTATCAGCGAGAAGCCGCCCGCGCGTGTTGCCACCGTATTGCCCCGAAAACTGTTGACGTTCTGATCATAGCCGATGCGCCGGTGCTGTGAAATGGGGCAAAATCACGGTTTTCCTGGTTTTGTCCGGCAGATAACATGATCCATTCGCAATTCAACTGCATGCGCGTTGTAATCGGCGCTTTGGCGCTGCTCGTTGCCGCGACCGCAGCGGCGCAAACCGGCACATTCCCGACGCGGCCGATCCGCATGGTGGTCGGCTTCACGCCGGGCGGACAACCCGACATTACTGCGCGCATGCTGACGCCGCAGCTTTACGAAGCGCTGGGGCAACAGGTGATTGTCGATAACCGGCCGGGCGCGGGCGGTGTGGTGGCGGCAAAAATCGTCGCTGATGCGAACGCCGACGGCCATACACTGTTGTTCGCATCAATCGCGCACGTTACGATCCCGGCGGTCCACGCGAAGCTTCCGTACGACACGATCCGCGATTTCGCCGGCATCACTCTGACCAGCACCGCGTGCTTTTTGCTGGTGGTGCCGGCGACACTCAATGTCAAAAGCGCACAGGAGCTGATTGCGCTCGCCAAAGCAAAGCCGGGGCAACTCAACTACGGCTCCGGTGGCATCGGCAGCGGCGCGCATTTCGCCGCCGAGATGTTCAAACACAGCGCCAATCTCGACGCCGTGCATGTGCCCTATCGCGGCATCCCGGAAGCGTTGACCGATCTGATCAGCGGACGACTGCAGTTTTTTCTCTCGCCGCTGGCGAGTGCGGTGTCGCTGGTGCGCGAGGGCAAGATACGCGCGCTCGCGGTCACCGCAAAAAAACGCGTCGCCGTCTACGCTGATGTGCCCACACTCGCCGAATCGGGTTTACCCGGCTTCGAATGGAATTCATGGTCGGGTCTGCTGGCGCCGGCAAAAACGCCGCGCCCGGTTATCGACAAGCTCAATCGTGAGATCACGCGCGTGCTCAACCAGCCCGAGTTGCAGCAACGCCTTTTATCGATGGGCGCCGCAGCCTCGCCGACCACGCCGGCGGAATTCGACAAAATGATCGCCACCCAGGTCGCGCTAACCACGAAGCTGGCGCGTCAGGCCGGCATCAAACCGGAATAACTATTCCACGACCTTGCCGAGCAGCGTCACGACATCTGTCTTGTTGCGGATCATGCGGTCGGGAAAAATCACGGTGATCGCATCGGTCGGGCAGATCGACTGGCACAGCCCGCAGTACCAGCACTCATCGGGATAAACAACCACCGGCAGTTTTGCCTTGTTGTCGGCTTCCTTGTAGATGATATCGCCGGGGCAAATCCAGTCGCAGAGGTCGCAACGCACGCAGGTCTCGGCATTGATGCGAATCGGGTTGTGCACCGCTTCGTTTGTTTTACTCATGGCATTCCTTAAACAGTCGCCGTGCTGCGATCGAAAGCCGCGGACAAAGGCTGGTCGACCGGCAGCGTGCGCACCGACGGGCCGTTGGCGCCACGTTCGACGATCACGAACTTGCGCCAGTTTTTGTCATCGGTCTCGGGGAAATCAAGCCGCCAGTGCGCCGAGCCGGTGCGTGTTTCCTCACGCGCCAGCGAAGCGGTCGCCATGATTTCGGCATTGAGCCGCACGTTGATCGCCTCCTCGACGCGCATCACACCGTGCAGATCGTCGGCTTTGAGCCGCGGCTCCTGCTTCGCCAGCGCGCGCAGCGTATCGAGTGCGAGTTGCAGGCCTTTGGCGGTGCGCCGCACGCCGACATAATCGGTGACGACATCGCGCGTGTCGTTTTCGAATTCCTTCCACGCTACGCCATTCGCGCGGCCCAGACTGGCGCTGGCGCGCGCGCGCACTGCATCAATCGCCGCGTGGTCGATTTCCGGCAGGCTGCCGCTCCATGCGCGTACGCATTTGACCGTGCCCTCGCCGGCAATGTGGCCGAGCACTGCAGCACCCGCGATGCCGCCGCTAACCGTGGCGCAATCGCCGGCCGCGAACAAACCCCCAACCGAGGTTTCGCCGTCTTCATCGACGGCGAGACCGCTGCCGCGGAAATAAACGCCGCTGCGGCGGATCGACAATTCGGAAACCGAGACCTCGACGAGTTCGGTGCGGAAATCCACACCCTTCTGCTGGTAATACGCCGGCAGCGTGTAACGGTCGACCTGCAGCGTATGTTCCATGTGGTCGAGCATCTCTTCGGAAAGATGCCGGCAGTCGAGATAAATCGGCCCGTTGCCGAGCAGGTATTCGTTAATCACCGCGTCGGCGAGTACCGCACGGCGCGCGTTCTCGCCCTTCTTGTCGTAGCGGAACATGAAACGTTCGCCCGACTTGTTGACGAAGTAAGCGCCGAGACTGACCAGCGCATTGAGGCCCTGCGTCGAAAAGCCCTTTGGTGTGAGCGTCGCTTCGACTGACTCCATGTTCGCCAGCGCAGCACCGGCGTGATAACCCATTGCCTGCGCGTCGCCGGTGTTGTACGGAAAATGCCAGCTGTCGAAAGCCAGCCCCGAGGCGTTATGCGAAATGCGGTTGACGTCGCCGGCGGCCAGCACCACTGCTTTGGCGCGGATCGCGTACCACTCACCGCTGCGAAAATTGAAAGCAAGCGCACCATAGGCGCGGCCGTCTTTGGTCAGTAACTGCACTACCATCGTGCGCATTAACACCGTAGCCTTGCCCTTGCGCACGCGTTCGCCGAGGTGTTTCTTGAAATCGGTGCCGTCGAAATTAATGTGATAAGTGCCGGGCAGACCAAAGGAACGCAGGCGGTAATAGGTGCCGAGCTTCTTGTCCTTGAAATCGACGCCGAAGGATTCGATCTTGCGGAAGATACGCGGCATTTCGCGGATCACGCGGCCTGCCACTGCCATATCAACAATGCCGTCGGTCAACTCCGGCACGTGCTTCAAAAGAAATTCCGGCGTGTCCCACTCGGGCCCGCTATCCATCACCGTCAGGTAATGATCGACGCCGCAGCCGACGCTGCCGCAATGATCGAGCACCTTGCCTTTTTCGCAGATCACGACTTTGAGGCCGGCCTCGAGCGCGGGTATCGCCGCCATGCTGCCGGCAACACCGCCGCCGATCACCAGCACGTCGGTTTCCATTTCAATAAAATTGCCTGGCACGCTTTACCTCTCCAATGACTTCGCGGACTCGATACGCGGTTCGCCGGCGTTCCTGCTGCCTGACCACGCGCCAGCGTAAAAGATTCGCGCCCGCAAAGCCAAGGACAGGACAGCCTTTTTCTTGGAGTTTTCTACTGCTTGCGGCGCCGCGCCGCGCCGGACTGGCTGCGATAATCGCGCGGCGTCACGCCGGACAATTGTTTGAAGCGGCGCGCGAAATAAGCCTCGTCGTCGAAACCGGCAGCAGCGGCGACTTTGGCGATACGCATGGCCGTATGCAGCAGCAGTTCACGCGCTTTTTCCATGCGCCGCTCGGTCAGAATCTCGATGAAGGTTTTGCCAGTCTCTTTTTTCAGCAGGTGGGCAAGGTAATTGGGCGACAGGTGCACGGCGGACGCCGCATCCTGCAGACCGACGCGCGTGGCCAGATTTTCGCGCAGATAATGCGTGGTACGCGAGACGGCGTCGCGCCGGCTCTTGCGCTGCGCCTTTTCCGCCGCCAGCCGCAGAATCGCGCGCTCGTGGCGCCGGCACACCGTAGTCAGCAGCAGCAACAGATTGGCGCGCACAATTTCCAACGAACAGTAACTGCTGCTGCGATACTCCGCGGCAATTCTTTCACAGGCCTCGTGCGCCATCGCAAGCTCGCCGCCCTTGAGCGAAAAATCCATGAATTCCTGAAACAGAAACGGCGCCAGCTCAGGCGCGCGTTCAAGCGGCAGGTCGTCGAAATCGAGCGGGTCCAGAACGAGTTCCGGGCGCAGAAAACGCAGGCTGAAACTCAGCACATAAAAACGCGAACCCGGCGGATGCGCAATGCGGTGCACGCGGTACGGCATGACGAACGAGAGAAAACCCGGCCCCAGCGGGCGTACCGTCGCGCCGATGTGCTGTTCGGTACGGCCGGCGAGATTGAGTTGCACCTGCAGGTACTCGTGGCGGTGCGCCTCGCCAATGCGCGTTGCGCTGTTCTGGTCGCGTATGCCGAAATCCGGTGTAGCCAGACGCTCGGCAAGCGACAGGGTGCGGATCACGCGTTCCTTGCGGGGCGAATTCATGCGTACGCTGGCCGCTCAGCGACTCCTGTCGGCAGCATCACTCTTCAAAACTCTGCCCCAGCGCGCTATCTGCTCGCCGATGTATTTCTCAAATTCCTCGGGCTTCAATGCCGCCGGTTGCATGCCGTAGCCTTCCAGCCGTTCGACAAAATCGGGGCGCGCCGCAATGGCGGCGAGTTCGGTGTTGAGTTTCCGGATAACGTCCCGCGGCGTCCGCGCCGGCGCTACCAACCCCATCATGCCGCCGACTTCACAACCCGGATAACCGGATTCGGCGGCCGTCGGCACATCGGGCAGCAAGGCGCTGCGTTTCGGTCCGGTTAAACCCACCGCGCGCAAACGGCCCGATTTCACCAGCGGCAACGCGACCGGCAGATAAGACGCGTTGACCATGACCTCACCGCTGATAGTAGCGGTGACACCCAGCACACTGCCCTTGTACGGCACCTGCACGATGTCGATGCCGGCCTGCGATTTGAGCAGCTCGGCGGTCAAATGACCCGACGAACCGCGCCCGGCGCTGGCGAAAGTCAGCTTGCCTGGATTCGCGCGCGCGTCGGCAATCAGGTCGGCCAGCGTGCGGTACTGCGCAGCGGAACTCACCGCAATTACCAGCGGCGGACCCTGCGCAATCAAACTCACTGCGGCAAAATCCTTTTGCGTATCGAACGGCAGCTTTTCCATGTTCGGTTTGACGACAAAATTGAGGCTGGCCGTCAGCAGCGTGTAACCGTCAGGCGCGGCTTTGGCGACGATATCCTCGCCGATGGTGCCGCTGGCGCCGGGACGGTTGTCGTTGATCACCGGCTGGCCAAGCGCTTCGGACAATTTCTGCCCGATCAAGCGGCCCAGCGTGTCGGAAAATCCGCTCGGCGGAAACGGCACGACGATACGCACCGCTTTAGTCGGGTACGCCGGCTGCTGCGCCATGGATACGCCGGCGCCGCACAATACAATCAGCATCGCCAGTGTTCTGTGCAATACGAATGCCATTCCGCTCTCCTCCGGCTTTTTTTGAATTATAGGCACGAACGCAGCTTCAACCGCTACAACATTTCGAGCGGGACGGCGTGTGACGGCGGCGCAAACATCCGATCGAGCTCGGCGCGCTGCGCCGCAGTCAGCACGATTTCTGCGGCGGCGGCATTTTCGGCGACACGCACGCGATTGCCGCTTTTCGGTATCACCATCACGTCATCACTGCTCAGTAGCCAGGCAAGCGCAGCCTGCGCCGGTGTCATGCCGTGACGTTTTGAAAATTCGATAAACGGTTTTTGCTTCAGCAAGCGCGCTTGTTCAAGCGGCGAGTACGCCATCACCGGCACACGGCGTTCGCGCAGCCACGGCAGCAGATCAAACTCAATGCCGCGGCGCGCCAGGTTGTAGAGCAGTTGATTGGTCACTGTCGCCTCGCCGCCGGCGCAGCTCCACCACTCGCGCATTTCGTTCAAATCGAGATTACTGACGCCGTAATGGCGGATCTTGCCGGCGCGCTGTAATGCAGTGAATGCTTCCAGTGTTTCGGCAAATGGTTCACTGCCGCGCCAGTGCAGCAGATACAGATCGATGCAATCAGTCTTCAAACGCTTGAGACTGGCGTCGCAGGCGGCGGGCGTGCCGCGGCGCGAGGCGTGGTTCGGCAGCACCTTGCTGACGATGAAAACCTTATCGCGGTGTCCGGCGATGGCTTCGGCCACCAGTGACTCGGCGCGGCCGTCGCCGTACATCTCGGCGGTGTCGATCAGCGTGAGGCCGCGCTCTATGCCCGCTTGCAGCGCAGCAATTTCTTCGGCGCGCGCGGCACGCTCATCACCCATGTTCCAGGTGCCCTGACCGAGTGCGGGTACGCGTTCGCCGTCAGGCAAAGCAACGGTTTTCATCGCCTAGCGGTAAACCTTCTGCCCGGCGTCGCGCAGCATGCCGCGGATCTGTTCGCCGAATTCACGTGACGACTTCATCGTTTCTTCGCCGCGCTGAAAACCGTCTTCGAACTGGTTTTCGTCGAGGTATTTACGCCACTCCGGGCTTTTGACCAGCCGCGCGAACACGTTCTCCCAGTAGGCAACCGCTTCGCGCGAAATGCCCGGCGGCGCCACCACGCCGCGCATCGCCGGATAGCTTTGAATATTGAAACCCGCTTCCTGTATGGTCGGCACGTCGGGATAACTCGGCAGCCGTTTGCCCGCGATCTGCGCTACCGGACGCAGCGAGCCGCGCCGCACGTACTCGCCGATTTCCTGCGGCTCGGCGACCAGCAGTTGCATATGACCGCCGAGCAATGCGGTAACGCGCTCGCCGCCGCCCGGAAATGAAATATAGCTCCACTGCGCGCCGGTCATCTTCTGCAGCAGCAGGCGCACAAAATTGCCACGCGTCTGCAACGAGCCGCCGGCCTGCAGTAATTTGCCCGGCTCCTTCTTCGCCGCCTCGATGAAATCCTTCAGCGTACGATAGGGCGCATCGGCCTTGACCAGCACCAGCGCCGATTCGAGCACCAGACGCGCCACCGGCGTCATTTCAAACAGCGTAACCTTGGCCTCCTCGGCAAGCATGGGCGTGATCACCCAGGCCGTCGTAAACATCGCCAGCGTGTGCGGATCGCCGCGCTTCTCCATCACGTAGGCCATCGCCGTGGCGCCGCCGCCACCGGTGCGGTTATGCACCTGGTTGCGCACCGGAATCAGTTTTTCCTTTTCCAGCGTCACACTGATAAAACGCGCCAGCACATCCGAACCGCCGCCCGGCGCGTTATGCACGACGATCTCGAGCGGGCGCGTCGGCACGAAAGCCTGCGCCATCGCCACCGCCGGCAGCAACGCCAGCAGCACAAACATGAATCTCCGCATGATGCCTCCCCTTCACCGCTTGAGCGCTTGAATCTTACGCCTGTTCGACGCAACGGCGAACGCGGTTCTACATTTTTGCGCCAGCGTTTATACTGCAGACACAAACACAACACGCGCGGATTTCTGCCGCCCCCCTGAGGAGTAGTGCATGTATTTCACGTCAAGACAGTGCGCTGCGGCATTGCTGCTCGCCGCGCTCCCGGCCATGGCTGCCGCGCAGAATTATCCGACGCGGCCGATCCGCCTGCTCTGCCCGATCGCGCCGGGCGGCGGGCTGGATGTGATTGCGCGCGGCATTGCGCCGCCGCTGTCGGAAAATCTGAAAACCTCGGTGGTTGTAGACAACCGGCCCGGCGCCAGCGGCGCCATCGCGATGGAAGTCACAGCGCACGCCGCGCCCGACGGCTACACGCTGGTCATCATGAGCGTGACCGCGGTGGTCTTTCCCGAACTCAACAAGACCGCCTACGACATGTTCCGCGATTTCGCGCCGGTCTCGCAGATTTCAGCCGCGCCTTATGTGCTGGCCGTGTATCCGGGGCTGCCGGCAAATACGGTGAGCGAATTCGTTGCTTACGCCAAGGCCAACCCCGGCAAGCTCACGTACGCGTCATCCGGCATCTCGTCGCTGCAGCAGTTGTCGACCGAGCTGTTTGCGTCGATGACTGGCACGAAGTTCGTGCACATCCCGTACAAAGGTGTGGGCGCGGCGTTTCCGGATTTGATCGCCGGCCGCACGCAACTGACGATTTCCAGCACCGCTTCACTCGGCGGCATGTTCCGCTCAAAATATCTGCGCCCGATCGCGGTGACCACCACGCAGCGCACCGCGCAACTGCCCGATGTGCCAACCATGATCGAATCGGGCGTGCCCGGTTTTGTCGTTACGCAGTGGCACGGCCTGCTCGCACCTGCCAACACGCCGCCGGCGATCATCAATCGCCTCTATCAGGGCGTCGCCGCAGTACTGAAAAGTCCCGACGTGATCGCGCGGCTTGCCGCCGATGGTGCCGAACCGGTCGGCAGCACGCCCGCACAGTTCACCGCGCACATGAAAACCGAACGCACGAAATGGATCAAAGCGATCAAGGACTCCGGCATCAGCGCGCAATAGCTCGCGCGGCTATTCGCGCAGCCCGGCGTCTTCGATCAGTTTGCCTATGCGCACCATTTCGGCTTTGATCACCGCAGTGGCTTCCTGCGGCGTACTCGCAATCACTTCAAGGCCGGCGGCGAACAAACGTTCTTTCACCTCGGGCAGGTTGAGCGCGCGCGCCACTTCGGCGTGGATGCGCGCGATCACCGCGGCCGCTGTTTTCGCAGGTGCAAACAGCGCCGTGCGCGACTGCGATTCATAACCGGGCACACCGGCCTCGGCCATGGTCGGCAAGCCCGGCACGATGGCCGAAGGTTCAAGACTGGTCACCGCCAGCGCGCGCAACCGGCCTTGTTTGATGTGCTGGGTCACCGAACCCGCAGTCGGAAACATGACGTGTATCTGGCCGCCGATCACGGCGTTGATCGCCGCCCCCGCGCCTTTGAAGGCGATGCGCTCGATCTTCGCACCGGTCATTGATTTGAAAAGTTCCGCGGCGAGATGATTGCCCGAGCCGCTGGAGCTCGAGGCGTAATTGAGTTCGCCCGGTCGCGCTTTCGCCAGCGCAACGAGTTGCGGCACCGTCTTTACCGGCAACGACGGATGCACCGTCAGCAGATTCGGCGAATTCACCGTCAGCGCGATCGGCGCGAAATCGCGCAGCGGCTCCCACGGCGTATTGCGCCGGAACAGCGGAATGATCCACAAGGGGCTGGTGTAATGCAGCAGCACATGACCATCCGGCGCTGCCTGCTGCGCAATCTCGACGCCGATGATGCCGCGGTTCTCGACGATGGCCGGTTGACCGAGGTTGTTCGCCAGCGCCTGCGTCATGAAACGCGAGGCGATGTCGGAGGCGCCGCCGGCTTCGGTGGTAATCATGTGGATCACGCGATTCGGAAAATTCTGCGCCAACGCTGCGCTGCCGCAGCCTGTAAAAAAAACCATCGCGATGAGCGAGGCGTGTTTCATTCGAGCGTGATACCGGAAACCCTGATCGCCTTTCGCATCTTGTCGATCTGGCGGCGTATGTGTTCGGCGTATTCACGCGGCGTCGAACCCAAAGCATCAGCGCCGAGTTCGGCCAGCCGCGCGCGGAATTCGACATTCTTCAGCATGTGCAATTGTTCGGCGTTGATTCTGGCGACGATCTCGCGCGGTGTGCCGGCCGGCGCAGCCAGTCCGTACCATCCGGTCCATTCGTACCCTGGCACCGTCTCCGCGATCGCCGGCAAATCAGGCGCAAGCTGCGTGCGTTTTGCGCTGGTAACGCCAAGCGCGCGTATCTTGCCGACCTTGAGCGATGGAATCACCGCGGTCGCCACCAGCACCGTCAGCTGCAACTGCCCCGCCATTGTATCGGTCAGCGCCTGCGGCGTGCCTTTATACGGCACGTGCACGAGCTCAATGCCACTCATGCTGCGAAAAAGTTCGGTTGCCAGATGCGACGCGGTGCCGGTGCCCGGCGTGCCGTAGTTGATGCTGCCCGGTTTGCTTTTCGCATAGGCGATCAACTCGCGAATATTGCCGACCGGCAGGGCCGCATTCACCACCAGAATCAGCGGCGTCGAGGCGAGCAGACTGACAGGCGCAAAATCCCTGACGAGATCGTAGCCGAGCTTGTCGCTCAAGGCGGCGGCGTTGGCCTGCTGGGAAGTAACCATCAGCAGGGTGTAGCCATCGGGTGCTGCGCGCGCAACAATTTCCGCACCGATGTTGCCGCTGGCACCGGCGCGATTGTCGATCACAATCTGCTGACCGAGCGCCTGCGTCAGGCGGTCGGCGACAATGCGCGTCACCACATCGGCGCCGGAGCCGGCCGTGTTCGTCACCACAATGCGGATCGGCCGTACGGGATACGGCGCTTCGGCAGCGCGCGCATTCGCGCCTGCGCCCGCAAGCAATACCATCAGCAGTTTTGACATGCGGGTCATGCCGTCGCTTCGCTACCGATTAAGCGGCACCAGCTCCATGTCCGCATTTCTGCTCAGCCCAGCGTCGAGTTGAACCGTCCGCCGTCGATCAAAAAATTCTGACCGACGATATAGCCGGAGGACGCGCTGCATAGAAAGGCACAGGCTTCACCGATTTCTCCTGGCTGACCGAAGCGGCCCGCCGGCACATCGGCGGCGCGCTCGGCAAGAATTTCCGCCGCCGGCCGCCCGGATTTCTGTATCGCCTCATCCAGCATGCTTTGCAAGCGGTCGGTCTGAAACTGCCCCGGCAGCAAGCCGTTGATCGTAACGTTGTGCTGCGCCACCTGCCGCGCCAGGCCGCCGACGAAACCGGTGAGGCCGGCGCGCGCACCGTTCGACAAACCAAGATGCGGCAGCGGCATCTTCACGGTACCCGACGTGATGTTGACGATGCGGCCGAACCGGCGCGCGATCATGCCGTCGACCACCGCCTTGATCAGCATAATGGGCGTGATCATGTTGGCGTTGACGGCACTCTGCCAGTCGGCCTCGCCCCACTCGCGAAAATCGCCGCGCGGCGGACCACCGGCGTTGTTGACGAGTATGTCGGGAGACGGACAGGCCGCCAGCACTTTGGCACGGCCTTCCGCGGTAGTGATGTCGGCGGCAACGGCCGTAACCGACACACCCGTCGCCGCACGAATTTCCGCCGCGGTCGCTTCAAGTTCACTTTCTGTGCGCGAGTTGATCACCAGATCGACGCCGTTCATCGCCAGCGACATGGCGCAGGCTTTGCCCAGCCCCTTGCTTGCTGCGCAAACAATCGCCTTCCTGCCTTTGATGCCCAGATCCATATCAGGCGCCGGCCGGCTCCATGCCCGCTTTTCTGATCGCCGCCGCGGCTGCGGGTGCGGTCAGGTAAACAAGCAGCGCCTGCGCTGCTTCGGCGTGCGGCGCCTGCACATGCACGGCAGTCGAGAACGTGGTGATTTTCTGCACATCAGCCGAGAGGTTACCGACGATATCGAGGCCGGCCACCGGCAGCAGCTCGCACATCTGCTGAAAGGCGAGTTCGGCTTCACCGCGCGCCACCACCGCACCGGCCGGTTCGCCTTTGACGATATGCAATTTTGTTTTGAGCTGATCGGTGATACCCCAGCGCTCGAACAGGTCTTTCAGGTAAATGCCGCTCGGGCCGGTTGAATAGACGATCGACTTTGCCGCCAGCACGGCGCGCTTCAATGCATCGGCAGAACTGATATCCGGTTTGGCCGCGCCGGCACGCACCGCTGCAGCAACACCGCAGGTTGCGAGATCGCTGCGCGCCACCAGCTTGCCGTGCTTCACCAATTCGTCAATGGCGCTTGCCGACATGATGGCAAGGTCAACCACCTCGCCGTCTTTCAAACGGCTCATCATTTCCACGCTGGGCGTCCACAGCGTTGTCACCTTGTGACCGCTGGCGCGCTCGAAACCCGGCACCAAACCCTCATAGGCTGCTTTGAAAGCTGCCGTTTGCATTACCTTGATTTCCATGTTGCCTCGCTCCATTGATATTGTTTTTTAATGCTGCGAGTGTATCACCGCCGCGTCGCGCTTCAGAGCGCCCGTGCGCGAGTCAATATTCCCTGCCTGCAGTAAACTCGCAGCCTCGCCTACAGGAACAAGCATGACTAACCTCGCCGACACTCTCGCCGCCTATGCGGCCGCGCTCAAATACGAAGATCTGCCCGAAGAGGTCGTGCATCAGGCCAAACGCCTGATGATAGACACGCTGGGCTGCGCGCTCGGCGGCTACCACAGCGAACCGGTGCGCATCGCGCGTGAATACGCCGCCACCGTGACCAGTACGCAACCGGCGACCATCCTGTGCAGTGGTGAACACAGCAGCCCGGAGCTCGCCGCCTTCGCCAACGGCGTCATGATTCGCTACCTCGATTTCAACGACGGTTATATCGGCCGCGAAGCCGGACACCCGAGCGACAGCATTGCGGCGCTGCTCTCTGCAGCAGAACTCGGCAAAGCCGGCGGCCGCGAACTGATCGTCGCTATCGTCATCGCCTACGAAATGTTCTGCCGCATGTGCGACACCATCAACTTCAAACCGATGGGTTTCGATCACGTGACCATCGGCGCAATGGCCAGCGTTCTCGGCGCGGCGCGGTTGATGAAGTTGCCGCTGGAAAAAATTACCCACGCATTGAACCTGACCGTCGCTGCCAACGTCGCGCTGTATCAAACCCGCATCGGTAATGTGTCGATGTGGAAGGGTTGCGCCTACGCCAACTCCAGCCGCAACGCGATCTTCGCCGCGCAAATGGCACAACGCGGCATGACGGGGCCGTCGCCGATGTTCGAAGGCCGCGGCGGTTATTTTGTTGCGGTAACACGTCAGCCTGTGGAGCTCGCCCCCTTCGGCGGCAAAGACCAGCCTTTCCGCATCATGGATTGCCTGATCAAGCGTTATCCGCTCGGCCAGTATTCGCAATCGGTGGTGCAGGCCGCGCTCGAGGCGCGCGCGCTGGTGAAAGACATCAACGAGATCGAATCGCTCGAGGTGCGCACGCTGCACACCGCCATCGAGATGATGGCCGGCGACATCGACAAATGGCGCCCGGCCAATCGCGAAACCGCCGACCACAGCATGCCTTATGTCACGGGCGTTGCCCTCAAATACGGCAAGATCGACGTCGAATACTTCGACGCTCCTTATCTGCACGACCCGGCGCTGCTCGAACTCGTCGCCCGCATCAAATGCGAAGTGTCTGATGAAGCGAACAGGCGCGAACCCGAAGCCATGCTCTGCGATCTGACGATGACGCTGCGCAACGGCACGCGCCACGACATCCGCGTCGAATATCACCGCGGCCATCCGCGCAATCCGATGCCGGATGCCGAGATCGAAGAGAAGTTTCGCGAACTGACAGGCGAGCAGATGCCTCAAGCGCAATGCGATGTGCTGATAAAGCAGTTGTGGGAGCTGGATAAGCTGAAAGATATGGGGAACTTGTTTACGCTCACGCAATGCCGATAGTTCGCAGAACTATGATTACGGGGTGCAGACAACATTGTGGCGCAGGCGCCTTGCCTGCGCGAGGCACCATCGGCTGAACGCAGGCGAGGCGCCTGCGCCACAACACCTCGACGCCTCGACACCTTTCGCAATTAAATCTACCGCAGCATTTTCTTTATCGTCTTGATCCGCGACAGCGAATCGCCGGCAAGATGCGTCCAGATGAAGGCGTCGCGCTCCAGTTTGTCGGCTGAAGCATTCACCGCGCCGCGCGCACTGTGGCCGCCCAGCGCGCGAATATCGCGATTGAGTTTGGTCACGCGCTGTATCACTTCCTGCGAAAACACCATGACCAGCCCGGCGTTGGCCGAAGCCGCCTGCACTTTATCGCCGGCAACAGCGAGATCGCGCTCCCACGCCGTGCGCATGATGTAGGCGCGCAACGATTCGGTCAGCATGTTCATCTCGGCCAGATTTAACTGCACGCGTTGCTGCTCGGCGAGCGGCTTGCCGCCGGCCTTGCAGCTTTTCGCGAAGGTGGTCACCGACTCGACGGCGGTATCGCAAACGCCGACCGCATTGGCAGCGAGTTCGAGATCGTTGAACTGAGACGGATCGCTGGTGCGCGCCTTCCAGCCCCCGTTGACTTCGCCGACGATATTGCTGTGCGGGATGCGCGCGTTTTCGAATATCAGTTCGGCGTTCTGATAAAAACGCCAGCCCGCCTTGTTGAATTTCTTGCCGATGCGAAAACCCGGCGTGTCGGTCGGCACGATGAATTCGGTCGAGCCTTCGGTCACCGCCACCTTGAAATCGGTGCGCGCGCTGACGAAAAACAATTTTCCGACACTGCCGTTGGCGATGAAAGTTTTTTCACCGTTTAATATCCAGTGATCGCCGTCGCGTTCGGCCTTCAAACGAAAACCCGTTTTCGGATCGCTGTTCGGTGTCATGCGGTGGTCGGAACCGACATTCGGTTCGGTGCGCGCGCCGCCAAGCATATAAGTGTCGTCGGCGAGAAAAGGTTTGAGAAAACGCTCCTGCTGGTCTTTGCTGCAGACCACCGCGATCAACTGGCTCCATTTCCAGTTCTGACTGAAGGCTTTGGAAATCGCGCTGTCGCCGCGCGCGAGTTCGGCCATGACGACGCATTGCGTCACCAGATCGGCGCCGGGACCGCCCCATTCCTTCGGCACGCCGAGTGTGCGAAAGCCGAGCTTCGAGCCTTTTTTGATAATGTCCCAGTCCCAGGTCGCGGCCGGATCGGCGATCTGGTCGCGCGCCAGTGAGATCGGGCGTATTTGCTCTTCGGCGAATTGGCGCGCCTTCATCTGCCATTCGCGTTGTTCTTTATTTAAACCGAATTCCATTGCCCCCCCCTTAAGACGCCCGCATAGTCAGCGGGCAAGTCCGGCCTGCTTCAGCGTTTCCGCACCGGTCACGGCCTCACGCGCCAGCAGCGCCCTGAATTCCGCCGGTGTATTTGATGGCGCGGGCTCGGCACCGTCGAGCGCGAGGTTCTTCGCGACCTCCGGCGATTCGAGCGCCAGCGCTGCGTCGCGGTTGATCATTGCAACCAGCGCCCGCGGCATTTTATCGGGACCGAACAGCGAATACGAAGTGTTCAATTCAAATCCCGGCAGCCCCGCTTCTGCAACCGTCGGCAAATCCGGAAACGCACGCGACTTGCCGCGGCTCGCC
Organism: Betaproteobacteria bacterium; assembly: GCA_025356695.1. The sequence continues at coordinate 29,372 of JANXSE010000354.1, forward strand.
ACTGCAATCAACCGGAACCGCCCGCTGCGCACAAAGGGCATGGCCGTCACCGCGTTGGCAAACAACAGCTGAACCTGGCCGCCGGCGAGTTCAGTCACGGCCTGCGCCGAACCCTTGTACGGCACGTGCACAATGTTGACGCCCGCCATGCGCTTCAAGCGCTCCATGCCGAGGTGGGAACCCGAACCGATGCCGGATGACGCGTAATTCAGCGCGCCCGGATTGTTTTTTGCATAAGCAATAATGTCCTTCACGCTTGCGAAAGGCTGCGATGGATTGACCGTCAGCAGGTACGGCTGAACGGTCATCTGCGCAATCGGCGTGAACGCCTGCAAGGTGTCATATTCGACTTTTTGCAGCAGCGTCGCGGTAGTAACGAGGCCGACGCTGGCAAATAGCAGCGTGTAACCGTCGGGGGTGGCGCGCGCCACCAGATCCATTGCAATCGCGCCGCCCGCGCCGCTGCGGTTATCAACGATGACGCTGCGGCCCCAGCGCGTGGTCAGTTGCTGCGCGATCGAACGCGCCACAGTATCGGCGCCGTTGCCGGGCGGCACTGCAACGATCAGACGCACCGGGCGCAGCGGAAAATTTTGCGCCTGCCCATTGGCAGCACTCATGGCAATGGGCAGGCAGGCGGCAAATGCAAGCGGCGAACTCATGCAACCGTAAAAAGTAAGGCTCTTCATCGATCGCCATTCTACCGCCGCTTGCTGCTTGCAGTTAAAATCGCATTGAGGAGAAATCAGTTATGAAAAAATTTATCTGCTGCGCGCTGCTTGCACTGATTGCAATGCCCCTCACTGCATCAGCGCAAAAGTATCCGGAAAAAAGCATACGCCTCGTCGTCGCCTTCCCGACCGGCGCGCCCTATGTAATCGCGCTGATGGTTGCCGACAAACTACGCGAACCGCTCGGACAAAGCATCGTGCCCGATTTCAAACCCGGCGCCGGCGGCAATGTCGCCTCCGAACTCGTTGCCAAAGCGCCCAACGACGGCTACACACTGCTGCTGACCAGCCCGACCATTGCCATCAGTCCGAGTTTGTATTCGAAACTTGGTTATGACACGTTCAAGGATTTCACGCCGATTACTTTATTGGCGACCGTGCCCAATGTGATGGTCGTGCATCCGTCGGTACCGGCGAAAACGCTGAATGAACTGATCAAGCTCGCCAAAGCTAAACCGGGGGCGTTGAATTTCGGTTCAGGCGGACTCGGCTCGGGCAGTCAGCTCGGCAGCGAATTGTTCAAGACGCTGTCGAAAATAAACATCGTGCATGTGCCTTACAAAGGCGCGGCGATTGCGATGAACGCCATGCTCTCCGGCGAAGTCGATATGGTAACGTCAACAGTGCCGGCCACCATACCGCTGGTCAACGCCGGCCGCATCCGCGCGCTGGCGGTCATGGCCAACGAGCGCGTCGCCACGCTGCCGCAAGTGCCGACGACTGCCGAAGCCGGCATGCCTGAACTCGTTGTGACGACGTGGTACGGTTTGTTCGCGCCCTCCGGCATCAAACCCGAAATCGTCGCGCGCCTGCACGAAGAATTCGCCAAGGTGATGAAATCACCCGACGTGAAATCCAAACTCGCGCAGGTCGAACTCGATGCAACCACCAGCACAACGCCGGCCGACTTCGCGAAATTCGTACGCGCCGAACACGACAAGTGGGGGCGTGTAATTAAAGAAGCGGGCATTCAAGTACAGCAGCAGTAGCTGCCTGCTTATTTGTGGCGTGCCAGAAACACCTTTACCGCCGCAATAAACCCCGCCGGATTATCCAGCGTGACGTGATGGTCGCTGCCGGCAACTTCGGCGAGTTCGACGTGCGGCGCCACCGCTTTCACCTCGGCATAAATTTCCGGCGAGATGCGCGGACTTCTCTCCCCCTTCACCAGCAGCGTCGGCACCGGGATTTTTGCGAAACACGGAATGCCGTCAACGCTGCTGCGCTGCGTATACACATTGCGGTCGAACTTATGCCGCCAGCGGCCGTCCTCCGATTGCCGCCCGGCGTTGCGCGCGATATGGTTTATCACTGCAGGCGGCGCCGTCGACCCCGCCGGCATCAGCTTGTAGCGTGCCGCCAGATCGTCAAGCGTGTCGTAACTGCTCTGCCGCGCACCGCGCTCACGCATCATCGACGCACGGTCTTCGGTCAGGTGCAGCGTCGAGTCGATAATGATCAATCGCCCCAGCCGTCCCGGGAACATCGCCGCGTAATTCAGCGAGACCATGCCGCCCATCGAATGCGCGACCAGCACAAAATCGCGCAAATCGAGCGCCTCGACCACCTCATTGAGATCGGTGGCAAGCCGTTTGGTCGTGTACTCGGGCGGGTCGGACCACGCGCTGTCGCCATGGCCGCGCTGATCGATCGCGCGCACATGATAGTCGGCGGAAAAGCCGGCGGCGACAAAATCGAACCAGTGCGCATGCGCAGCGCCACCATGCATGCACAGCATAGCCGGTTTGCCGGCCGTGCCGTAATCGAGATAGTGCAGCTTGAGGCCGTCGGCGGTGACGTAACCACTGGTCGCCGGCGCCGCTTGAATTGAAGTGGGTTGAGTGCTCATGCCTGCCTGTCGGTTCTGAACATCGCAGCGAAATTGCGCGACGCCCCCGAATATAAGCGACGCGTATGGACGATGCAACGCCTCGACGCCCGCGCCGGCGCGGGATAGACTCGCCCCATCGTAAACGTAAAGGAACAAGCATGAGCGACCAACCCAAACTGCTGATCGAAATCGTCTCCGACGTCGTCTGACCCTGGTGTTTCATCGGCAAGCGCCGCCTCGAAGCCGCACTGCGGATGTACGAGGAACGCGCCACCGATGGAGAAAAACCGGCCGTGCGCTGGTTGCCGTTTCAGTTGAACCCTGATCTGCCGGAAACCGGCATCTCGCGCCAGGAATACATCGAACGCAAGTTCGGCCCCGGCGGCGGACGTAAATATGAACATGTTGCGCAGGTCGGCAAATCGGTCGGCATCGACTTCGCCTTCGACAACATCAAGGTGCAGCCGAACACCGTGCAGGCGCACCGCCTGATGCACTACGCCACCAATCAGGGCCATGAAGACGCTGTGGCGGAAAGCATCTTCGCCGCCTACTTCATCGAAGGCGCAAATCTCACCGATCTGAAAACGCTCGCAGACATCGGCGCACGCGGCGGTCTCGACCGCGCCGCACTCGAAACCTATCTTGCGTCCAACGAAGACCGCGACCTTATCATCGCCAAAGACAACGAAATCCGCCAGTCCGGCGTCAGCGGCGTGCCCTTCTTCATTTTCAACCGCAAGATCGCCGTGTCGGGCGCGCACGAAGCGGAAACATTGTTGAAAGCGATGCTGGAGTCAATCGCGCCCTCAACACCCGGTTAGCAGGAAACTCACCCTGAGAGCCGCCGGGTCGGCCCCGGCGGCTTTCATTTCTGCATGCCCATCCAACCGGATGGACATTCGCTAAAACGCCTGCAACCGTTCCAGCAAATCCTTGCTCTCCGGAATGGTTCCCTGCTGATACAGATGTGAATGACGAATCACGCCCGCTGCATCGATCAGAAACGCCGATCGCGCATCGATACCGCGTTCATCGTTGAAAACGCCAAACGCCTTGCCGATGGCGCCGTGCGGCCAGTAATCAGACAGCAGAGGAAACGGCAGACCGCCCAGTTGCTCCGCCCAGGTCTTCAGACTGGGAATAGTGTCAGCGCTGATTTGCAGAATTTCGACATTAAGCGCTTTGAATGCTTCGTAGTTCTCACGGAACCCGAGTACTTGATTCTTTCAGCCGCCGGTAAAAGCGAACGGCAGAAATGAAACCACCGTCTTGCGGCCGCGAAAACCGGAGAGCTTTTGCGGATCGCCGGCGTGCGCTGCGAGTGAAAATTCCGGCGCCTGGGCACCGGGCTGGAGTATTGCCATGTTGTTTCTCCTTGGGTAATGGACAACGCGAATATGATCGCACGTTCCGGTAAATTCCGGCACGCCTTTGCCGCACAATGCCCATGTCGCCGCCAGGGTCACGCGGCAGCGTAAAATTGCCGCAATGAACGATCACTATCTCGAAGATTACGCGGTCGGCCAGGCCTTCGACTCCGGCCGCCTGCGCGTAGGCGCCACGGCGATCCGTGAATTTGCCGCCGCCTACGACCCGCAGCCCTTCCATCTCGACGATGCTGCCGCGCGCGACACGCTGTTCCAGGGGCTGGCGGCGAGCGGCTGGCATACCGCGGCGCTAACGATGCGCCTGCTGGTCGAGAGTGATTTGAAACCAGCCGGCGGACTCATCGGCGCCGGCCTCGATGAAATGCGCTGGCCGCTGCCGGTGCGGCCCGGCGATGAACTGCACGCACGCAGCGAAATCATCGAAGTGCGGCGCTCGAAGTCGCGCCCGCAGTCCGGCATTATTAAAATCCGCACCACCACATTCAATCAGCACGATGAGCCGGTGCAGGTATTCGTCGCCAATCTGCTGGTACCGGCGCGCGAGCACTAATGTTCAAAGCGACCACACGCCACAAGCTGAAACTCAACGGCAGCGAGATCTTTGACGTCATCGGCATCGGCATCGGCGCCGGACTGGCGCCGCACACTGAACTCACGCTGCACTTGCACGGTGCCCACGGCGTATCTGTTGATGCGCCCGGTCGAGGCCGGCATCGACACCATGGAAGAACTCGCGGCCTGCTGCCGCAGGTCTACCGCGAATTCGTCAACCGGCGCTGACGCGAACCATGACTGAAGACATTACACCGGCATTTCCAGCAGCGCCCGATGCGGCCGCCATTCAGACGATGTTGCGCCAGGCAATCGCACTGCGGCGGCAGAATGATATTGCCGGCACGCAGAACATGCTCAATGCGGTTCTCGCCAGCGATCCGCGCAATTACGACGCGCTGCATCTGCTCGGCAATCTGGCGCTGGAAACCGGCGACGGCGGGCGCGCGGTCGAACTGATCTCGAAAGCGATTCAAATCGACGGCAACCAGTCTGCGGCGCACTACAATCTTGGCAATGCGTTGCGCTTTCTCAAGCGCCACGAAGAGGCAATCGCCAGCTACAACCGCGCCATCGCGCTGCGGCCCGATTACGCGCGCGCCTGCAACAATCTCGCCAATTCACTGCAGGACGCCGGGCGCAGCAAGGATGCGATCACGAGTTACGACCGGGCAGTGGCGATCGAGCCGGGGTTTGCCGATGCCTGGCATAACCGCGGCAACGTGTTGAACGAACTGAAACGCAGCAACGAAGCCATAACATCCTACCGGCGCGCCCTTGCCGCCGGCGGCGATGCTGCACGACTCGAATTCGAACTTGCTGCCTTGGGCGCAGGCGCCATGCCGGCCGCCGCACCACCGCTGTTTGTGGCCAATCTGTTCGACGGCTACGCGGAAAAATTCGATCAGCACCTGGTCAATGGCCTCAATTACCAGACGCCGCAGGCCGCCGTAGACGCCGTCAGAAAACTGCTCGATGGATCCGCCCTCGATATTCTCGATCTCGGTTGCGGCACCGGCTTGTGCGGCCCGCTGTTGCGACCGCTGGCAAAAACACTGATTGGCGTCGACCTCTCGCAAAACATGCTGAACAAGGCCGCCGAACGCAAACTCTACGATGAACTCGTTTGCGCGGAGGCCGCGCAATATCTGCAAACCTGCAAAACCGACTTCGATCTTGTCATCGCCACCGACGTATTCGTTTATATCGGCGACCTTAACGCGGTTTTTGCAGGCGCCAGACGCGCGCTCGGACCCGCCGGCTTTTTTGTATTCTCGGTCGAGCGCGGCGAGGAGATGGATTTCGTCTTGCACGAATCAAAGCGCTACGCGCATAGCGAGGCCTATCTGCGGCGTCTTGCCGCCGCGCATAGCTTGCCCATCGAAAAAATCGAAAACCACTTCCTGCGCAAAGACGGCGACACCGATATCAGCGGCTTGATTGCGGTGATGCGGCGGCACTAAGCCGGGTTTGCGTTTGTAATTGCGATGCCGCTTATGCCGTATAGTTTGCAATTGATTTCAACAAAACAATGGTCGAAACCCCCGGGAGGAGAACTATGCTCAGCCGCGCCGCTCTGACGACGACACTCGCACTGCTCATACCGATGCTGCCCGCTGCGGCGCAAACCCCGCCGATGCAAACCTGCCAGTTGGGCGACTTGAAACTCGAGAGCGGCGAAGTCATCCGCAATTTCCGCATGACTTACATTACGCACGGTACGCTCAACGCAGCGAAAAGCAACGCCATCCTGTCAATCCACGGTTTGCAGGGCAACCGCACGAATCAAAGCTACTGGGTCGGACCCGGCCGCGCCTTCGACAGCAGACGTTATTTCATCGTGCAGCCCGATACGCTGGGTGTCGCCTCGATGGATCCCGATGCCACCACCTCGCCGACGCGTTCCGGTCTCAACATGGCGTTTCCGCGCTTCAACATCCGCGACATGGTCAACGCCGAACACCGCATGCTGACCGAATGCCTCGGCATCACTCATCTCGTTGCCGTCGCCGGCAGCTCGATGGGCGGCATCGAAACCTTTCAATGGATGGTCAGCCATCCAACCTTCATGGACGCGGCGATACCGGTAACACCGATGGCGCGCGCCAACCGTCAGGGCAATTTCATCTGGGAAGGTGTACGCCAGGTTGTGATGGTCGATCCGAAATGGCGCGATGGCAATTATCCGAACGACGATCCACCGCGTTCAGGCATCGGCGTCGGCCTGCAGATACAAAGTGTGGTCGGCTCTTCTGCGGCCGGCTTTGAAGAAGAATTCGCCGCGCGCGAAGAAGTGCATGCCGCCTACGCAAAAGATGCCGCTGCGGTCGGCAACACCGTGCAGGCACGCGACTGGATCTACCGCAGCTGGGCGATCCAGAGCCACGACATCGCACAAACGCCGGGCTTCAACGGCGACTTCGCCGCCGCCGCGCGTTCAGTCAAAGCGCGCGTGCTGATGTTCCCGAACTGCCACGATCAACTGCACGCCGCACGCGAAGGCGGCGTGCTCGAAGCCGCCGCACTCATCCCGGTCGCCAAGCTCGTTGATATCGACGACATCGGCGGCCACCGCGGTTCGCGCAGCCCGAAAGCACTGGCGCAATTCGACATGGAAGTGCGCGATCTCCTGAAACGCATCGAAGACAAACGCCCCGGCATCAGCGGCCCGCGTTTTCCGAGAAACTGGATACGTACCGATTATTGCCGCGCCTGACAGCACGTTGAAACCATCCACATCGGGATGAGGTCGGCCCGCGGCCTTAACCCGTTCCGCAAAACCAGGCGTATTACCCGCGCGCGAGGTTCCGCGCAATAAACGCCTTCACCATCTCCTGCGCGCGCCGGGTCTGCGCACTGGGTTTGGCGACCCACTCGTGTTCGCTGTCTTCGAAAATCGTGAATGAAATATCACCGCCGGCCGCCTTGTAGGTGGCGGCGAATTTTTCCTGCACCGCAGGCATCACGTTGTCGTCGAGCGCGCCCTGCATCACCAGCAGCGGCACCAGATTCACCGCCTCTTTGCGCTCGAGTATCTGCTGCGGATTCGCCTCGTAGATGCTTTCCCACGGCACGAAATAGTTTCTGGTGCTCTTCACCATGCCTTCGCGTTTTTTCTGCTCGGCGTTGAGAAACCGCGCATACGGGTCGCTGATCGGCGAACGCGCCGCGACGTAGGCCACCGTCGCGTCCACGTTCGGCGCTTCCAGCAGCGGAATTGCGTTGTAGCGCGGGTCTTTCGGCCGCATGCCGAGGAGTTCGGCGACATGGCCGCCGGTGGAACTGCCGTAGACGCCGATTCTGGAGGCGTCACCGTTCCACGAAGACGCACGCGCTTTCAACCAGCGTACGCCGTAGTTGGCATCCTGGATGCTGGCCGGGTACGGCGCTTCGGGTGCGAGCGTGAGGTCGATTGCCACGACCAGCACGCCGCTTGCGGCGATCGCGCGATCCATCGGCTCTTCGGCGAAACGATCCTTGTTGTTCCATGCGCCGCCGTGCAGATCGAGCAGCACCGGGAAAGGTCCCGCGCCCTGCGGCTGATAGATGCGCGCCTTCAGCTGGCGGCCCTTGGCGGTGCGGCGGAAATCGACTTCGCTGACGCTAATCTCGAATTTCGCAAACGGATCGTAGGCGATCCTTATCGCGGAGCCGCCGCCCGGCTGCGCGCAGCCGGCAACGCCGGCGACACCCGCCAACGACACGGTCTTGAGAAAATTGCGGCGCTGTCCTGAGTGCTGTTTCATGAATTCCTCCTTGTCGTGGCGCAGCCTTGGTTTCAGCCATTTTCCACTTGCATGGCAACTTTACGCTTAAAAGCCGGCGCCTGCCAGAACGGGGTGCTATGGTGCGGCAGCCGATTGTGCGGTAAAAAAGCGCTCTGCCTGTCTACAAGAACAAAACCCCGGAGGAACTATGAACGATAAAAATGATCAGGCCGCGCAAAGCCGTGCGCGCCGCAGATTTCTCACACAGGTTGCCAGCACCGGCGCAGCAGCCGGCGCCGCGGTCGCGCTGCCGGCCATGGCACAAAACAGCAGCGAGGGCCCGCGCATGAGCAAGTCCGTACCGAATCAGCCGTCGCTTTCGCAAACGATTGCGGAGTACGCAGTCAATCTCAAATACGAAGACATCCCGCCGGAAGTAGTACGCACCACCAAGCGCATTGTTCTTGACACCATCGGCTGCGCGATCGGCGGCCACACGGCGGGGCCGGCGCGGATTGCGCAGAAGCTCGCTGGAAACGTCAGCGCGAAAAATGCGGCGACCGTGATGTGCACTGGGCAAAAAACCACGCCGGAGATGGCGGTGTTCGCCAACGGCGTGATGATCCGCTATCTCGATTTCAACGACGGCTTTATCAGCAGCGGCGGCAGCGGACATCCGAGCGATTCGCTCGCCGCGCTGCTGACGCCGACGGAACTCTACGGCAAAAGCGGCCGCGACCTGATCACAGCCATGGTGCTCACCTACGAGGTATTCGGCAAGATCACCGACGTGCTGAATGCGCGCTTGAAGGGGCTTGATCAGTCGACGGTGCTCGGTCTGGCCTCGGTGGTCGGTGCCGGCAAGCTGATGGGCCTGACCAGGGAACAGCTCACCAACGCGATTGGTATCACCGTTGGCGCCAACTCTGCACTCAATCAGGGCCGCGTCGGTACGCTGTCGAACTTCAAGTCCTACTCCTGCGCCGATGCCAGCCGCAAAGCGATCTTCTCGGCGCAAATGGCGCAGGCCGGCATGACCGGCCCCACCGAAGTATTCGAGGGCCGCGACGGTTTTTTCAACGTCATCAACAACAAGCAAGTTTTCAAACCCGCCCCGCTCGGCAGCGTACCTTTGTGCATCACGCTCGCCTTCACCAAGCGCTTCGCGCTCGGCCAGTATTCGCAGACCGTCGCGCAGGCGGCAATGGAAGCGCGCACCTTCTACAAAAATCCGGACGAAATTGCCGAAATCAACCTCAATGTGTCGCACGGTGCAATCCACGTGATGGCCGCCAGCCCCGACAAATGGCGGCCGCAGACGCATGAGACTGCCGACCACAGCATGCCCTACTCGACCGGTGTGATTTTCATGTACGGCTCGCTCGACGAGAGCTATTACGAAGCCCCCTACCTGCACGACGAAAAGCTGCTCGCTCTCGTCGCCAAGGTAAAAGTGATCCCGTCCGAAGAAGCCGACAAACGCGAAGCCGAAATCAACCTGTGCGATCTCGAACTTGTGCTGAAATCGGGTGCGCGCCACAAGGTGCGCGTCGAATACCACCGCGGCCATTGGAAAAACCCGATGACCGACGCCGAGATGGAGGAAAAATTCCGCGGCCTCGCGCACAAGCATCTGAAGGCCGACCGCGTCAATGCGTTGCTCAAGCAGTTGTGGGCGCTTGAAAACATGCCGAAGGCCGGCGCCATACTCGGGCTCACGCGCGTTTAATTGCCTGGAAAACTTCCGCCATCAAATATCCGTCGTCCCCGCGAAGGCGGGGACCCAGGTTCTTCCATCTGGATACCTGCTTTAGCGGGAACGACACCGCGGATATTTTCAGTTTGATTGGCAATGAATTAAATCTGAATGGAATCGCAGAACATGAACAAACCCTTCGCCACCCGCATCGCCGCCATGAATGCGATGTACAAGCTGCCCGCCAATGAAAACCCGACCCTGCCCGTCGACGTGGCAGAACGCCTCGGCAAATTCAAGACAACGTTGATGGACGAAGTGCATGAAATCGACGAGATCGTCGCGCTGGCAAAAAACGGCGGCGCAGCAGCCGATGTTGCCGTGGCGATTGCCGACGTCCTGGGCGACATCATCGTTTACTGCCGCTCCGAAGCGCTCAAGTACGGCCTGCCGCTCGAAGAGGTGCTCGACGTCATCATGGACAGCAATGAGAGCAAGTTGGGCGCCGACGGTAAACCGATCTACGACGCCAACGGAAAATTTCTCAAAGGGCCGAACTACTGGAAGCCCGAACCGAAGATCAAGGCGCTGCTGGAAGCACGCGGCATCGACGTCAAAACCTGATCAAGCCCCGCGTACTAGCCGTCGACAAAGGTGGCGCGTTCGAAGTTAATACCTTTGTCGAGCAAGGCAGTGACTTTGATTGGTTTCGCGGCATCGATAAAAAGCTCAACTGCCCGGTTCGGCGCATAAGAGGTCGGCGCCATGATCAGCGATGGCGGCGTTTTGCGCGCCTCGTCAGCCGACATCAGCAGCGCGCGGTCGTATTGTTTGCCATCAGCGGCAAGCACGCCGGGAATTTTCATCGCGATCGGCTGCGGCAAACCCGGAATGATGCGCAGACCGATTGAAACGGCGCCGCTCTCCTCAACGAGGATGCGCTGTACCGCGCCGAGATAAAAAGTGCGGCCGGTTGCGGTGCGCAGCCCGAGCAGCTGGTTATGGCTGATGCGGGTTGCTGCATCCGGCTTGCGGCACATGCCGAGTATGCCGGAGCGGCTGTGGTTAATAATTTCCCAGGTCTCGAGCGCGCCGCTCCTTTGCGACAGTAGCGCGTTCTCGGTGCGCTCGCTGACGTGGCCGAATATCTGCAGATCTTCTTCTTCGCGTTTTGTGAGTTGCGCGCCGGGCTGGCGGAACGGGCGCCCGGTAAGGTGAAAGTGCATCGCCGCGATCGACATCGACACCATGACTTTGAGCGACGACGGATTGCGCTCCTCGGTTCTGCCGTTGCTGGCGCCGCACCATTGCGCACCGAGCAGCAGCAACAGAGTTTCGCAGGCCGGCTGGCGCAATTCAGCGCCGAGTGCAAGTTCGGCCGGCGATTTGCCGTTGCGCAGGCCGGCGACCATTTGCAGCAACAACGCTGCCAGACGGTCGAGTTCCAGATAACGCACATTCGGCGCCGGTTGCACTTCCTTACCCTCGCGCGCGCCGCTGCCGCTACCGAAAACAACCGCCAGACGCGGGCCGGTGGCCGCATCGGTAGATTTTGTAAATGTGATGAGCGAAGTCCATTGTTTCAGCCAGCGCTCGATTGTGCTGTATTGCGCCAGCGTCAAGGCATCCGGCGTAGCACGCTGGATCAGCAGCGTGCGCAGGTAAATCTCAGTGCAACTCGTGTCCGGCGCATCTTCGCCGAGCGGATCACCGACCGGCACGCCGGCATGACCGGCCGCCTCGGCGGCCTCAAACAGCTTGTGCAGGCGCTGCCACAACGCCGCCGGAACCGCGCAGTAGATACGGTTGTAGTCGCGCATGGCAAGCGCGGCATAATCAAGCGCGCGCTGATAAACCTGCGGCAAATACATGCCATCTACCGCTACGCAACCCTCATAGCCCTGCAGCATGGCGTCCCACAGCCCGATCACGTCGTTCCAAATCGCGGCGCCGGGCGGATCGAGCGGCACCGGCTGATTGAACAGACGCTTCATGCGTTCGGCCTGCACATAGGCCACCGCCGAGCGCAAAGCTTCCATGATTTGCAAACGCAACCGCGCCGGCACCGCCGCGCCGTTGAGCAATTTGAGTTGCACAATGATTGCGCCCTGCGCCTGCTGCGCGTTGGTAAGCGGCAATTGCGCCAGCCAGCGCTTGCAGTCCTGCTCGGTATCGATCTTGAGGGCCGGGGAATTCAAGTTCTGTCGCTTAGGTAAAAATGTCGCCGACATTCTACCGCAAGCAATTGCCGGGACCCGCCGCCCCGCGCAGCCGCGCCACGACCCCGCCGGGGCAAATCCGTGAAAAGCCGCGGTTTCACCGCCCAATTCGACGCCTATTCAGCGCGCCCTGCGTACTACAATCATCCAGCGCCGCGCCTCGCCGTGGCACTTCATGATTGATGCCAAATGACTGTCGCCGAAAAGAAACCCTCCGAAATCGCCCGCGATACGCTCAAGCTGTTGATGACGCGCAAACTCGCGCCGAATCCGGGAAATTTCCGCACCGTTTATCACGAAGTTGCCGGAACGCCCGATATGGCGCCGTTTCCCGCTGACCCGTTGCGGCACATCGTGCAGGCGCTGCCGCTGCGCTCGCCGGCGCAACAGCGCCACCGCATGCAACTCGACAGCGCCATCGCCCAGCAAAACTGGCCCGACCTGCAAAACGCACTGGTCGCTTACGCCAATGCAGCCGCTGCCGCGCCCGCCGGCGCCGCCGTCGCAGCCAAAACCGAACCGTCCAACAGCGAATTTCTCGAACAGCTCGCGCGCCTGATTGAAAACGCACTGCCCGCGCTCGGCAGCGATGACGCGCGCTTTGCCGACCAGGCGGTGCGGCTTATCACCGCCATACGTGATCCGTCGAGCGGCCTCTCGGCGCTCAAACCGCTGCTTGGTAATTTCACGTTGCGCATGTCTTTCGTTGCCGAAGACCAGGCCGAAATCCGCACCACGCTGTTGAAGTTGCTCAAGCTGATTATTGAAAACATCGGCGAACTCTCGCGCGATGACCTGTGGATGAAAAAACAGATCGATGCGTTGATGGACGCCGCCGCGCCGCCGCTGTCACTGCGCCGCCTCGACGACGTCGAGCGCCGTATCAAGGAAGTGATGTTCAAGCAGGCGATGGCCAAGGGCCGCTCGATGGAGGCGCAGGAGGAAATGCGCCGCATGCTGGCGACCTTCGTCGAACGCCTGTCGCAGATGACCGAATCGACCAGTGCCCACCACCACAAGATGGAAGAAAGTGCGCGCCTTATCGAACAGGCAAAAAACTTTGAAGACCTTGGGCCGGTCATGAAGGACGTGGTTTCCGCCTCACGCAGCATGGCGTACGAAATCAAAAATACCCACGAAGAACTGCGCACGATGCGCGAAAAAGTTACTGCCACCGAAGCCGAAATCGTCAAATTGCAGCAGGAGCTCGACACCGCCAGCTCGCAGGCACGTCACGACACGCTGACCGGCGCGCTCAACCGCAAAGGCCTCGATGAAGCGCTGGTGCGCGAAATCGCCGACGTGCGACGCAAGGAAACGCCGCTGTGTGCGGCACTGCTCGATATCGACAACTTCAAGAAATTGAACGACAGCAAGGGCCACGACACCGGCGACGCCGCACTCACTCACCTCGTAAACATCACGCGCGACAGCATGCGCCCGCAGGATACGCTGGCGCGTTACGGCGGCGAGGAATTTGTAATCGTCATGCCCGACACCCAACTCGAACAGGGCATCGAAGCGATGACGCGGCTGCAGCGTGCATTGACGAAGAGCTTTTTTCTCGCCGGCAACGACAAAATCGTCATCACCTTCAGCGCCGGCGTTGCCCAGCTTGCAACGGGGGAGACCGCACAGGACGCGATCAAGCGCGCCGATGAGGCCATGTATCTGGCCAAACGCGCCGGCAAAAACCGCGTCGTCGGCGCTTGACAGGGTTCGTTAAAACAACGCCGCTAGGCGTGCGCCTGCGACTCGCCGCACATCTCTTCGCAACGCGTTAACGCATACTTGATCGGATTAAAGTTCAGCAAATCCGTGTTTTCGTCGTTGTCGCCGAATATGAACGGCACCGCACCGTACTGGCGAAAACGTTCGTAAAGTATTTTTGCCGACATACCCGGCTTGACTTCATGCGAAAGAAATTCATCGATGCTGCGGCGCGACGCCGCATACGCTTCTTCCAGCGTACGGAATTCGCCGAGCCGTTGCGGCGGGCGGCCCACATCGTTGACGCGTATCAGTGAATCGACAACAAAGCTCACGATAAAACTTTCAATAGCAAAGGCAGCGCAGTAGGACATACCAATATGACAAAACCTTTACGGCGGCAACAGGCAAAACCTTTAATTTTTGTTCAGACGTGACTTTTATCACGGCAATAGAAGCGCGCTGCGCGGCTTTCGCCCGCGCAGGCGTGATTGCGTGAATTATTCACGGTCGGGCACGGGCGCCCGACCGGCGCTTCCGGATGGCGCGCGCCGCGGCTTTATGCGAAGCGCGCCGGCGTCGATTTACTCGAGCGGCTCTACTTTGACAATCGATGCCGTGTGATTGGCGCCGACCCAGAATGACGGCACTTTGGTAGCGTTGTCGCCATGCGAGCGGCGCATATTGGTGGGGCTCGGCAACAGATACGGCGTGACTTCGCTGTTTTTTGGATTGAAGCGCACCACGCGATCGGCGTATTCCGTGGAAGCCCAGGCTTCACCGTTGCGATCCACCCACACGTCGTAGGCGTAAAACTCGGGAATGCCCGCCGCCCAGCTTTGAAATTTTTGCGTCTTCGGGTCGAACATCGTAATCGAGTCGGTACGGTTGAGCGCCGCCCACACGCGATCCTGCGCATCGACCGTGCCGCGGCGCGGCCCGGAGTCCTTTAGATCTGTCTCGTACAGCTTGATCTCGCCGGACTTGGCATCGATTCTGCCGATGTGGGCGCGCGCGATAATCGTAAACCACGCATTGTTCTGCGAGTCGGACAGCACCGTGTAATGGCTGGGGCGCGGCACCGGCATCGCGGTGAAGCGCTCCCATTTGCCGCTGGCCAGATCCACCCGCATGATGGCCCACTCACCGTTGTTCATCACCCAGACCTTGCCATCCACCTTGTGATTCCTGGGCGCAATAAACAGCAGTTCTGCGTGATCACCGTCGAATTCCGGCGCGAGCGGATAGGTCTTGAATGTTTCCGTCTTGCGGTCGAACATCTGGATGGCGCCCTGAAATCCATTGGCGACCCACACGTTCTCATCGGCATCGAGTTCCACATCGAGCACGCCCTTGTTGCGCGCGGGTTTGACCACCGGGATCGGCCACTCTTTGACTTCGCCGGTTTTCGCATTCAGGCGTCCGAGTATCTGTTCGCCGAAACTCGCATACCAGGCAAAGCCCTGGGTATCGACCGTCACATCATGCGGCTGACGCGTCTGGCTCGGCAGGTCGTACTCGGTGTAGACGACTTTCGTTGCCTTACCTGTGGGACGCGGCAATATTTTCAACTCATAGGACCAGGTGGCCGCCTTGCTCAGGTTAATGCTGCTGATGTAATCGGCCATCTTGCGGCGCGTTTCCAGCAATCGCTGACGCGACTCCGCCGTTGCTGCGCCGGCGCCGACACGGCCCGGCGAATTGGGCTGGATCAGATTTGGAAAAGTACTCGGCGTATAACGCGACATACGTTCGATCGTCGCCAGGGCCGCATCGCTGTCGAGCTTTGAGCGCACGATGCGCTCGAAGGTATGGCAGTGATTACAGCCGCGGATTGCATCTTTTTGTTCGCGCGTGCCGGGCCAGCTCATCAGCCATTCCGAATTCGACAGCTGCGCGGCGGTCTCGTCCACCGTTGCCTTGCGTAAGCGAATGTCGGCAGTGGCGCCTTTCGCCGGCCCGATATCGACCGCGCCGGCGCTGTCGAGCGTGTAACCCGTGGCACGGATGCGCAACGCATATTGTCCGGGTTCCAGGCGGCTCGCCGGAAAACTGTAGCGCCCTTCGCGATCGCTGACCACCGATACGGTGATGGTTGATCCTGCGCGTTTGGCGCTGACCACCACCCCCTCCATCGCCCCCTCGGCCTGCGATGTCACGCGCCCCGACAATACCGGCTGCGGCGCCGTCGATTGAGCTTCCACCGCAAGCGAAACCGTTAACAAAAGAAACGCTCTCGCAACCAGGTAGAGCCTTCTACTTTTCTCGCGCTTGATCATGCCCCCCTCCCGAGGATTTTCATTGGCGACGATTCCCGGCCGGACTGCACCGGAAGTTTACGACTGCTGGCCCTCCAGCAATAGCTTCACCACCTGCGGTGTAATTTCCGCAGCGCGTTGATCGAGCTGCTCCGACGTCAGATTCGCAATCGGATGTGGCATTTCGAGGAAGCGGAAGTTCTTCAGCCCCCACGAGCGCGCCATTGCATCGCCGGTTTTATGAAAGACGTCGGTAATGATGGACGCCGTCGGCATACCCACTTGTTCAAAAACTATGCTGTCGAGCACACTGCCCGAGCTGCATGAGCCTCAGTCGCCGACGCCGGCGACAACCACGTCGCAATTGGCTTTGAACTCGGCGATGATCGCTGGTGAGGCGGGAATTCCAGCAGTGACCTTGCGACGCATGATGTGCGCCTTTGCGCCGTAATCGCGCTCGAGCAGTTTGCCGATGCGTTCGAGCACCTGATCGGAATTGAATTTCGAATTGTCGACCAGCCCGATGCGCAAACCGGCCAGCGATTTCGGCCGCGCCACGAAATCGATGCGCCGGCTTTTTGTTTCGATAGTGGGATCGTAGATTTGCACTGTCATCATGCGCTCCTTCTCTAAATTGCCCCGATTCGCATCAGCGAATCGGGAGATTTCTCACCCTCTCCCTCCGGGAGAGGGTCGGGGTGAGGGCCGGCAGATTTACCCTGAAAAAAATGCCCCTGTTATGCTTGCTACGGTTTGCGAATTTCTCTGGTCACCGCCTGCGAGCCGGCCTTGCCGCCCCAGCCCGGGATGTAGCACGATTGCACACCGGCCTTGCCACCGGCGGCGATGATCAACAGATCATCCGGCGTCTCGACCAGACTCATCATCGTCTTTTCGTCTTCCGGCTTGACCGTGCCGTCTTTGAGATTCATGCGTTTCAGATCGGCAATTGAACTCTGCGAATTTTCGAAGACGAATTTTTTGACGTCTTCGCGCGAGTAACCGGCCTTTTTCATGATCGCCTGATGCTCGCCGGCAAACACCATTGCGTAAAGGGGCTGGCGCGCGGTGCCGCCCGACACACGCATCTGCGCGCACGCCGTGGTCAGCACGCCTTCGGGGGTCGCCGACATGCCGTTCGAATACTGATGCACGCCGAGTGCGGCCATGATGGTCACGGCACTCTGCCCCGCTTTGAAACCGCGGCTGGTATGCAGCGCCGGCCACGGGCTGTCTTCTTCGTTCTCGGCGATGCAGTAGGTGTACTTGCCCGGATGGCCGAGGCTCGACTGATCCAGTATGCCGGGGATGGTGCCGATGGTGTTGCGCATGAGCAAACGCACCGCGCGACCCATCGTCGCATTGGCGCGCCAGCCCGGGCCAAACAGGTTGTGGCCGTTGTTCATCTCGAGTTCGCGCGCGATCGGACCATTGACGATCATCAGCACGCCGGAACCGCCGGTGCTGGTGCCGGGACCGTGATATCCATAGAGCGAATCGGCCAGCGCCTCGACCGTTGCCACGATTACCGGCATATAAGACGGTTTGCAACCGGCCATCACCGCGTTGATCGCGATCTTTTCGGCCGTAACAGAAACCTGACGGTTCTCGATGAAGGCCACCTGCTTGT
>JANXSE010000370.1 GCA_025356695.1 Betaproteobacteria bacterium
GCGCATTGCCATTAAAATACCGCCTGCACGCATTCTTCCCAATTCAATACAGGTCATCGCCCATGTATCCAAACACGCTGCTTCACATCGACGGTCAATGGTGCCCCGCGGCTTCCGGCCGCACGCTGCCGGTGGTCAACCCGGCCGACCACAAACAGATCGGTACCGTTGCCTATGCGCAAAAAAGCGACCTTGACCGCGCATTGGATGCCGCGGAAAAAGGTTTCAAGACCTGGCGCAAAGTGTCGGCCTTTGAGCGCGGCAAGATCATGCGCAAAGCGGCGGACCTGTTCCGCGAGCGTGCCGACACGGTCGCGGAATACATGACCTTTGAACAAGGCAAACCGGTCGGCGAAGCGAAACTGGAAGCGCTGGCGGGCGCCGACCTGATCGACTGGTTCGCCGAAGAAGGCCGGCGCGCCTACGGCCGCGTGATTCCGGCACGTGCCGAAGGCATCTATCAGCTCGTGGTGAAGGAGCCAGTCGGCCCGGTGGCTGCGTTTACGCCGTGGAACTTCCCGATCAACCAGGCCGTGCGCAAACTGTCGGCAGCACTGGCGACCGGATGCTCGATCATTCTGAAAGCCCCGGAAGAAACACCCGCTTCGCCGGCCGAACTGGTGCGCGCCTTCGTCGATGCCGGCGTGCCCGCCGGCGTGATCAATCTGGTCTACGGCAGCCCTGCGGAGATTTCCAGCTACCTGATACCGCACCCGGTCATCCGCAAAATTACCTTCACGGGCTCCACACCAGTCGGCAAACAACTGGCGGCGATGGCCGGCCAGCACATGAAGCGCGTAACCATGGAACTCGGCGGACACGCGCCAGTGATCATTTTCGACGACGCCGATATTGAACTCGCGGCAAAAACCATGACGTTCATGAAATATCGCAATGCAGGCCAGGTCTGCGTCTCACCGACACGCTTTCTGGTGCAGGAAGGCGTCTACAAGCAGTTCGTCGAAAAATTCACCGAGGGCGCGAAGGCGGTCAAGGTCGGCGACGGCTTCGACCCCGCCACGAAGATGGCCACGCTGGCCAATCCGCGCCGGCAAAGTGCCATGGTCGCCAACGTCGAAGACGCGAAGAAACACGGCGGTAAACTTCAGACCGGCGGCTACCCGATCGGCGAAAAAGGCAATTTCTTTGAACCGACCGTGATTACAGAACTGCCGACCGATGCCATGGCCATGAACACCGAGCCCTTCGGCCCGCTCGCCATCATCAATCCGTTCAAGACCTTCGACGATGCGGTGAGCGAAGCGAACCGCCTGCCCTACGGTCTGGCCGCTTATGCGTGGACGAAATCCGCGAAAACGGCAAACGCGATCGCGTCACAGGTCGAGACCGGCATGATAACCATCAACCATCTCGGCTTTGCACTGCCCGAGGTGCCGTTCGGTGGCGTCAAGGATTCCGGTTACGGCTCGGAAGGCGGCGCCGATGCCATCGAGCCCTACCTCGTCGCAAAGTTCGTGACGCAGGCCGGCCTGTAAGCAACGCGGCGGCGCAGATCCGGCGTGTGCTGTGCCGGTTCTGCACAACGGTCAGTCGTCGATGCGGCCGCCCGTGGCGAACAGGCTACCCGCACCGCCCAAAGAACTATTGAAAAAGACGGCGGCCGTGGCCCCCAATAAAAACGCCACCCGCAGGTGGCGTTTTTTAAAGCGTCAGACCAGAGCCTAGACGCGGCGGCGATATTCGCCGGTGCGGGTATCGATTTCAATCTTGTCGCCGGTCGAGCAGAACAGCGGCACCTGCACGATGAAACCGGTTTTCAGTTTCGCCGGTTTCAGCACCTTGCCCGAGGTGTCGCCGCGTACGGCCGGTTCGGTATATTCGATATCGCGTTCGAGCGATTGCGGAATAGCCACCGAGATCGGCTTCTCGTTGTAGAACACGACCTCGCAGGTCATGCCTTCCTCAAGGTAGTTCAGCGCGTCGCCCATGTTTTCTTTGTCGATCTCGTGCTGGTTGTATTCCTCGTCCATGAATACATAGCTCGGATCGGCGTAATACGAGAACGTCACTTCCTTGCGGTCGAGGTTGACGACGTCGAATTTTTCGTCGGCGCGGTAAACACCCTCGGTCGGCGCATCCGTCAGGAGGTTGCGCATTTTCATTTTAACGACCGATGCATTACGGCCCGATTTCGAAAATTCGGCCTTCTGCACGACCATCGGTTCTTTGCCGAGCATGATGACGTTGCCGGCCCTGATTTCCTGTGCGATTTTCATGATCTGCCCTGCTTGATTGGCGGAAAAGCGCGCTATTCTAGCCGATCTTCACAGAATTTAGCCAGATTGGCAGCAAGATCCCCGTTTTCAGTAATCTTGTCCGCCCAACGAGCCGCATTCGCAGAAAACGCGCCCAGGCGGCCCGCAAAAGCCGGCCACACTGCGCCACCATTGATCGACTGCCGGTTCCAGCCGTCAAACAGGGCGACCCAGGCCGCGCGATCGGCCCTATCCAGGCCATCCGTATAACGCGTCAGAAACGCCGCCGATTTGTCCAGATGAGCGTCGGCATCCTGTGGATAGGCTTGCCAGATCAACGGTCGCGCGGCAAGCTGCGCGCGCACAAAGGACTCCTCGCCGCGGACGAAGTTCAGATCGCAGGACCACAGCAGGCGGTCATACTGATCAAGGTCAAGAAACGGAATCGCGTGCACGGTCAGTCGCCCGATGTCGGCACGGTTGCCGACCGCAATTTTGCGTGCGGCGACTTTTTCCACCTGCGCCAGCGCGTAACCTTCCGGCACGATGCAATGAAGGCCGCGCGGGTCGGCCGCCCACGCCGCAACCAATCCGGGCAGCGCGGCGTTTTCATAACAGAACAGGGAAATCCATGTCGCATCTGCACCGGCGCCCCCCAGACCGATCGACTGCCGAAACCTTGTCATGACCTCGGCGTCCGTCTGAAATGCATTGCGCGCATCCAGCAGACCGTCTTCAATCAGCACACCGCCGGTCGCCTGAGTGAACCCCGGAAAGAAAAAATATTTGGTCAGTGGCAGCCGCGGATGCGGCGATGGCAAACCGTGATGTTCATCCACCCACGGTTCGGCGCTTAGATATTCGAGATTGATCCAGACCGGCACCGGGCGCGATGCAGCCATCGCCTCAAGATAAGCATCTGGCAAACGCACGCCAAAGCCCTCGACCACAATCTGCGCCGGCACGACATCGGGAAACTGCGACGTCCAGTGCAGCACGTCCACCGCACCGATTTTTTGCGCTGACATTGCAACATCGACTTCCGGCCGCAGCCGTTTAAAACTGCCGAGATCATCCACCCACAAGCGAACGTTCTGGCCGAGTCCATGCGACAGCCGTCGTGCCAGCCGCCAGCACACACCGATATCACCGAAGTTATCGACGACGGAACAAAAAATGTCCCAGCTGCGACGCGTCAAATGAAGTACTCCATGCCTGCAACTTCAGGCGACTGACGGCGGGTCATCGCCGTAGACCAGCGCCCTGACCTGGTGATGGCGCGGCAGTGCGGCCGGATCGATAGTCACGATGCGTATGCCTGCCGCACTCAAGCAGGTTTCCGTGGCGCGGCGCATTTCCGCCGTCGAAGCATCGGTCGACGCATAGAGCACCGCCGCAACAATCTCCAGTTGCTTGTTGCAGACGACGAAATCGACCATTGACTGCGACAATTTGCGGACACTCTGCTCACGCTCGAAACCGCGCAATGACGCGCCCGGCTCGACAACATCCGACAGCGCCTGGCGCGCGAAAATCTCGTGGTCCGGCAGGCCGGTGCGCAATAACAGGTACAACAAGGCATCGGCCTTCTCGAACAGGCGCGGCTTTTTGCAATACTTCTCTACCGCAACCGCAACGACCGGTTTGCCATCGGACACCGGCGCAGAGGCTTGTGGCGCATCCGGCGGACGGGGGATGCCTTTTGCACCGGAAATCAGCGCCTCGAGTTCCTTTGCGCGCGCGCTGACCGCCTGCTTTCTTTTTCTGCCATAGGCCCAAAAAATGGCCGCCACCATCACGATCCAGAAAACCGCGACGAAAAACCACATGGCGATTCAGACGGCCACAGGCAAAAGAACGAACGCTGCGGGCGCCATGCGTGCTGCCTTCATTGCGCCCCGCAACCGCCTTCGCGGTCTTCAAGCGAGTCAACCAGTTGCCCGCTGGTCTGGCGCAAACGACGGCTCATCAACATGACGATTTTAAGCAGTATATTGACACTGAGCGACGGGCTCTCGCGAATGATGCGCACAAAATGTTCGCGTGTGAGAACCGCCCACGACGATGGCTCTGAACAAATGCAGGTTGCCGAACGCGGTTCGCCATCGACCAGCGCCATTTCACCAACGGTCTTGCCGGCATCAATCTGCGCAATACGCTTGCTGCCATAACTGCGATCCTGCTTGAAAAGTTCAGCGGCACCATCGACCAACAGGCACATGAAGCCACCACGATCCCCCTCGCGAAACATGATCGTGTTCGCCCCCACCTTGCGGATCTGCACATATTTGGCCAGCAACGCGATTTCGTTTTCGGGAAAATCACCGAAGAACTGGCTGCTGCGCAACACGGCGCAAAGCTGTTCGTGGCTGATTTCTACGCTGCCGTGTACTTTATGCGTTGACGATGCGGTCATACGTCCGACCTGTTCCCGATCAAGCCGGATTGGGCGAACCTGGCTGTGTACGATTGCGGCGGCGATCCAGCCACCACGCCAGTGCCGGCAACAGGATGAACGAGCCGGGCAACGCCAGCACGATCAGATACGGGCTGATGTTCGACAACCGGCGCAGATGGACCTGCAACTCCGCCTTGTCCTCCGGGGTCCAGCACTGCTTGTTGCGCGACTTCATGAGCAAAGGCATCAGGCCCTTGACCTGCAGGATCTCGCTCAGCAGGTATTTCTTTTCGCGATCGGTGAGGTCGCGGATGCGCCGGAACGCGATGCCGCTGGCGACCCGGAATTCTTTGACGCGAAAGCGTGGCATTGGCGCGGCGCTCGGTCAGAAGCTGCCGCGACGACTGCGCAGCGTGTTCCAGACACGCCAGACGACCAGGGCACGCTGCCCCCACTTAAGCAGCCCGCGACGCTGCGCCACCATGAGCGCCGCAACCGACGCCCCGAGCGCCACCGGATGGCTGCGCAGATAGCGCATCAACTTCGCAATGCGGTCGGCGATACGGATCGGTGTGCCCAGCCCGCCGATGTGCATGGCGAGTTCAACGCGCTGCGTTTCGCACTGCGCGATCAACGCCTCGCGCCCGCGCAGCAGTTCTTCGGCACGGCTCACCGCGCCACCCGCTCGTGGTCTTTTTTCAGTTCACCGAGGGTCGCCGCGAAAGGACGCGGCTCCGCCGCGCCGCGGTTCTTCGCCGCCAGCAGCAACAGCGCGCCGGCCGCGAGATACAGCAGCGCGAGACCGCCGATGGCGAGGAGGCGGTGATCGTCCCAGAACATGACGACCACCAGCAGAGTCAGCAATACTACGGCAAGCGCAAAGAAGATTACGGCGAGCACCAGCAGCAATACCATCTGCCGCAGGCGCAGGCCTTCAACGGCCAGTTCGTTCGCAAACAGTTGCAGCCGCGTATAGGCGGCTGCAACCAGCGTGGCCGTCAGCCCCTTGAGTGAACCGAGCAGCCCGCCCGCACGCGCTGATCCGGCCGCGGAATCTTCCCCGGCCATCGGTTCAGCGACGTCCGATCAGCAACCCGACGATCAGGCCGATGCCGGCACCGACGCCGACCGCGCGCCACGGATTCTCGTGCACGAAATCGTCAGTCGCACGCGCCGCCTGTTTGCTCGACTGGATGACCAGTTCTTCCGCATCGGCAAGCTTCACCTTCGCGCTGTGCAAATGATCCTGCAGGCGTTCTTTGGCGACCGCAGCCTTGTCGGCGGCACCGCTGGCAAACGCCTTGAACAATTCTTCGACGTCGGCACCGATGATCTTCAGATCCTGCGCCAGTTTATCTTTGGTGTTGGTCAAATCCGCACTCATGTCAGCCTCTGTGGCAGTTGTGGAAAAATTGCCGGCTGCAAACCGGCAGGGGATTGATTAGGCTACCGATTTATTGCATTTTGGGCAAGCAGTTTGTCTTGTTTTTCAGCACGTTTTGATGCATGTCTAATGAACTATTGCGCGCCGCCACCATTCGCGCGCATCGCACCGTCTTCGTGCATGCCGGAGCCGCCCCCGAATGGCTGCAATTATGCGGTGCTATACTCGCCGCACTTTACGCCTGCCGGAGCGCATTCATGACTGTATTTGCCACCATATTGCTGGTCTCCGCCGTCATCGTTGCAGTCTATCTGGTCATGATTTACAACAACTTGATCCAGGTGAAGCATGATGTCTCGAAGGCTTGGGCCAACATTGATGTCCTGCTCAAACAGCGGCACGATGAACTGCCGAAACTGGTCGAGACCTGCAAGCAGTACATGAAATTCGAGCAGGACACCCTGCAAAAGGTCATCGATGCGCGTTCACGCGTATTTTCCGCGCGCGAATCGCAGGACATGCGCGCCCTCGGTTCAGCCGAGGCCGGACTGCGCGCCAGCGTCGGCAGCCTTTTTGCGGTTGCCGAGCAGTATCCGGACCTGAAAACCAACCAGACCTTCATGCAATTGCAGGCGCGCATTTCCGGCCTCGAAAACGCCATCGCCGACCGCCGTGAGTTTTACAACGAGACGGTCAACATCAACAACGTGCGCATTGAACAGTTTCCCGACGTTTTCGTGGCACGCTTCTGCAACATGAAGCCTGCCCAACTGCTTGAATTCGACGCCGCTGAAAAAACCGATGTCGATGTGAAGGATCTCTTCAAGTAGGGCCGCATTGCGCGTGTCGGCAATGCAAATCACCTCCTCGGTCTTCAACGTCCGCAACTGGCTCAACGGCGGCGCGCATTTTTGCATCGTTGCGATTACCGCACAGTTCGACACGCCGGCGGCCTGGCCGTACGCACTGTTCGCGATGTCGGCGGTAAGCTTTGCCGCTTGGATCGGCAATTACCGGCGCCTGCGCCGCATCACCGACACGCCGCTGTCGAACATCGCCTCCGCCGCGCAGGGCTACGTCGAAATCGCCGGCCGCGCCGAAGTACAGTCGGCGCCCATATTGTCGCGGCTGACCAGCCTGCCCTGCCTTTGGTACCAGTTCGAGATCCACGAAAAATCCGGCGACAACGACTGGACTCTACGCGACTCCGGCACCAGTGACGCGCCGTTCATCGTGCGCGACGCCACCGACGCCTGCGTTATCGACCCGCACGGCGCCGAAGTAGTGACCTCGCACGATGAAACCTGGACCAGCGGCAACTATCGTTACATCGAACGCCTGTTGCTGCCACGCGAGCGCATCTACGGCCTTGGCGAATTCGCCACGGTCGGCGGTGCCAACAGCGCACTGGATGTCGAGGCGGACACCGGCGCACTGCTCGCCGAATGGAAGCGCAAACCGGCCGCATTACTGGAACGTTTTGATCTCGACAAAAACGGCGCCATCGACCTGAAAGAATGGGAACTGGCGCGGCGCCAGGCGCGGCGCGAAGTCGAAGCCGGCCATCGCGACATACGCGCCGGCAATGGCACCCACACGCTGTCCAAACCACGCGACGACCGGCTGTTTCTGCTGTCAAACTACCTGCCCGACCGTTTGCAATCAAGCTATACGCGCTGGGCCTGGGGACACGCCATAGTTTGCATCGGCGCGAGCGGCGCGGCGGTAGCGCTTTTTTAGTTTCAAACCATGCAACAATGCGGGTTGACGCTGGAAAACGCGGTCCGCGCTTTCCGTGTTTCACCGGGAACGAATACCACATGCACAACAGCCACCTGCTCGGCCTGAGCAACAGCGGCTTTCACCGCATCCACTACACCGACTGGGGCAACGCCGCAGGCGAACGCGTGGTGATCTGCGTGCACGGGCTGTCGCGCAACTGCCGCGATTTCGATTTTCTCGCCGCCGCGCTGGCCGGTGATTTCCGCGTGGTCTGCCCGGACGTCGCCGGCCGCGGCCAGAGCGACTGGCTCACCAACAAGGACGACTACTCCTACCCGCAATACCTCGCCGACATGAATGCGTTGATTGCGCGCATGACAGCGCCCCCCGTTGCCACCGGCTGGCTGCAAAAACTGGCCGCCGCCCTGAGTCGCCGCTATGCGCCGCGTTCTGTTTATTGGGTCGGTACCTCGATGGGCGGCATGCTGGGCATGCTGCTCGCGGCAATGCCCGGTTCCCCCATCCGAAAACTGGTGGTCAACGACGTCGGTCCGCTGATTCCCAAAGCCTCGCTCGAACGGATTGGCGCTTATCTTGGAAAAGATCCGCGCTTCAAAACCTACGAAGAACTTGAGGCCTGCATACGGCTGATTTCAGCGCCGTTCGGCCCGCTGACCGACGCGCAATGGCGCCACCTGACGATCTCCGGCGCAAAGCAGTACGACAACGGCGATTGGGGCATGTGTTACGACCCCGGCATCGCCGCGCCGTTTCGCAAGGGCCCGCTCAATGACGTCGACCTCTGGAAATACTGGGACGCCATCCGCTGTCCGACACTGCTCTTGCGCGGCGCAAATTCTGATTTGCTGTTGAAAGAAACTGCCGCCGAGATGCAGACGCGCGGGCCGCGTCCGCGCATGGTCGAATTCGCGGGTATCGGCCACGCGCCGATGCTGATGGCCGACGACCAGATCCGGGTGGTGCGGGAATTCCTGCTGCAGGACCGTTAAGACCGGCGCGCCTCAGGGTTTGGCGCCCGACAGCACTTTGCGCACAAACGCCTTGCGCTCGTCCTTGTCGGCGATTTCATCGCCCAGCAACAGATAGAGTTCGCGTTCATCGCGCGCTTTCTGCGCGGCGCGTTTGACCACGATTTTCGCGATCGCACCGATATGCTGCGCCAGTGCGCTTTCCGCCTGGCTCAGCACCTCCGGTCCGAAGCGCTGCATGGCCGTGGCGCCGAGTGGCTCCGAGGCGGGCTGCGCGGCTGAAACCGGCTGCTGCAGGTTGGACGGCGTCGCCGAATTTTCGCCGGAAAATCTGCGCAAGAAAACAATGCGCGCCTCGCCTTCGGGCAACTCCACCGCCAGTTTGTCCAGCAGCTGCGCGACCGTCGCCGATTTGCGCGAGGCGTTTCTGACCATGACCGCTGCAATCGGCCCGAGATGGCCGGCTATTTCCAGCTCGACCTTCCTCAGCCAGACTGCATCGAACAGCACGCTGCTGGGCACGCTGACGGAGGCCGTGTCCTGCACCGCCACCGGCATCGCCACCGCAATTGACTGCGCAGAGCGGCCGCGCGCCAGTGCCGCGCGAAACTCGGCGACCGTTTGCGGGCGGTCCTGCTCATTGGGTTTGAGCGCCCAATCGATGGCCCCGAGAAACTCCGCACTGTATTGCTTTGGATTAGCGATCGTCGCGGCCGCCGGTTGCGTGTCTTCGCGGATGCGCCCCACCGCCTCCACCGGTTTCTTGCCGGTGACCAGCCAGTAGAGGACACCGCCGAAAGAGTAAATATCGGTCCACGGCCCCTGCTTGCCGTTGGCGTGATACTGCTCAAGCGGCGCAAACCCCGGCGAAACAATGGACGTCAGCTCCTTGGTCGGATCAAGGTTCATGCGGGCCGAGCCAAAATCGATCAATACCGGGCTGCCGTCGTCACGTATGAATATGTTCGGCGGCTTGATGTCTCGGTGCAGGTAACCGGATTTATGGATGACTTCGATGCCGTCGAGCAGCGGCAAGGCGATCGACACCAGCCCCGCCTCGTTCAACGTGCCGTTCGCCTTGACCCAGTCGTTCAGCGCCTTGCCGGCGATGAACTCCATCACCATGTAAGCGGTCTGATTGGCCTGAAAGAAACGCATGACGCGCACAATGTTCGGGTGGCGGAACGACGCCAGCGTGCGCGATTCGTCGAGAAAACGCTTCAGGCCCCACTCGAACGTCGGTTGCGCAGCGGAGGATTTCGGCTGCACCGTCTGGTCTTCGCAGCGCGACGCAAAATCCGCCGGCAGGTATTCCTTGATCGCGACCTTGGTGTCGAGATTGCCATCGTGCGCAAGGTAAGTGAGGCCGAAACCGCCCGCGCCGATCATCGCCTCGATGCGATACTCCAGCAGCGTATAGCCGTTCGGCAAGGCGAACATCGGTGCCGTCATCGCTTATCTTCCCGCTTTGTGGCGTCGCGTGCGTGCAATCAAACGCTACTTTGCATCGATCAGCTGAATGGCCTTTTCGAGACTGCGCCGCATGCGGTTAAACGCCTTCGCCAGCTGCGCGACCTCGTCCTTGCCCTTTTCTTTGAGGTCGGCCACTTCCATGTTGCCGGTGCTGATCTGGTCGGCCGCCAGCGACATCAGGCGGATTGGGCGCACGACGAGCAAGCTCAACATGACGTTCAGCAGCACGAACAGCACGACGAATACTACCGTCAATGCAGTCATGAAGGTATAGAACGCGCGATTCGCGTTTTCAATCGGCAGCGCCATCGGCACCGAAACGATTTGCGCACCGATGATCTCCTGGTGTTTCCAGCCGAAGCCGTTGTTGGCACCGTAGATCTGCACCATCGCTGGCGGTGCGGCTTCTGCGTTCGTGTGGCAGGCGAGACAGGCCGGGTCCTTGATCTGCAACGGACGCGCCAGATACAGCGACGGTCCAGTCGGCGTCTGGCGCATGCCGGAAATCTCGCTCTTGGCGACATCGTTGCGGAAGGCGTTGACGATATCGGCTTCCCACTCGACAGCGCGGTCACGCGGATTAGTGGGATTAAGCGTTGCTTCCTTGTACGAATAATCGGGATATTTTTTGCGCAGCAGCGACATGATCTCCGTGGCTGCATAGGCGGGCACACTTTGCGGCAGGAATTTTTCCGGATCGACCTGCAGCACCGGGCGCACCTGCGAAACCGTGTAACCACGCATCGATAACGCCGATTCCATCATGACACCGGCATTACGCAGCACCTCTTCGCGCGCGTTCTTGTGCAAAAGTTCGTATGATTCGTAGCCGGTAACGCCCAGCCCGAGCAGAAAAACCAGCAGCAGTACAAGGTTGAACTTAAGCCGAAGACCCATGACACCCCCCAGTATTTTGAACGCGCCAGGCGCGCATTTCTTGACCTATGATAAGTCCAGATGATAAACGATGCAATTCAAGGGCTTCCGAAAAATCCGCGCTGCGTATCCAGGCGACTTCTGCGCACGGTCGGCGGCGCACCGCCGTCCTTACGCGGGTCAGCGCGTCAGGGTGCGCCGGTAAACTCTTCCAGCGACAGACGACCGTCACGGTTGCGATCAAGTTTGCGGAAATTCTGTTCGATCACCGCGTCGCCCTTCACCTCGTCCGGCGTCAGATATCCCGAGCGGTCGCGGTCAAGCAGATAAAACTCGCGCGGCGTCAGTTTTCCCGGCGATTCGGTCGCAGCGTTGTCACCCCCATTGCCGCCATCGCCGGAACCGCTATCGCTGAAGCGGTCAAACAGCTCGGCACCGCCGATCACCAGAAAAAGCGCCAATGCGCCGGCCGCAAATGTGGTCATCTGCGCCATCGACATGCTTTTCCAGAATGGCACTCTGGCCACCGGCCGCTCGACCAGGAGCGTCTGCTCTTCTGTTGCAGAGTCGCCGCCTGAATGTGCTGCAGGCTGCGACGCACGGGCTTCGCCGGTAAACATCGCCTTCCATTCCGGCACCGACTGCGGCCGTGTCTTTTCGTCGACTCCCAGCCCACGGTTGATGGCGTGCAGAAATTCTACGGTGAACCGGTCGCGCCGCGCCACCAGCTGATCCATCACCGCATCATCTTTAAGGCGCGTCACCACGTCGGGCGGATTGTCACCGGTCACTGCGCGATAAAGCACTGCGGCGAGCGAATAGATGTCGGTCCACGGGCCCTGGTTGCCGTCATTCGAATATTGTTCGAGCGGCGCGTAGCCGGGCGTCAGGATCGAAGTCATGGTGCGCGTCGTCGCGCCGGCGGCCAGCCGCGCCGAACCGAAGTCGAGCAGCACCGGCTGGCCGCTGTCGCGGATGAACAGGTTCGAAGGTTTGATATCGCGGTGCAGAAAACCCGCCTCATGCACGGCCTGCAGACCTTCGAGCAGCGGCAGCAGCATCCCCACCAGCATCGCTTCGTCAGGCTGCGGCGTGCGCTTGAGAAACTGGCTGAACGACAGACCCGACTCGTAATTCATCACCATGTAGGCGGTGCCGTTGGCCTCGAAAAAACGCAGCACCGATACGATGTTGGGATGGCTGAACTTGGCGAGCAACCGCGCCTCCTGCAAAAATCGCTCGAGGCCCCACTTGTAGTTGTAGTCGCTGCCTGAATTGACCGGCACGATGCCGCCGTTGGGCGCGCGCACCGCCAGTTCCACCGGCAGATACTCCTTGATCGCAACCGTCTTCTCGAGCACGGTATCGTAGGCGAGATAGGTCATGCCGAAACCACCGGCGCCGAGCACGGACTCCAGCCGGTATTCGAGCAGCATCGAATCCAGCGGCAGTGCATTGCGATAATTCAGAATTTCGACCATGGGCTCCGCGACGGCAATACCGGTGGAATATCACCAGCCCGCGCATCATCGCTGATTTTCCAGTTAAAACCAAGCCTTGCCATCGTTTCGCGGCACGGTGGAAAAACACCTTCACCGGTCATTCAGCGACGCGCCTTCTGCTGCATCTGCTGACGCCGCAGGTGCGCAAGTTCCAACGGCGAAATACGGCCGTCGCCATTGGCATCAACCTGCGAAAAATTGCGTTCGATATACGGGAAGCGGCCTTTGACTTCGTCAGGTGTGAGGTAACCGTTGCCGTCGCGATCGGCGCCGGTGAATTCCTGCATGACCGTTTGCGGCACGGACGGATCCTGCGAAGAATTCGGCGTAATCTCCGCCTTCCCCGGCGGCACGGCGATGGTCACGGTTTCAGGTTTGGCCGCGGGCGGCGCCTTTTCCGCAGCGGCAGACTTGGGTTCACTGTCGCGCAGTTCGTCGGACAGCCCCTCCTTCTGCATAAAGGCGGTCAATTCGCCCAGCGACACCATGCCATCGCCATTGCTGTCGATTTCTGCAAAACGGCTGGCATAGGCCGGCAGGCGTTGCGCCAGCTCATCGCGGCTGATCGCACCGCTCTTGTCGGTATCGGTGGATTCGAAGCGCTGCGTCATGCGGCGCTCAAGATCCGGGGCGAGCTCCTCGTTGCGCTGCTGTACCGCCGCCGCGTGCAGCGACTTTTCAATGGTGCGCTGCTTCATGTAGATTGAAGCACCGACTGCCAGAATCAGAAAAAATGCGGTGCGGCGCAGCCACTTCCAGCGCGTGCGCGTCAACACGCGTGTTTTTGCCGGACTTGCTGCCGCCGTCGATATTGGTGCGGTGGCCGCCAGCGGCGGGACCGACGGGTTGCGTATGGTTGGCGCCGAGGTCGGGGCGTCAGCGACGGCCGCCCCGCCGCTGTTCAAGGCGGTGACGGGCGGCTTCTCGCTGAACAACTCGCGCCATTCGCCGATGTCCTTCGGGCGCACACGTTCCTCGACCTTCATGCCCCACTCGATGGCGCGCAGGAAGCGCTCGTCGTAACGCACCCGCGCCGCGGCCAGTGACGCCGGCACCTCGTCCACGCGCATACGCTTGACGGCGTCGGGCGGGTTCTCGCCGGTGACGGCGCGATACATCACTCCCGACAGCGCATAAATATCCGACCACGGCCCCTGGTTGCCATCGGCCGCATACTGTTCCAGCGGCGCGTAGCCGGGTGAAATGATCGCGGTCAGGTTCCGCGATGCGCCGCCACCGGCCAGACGCGCCGAGCCGAAGTCGAGCACCACTGGCGTGCCGTTCTCGCGGATGAATACATTCGACGGTTTGATGTCGCGGTGCAAAAAACCCGCCTTGTGCACCGCCTGCAGGCCGTCGAGAATGGGCATCAGCATCTGCTTGAGCCATATCTCCGGCGGCATCGGATTGCGCTTGAGATATTGATGAAAAGACTCGCCCGCCTCGTAATCCATCACCATGTAACTGGTGCCGTTGGCTTCGAAGTAGCGGTTGACGCGGACAATGTTCGGATGGCTGAACTTGGCCAGCGTGCGCGCCTCCTGAATGAAACGTTCAAGGCCCCACTTGTAGTTGTATTCGCTCTCGGTGTTGACCGGCACGACGCTGCCGTCGAGCGCGCGGATAGCGAGTTCGCCGGGCAGATATTCCTTGATGGCGACGTGTTTTTCGAGGTTGATGTCCCAGCCGAGATACGTCATGCCGAAACCGCCAGCGCCGAGCACCGAGTCGAGCCGGTATTCGAGCAGCATCGTGCCGAGCGTCAGCGAATTGCGGTAAGTCGGGGTTTCAGACACCAAAGCCTCGCAGCCAGATTGATCGCGCCGGTGCCGGCGGTCGGTACCATTCACGCGTCATATTCGTTTTTTCCTATCATCGCGCACACGCCGCGAAAAATCCACCGCGGGTACAACGCGCGAAGCCGTGCCGCGGTTGGCCAAAACATGCGTTCCGCTTCTAGTGCCAGCGCCAGTCGCGATATTGATCGCGCAACGCCGCCTTCAGCATTTTGCCGGTGGAGGTGCGCGGAATCTCGCTCACAAAAACAAACGCCTCCGGTAGCCAGAACTTCGCCAGTTTGGGTGAGAGAAAGGTGCGCAGTTCCGCCTCGTCGGCCTGCGCGCCGGCTTTCAACACAACGACCGCGAGCGGACGCTCGTCCCATTTCGGATGCGCCACGCCGATCACCGCGACTTCCTGCACTGCGGAGTGCGCCATTAATGCATTTTCGAGATCGAGCGAACTGATCCACTCGCCGCCGGACTTGATGAGATCCTTGGTGCGATCGGTGATCTTGACGTAGCCCTCGGCATCAATGGTGGCGACGTCGCCGGTGCGAAACCAGCCGTCGACCGTCCACTTGTCGGCTTCCGTCGCCAGGTCGTGATAACCCGCGGCAATCCACGGTCCGCGCACCTGCAGTTCGCCCATCGTCGCGCCGTCCCACGGCGCCTCGCCGTTGTCGGTCATGGTACGCACCTCGACGAACGGCGCGGGCAGTCCCTGCTTAATGCGATAGGCATAACGCTCGTCTTCGGACAACGACTGCAACGATGCCTTCAGATGCGCGGTGGTACCCAGCGGCGCGGTCTCGGTCATGCCCCAGGCGTGCAGGACGCGCAGGTTGTGTTTGTCGAAGGCGCGGATCATCGCCTCCGATGCCGCCGCGCCGCCGACCACCATGCGCATGCCCGGTGTCAGCTTCCATTGCCCCGGACTTTTTTCCAGCGCGCTCAGGATGCCCATCCAGATCGTCGGCACGCCGGCGGTAAACGTCACGGCCTCGGAGTGATATAAATCGAGCAGACTCGACGCATCAAGATGCGGCCCGGGCAATACGAGTTTGCAGCCAACCATGACGCCGGTGAACGGCAGGCCCCAGGCATTGACATGAAACATCGGCACCACCGGACACAGCGAATCGGCCTGGGTCAGCGCCAGCGTGTCGCCCATCGCGCTAGCCATCGAATGCAGTACCAGCGCGCGATGCGAATACACCACCCCTTTCGGCCGCCCCGTCGTGCCCGAGGTGTAGCACATGCCGGCGGCCGCGTTTTCGTCCAGCCGCGGTGCGACGAGCGGTTGCGCGCTCCCGATGACCTCTTCGTAATTTTCATACCCCGCCGCCACCGGCGCACCGGTCAGCGGCACCACGATGACGCGTTCGAACTTCACCTGGTCGTGGAATTTCTCGTATAGCGGCAACAAGACGTCATCGACGATCAGGACACGGTCACCCGCGTGTTTGGCGATATAAGCGATGTCGTCAGGATGCAAACGAAGATTAAGTGTGTGCAGCACGAAGCCGGCGCAGGGAATGCCGAAATAAGCTTCGAGGTGGGCGTAATGGTTCCACATCAAGGTGGCAACGCGGTCGCCCGGCTTGAGTCCGTAGGCCTGCAACGCGCCGCCAAGCGCCTGCGCGCGGCGGTGAAAATCTCGATAGCAATAGCGATGCAGCGATTTATCGGGAAGGCGTGATACCACCTCCGACGCGCCGAACAGCTGGCCGGAGCGTTTGAGGATATGCGCCAGCGTCAGCGGAAAATCCATCATCGTGCTCTGCATGGAACCCCTCCCCGCGGTGATGCCGGCGATTATGCGCGATACGGCGATAAATCGAGTGGGCCGTCGAATACGCCGCGCGCAAATTGCAGAAACTGCGTCGCCTGTTGTTCGCTCCAGCCGCCGAACGCGGCATTGCCGCGGAATTTGCGCTCGATGTCATTGCGCGACAGTGGATCGTTAACGCCGCCTCGAATGTGCGGCTGCCGCTCCTCGAACACCCGGCCGTCCTTCAAGGTCATCTTCACATGGCCGGTGTAGGCCTTCGGATAGGGATTGTTCGGGTCAACGACGTAATTCACCTTGCCGGCCAGCGCGAGGATGCGCGGATCACGCACCGTCTTTTCGCTAAAAGCTTCAAGTCCGCCGCCGCCCGTAACAAAAGCCACTGCGATATTGAACGGCGCGCTGAATTTCGCCGCGTAGTCGTTGGCCGGTTTGTGTTTCGATGCAAGCGGATCCCACAGACGATGCACATAACCCTCTGCGGTTTCGCACAACACCGACTCCACATCCTCGGCCGCGAAGCCCTTCTGCGCCAGACGCAGTGCGCAATCGATGTACGGCTGGTTCATGGTGCCGGTCGCGTACGGCTTGAAGGTCAACTTCAGCATGTGCCACTCTTCGCCGAAGCCGCGCAGCATCGCCTCGAAATCGCCGGCGCCGGTACGGGCAAAGCCGTTGAACAATCCGTGCGTGCCCTCAAAAACGGTACGCGGGCCGAGAAAACCCTGCTGTCCGATGCGCGCAGCATGGATGCCGATGCGCGACGCCCAGCCCGCGTGCAGGCGCTTGGTCCACGCGCCCTCGGCGAGATATTCTATGATGCCAGACGACAAACTCCCCGCGTTGCCGAGCGCATTGACCATTTGGCTGCGATCGAGACCCAGCGCGGTACTCACCGCCACGGTGGAGGCCATAGACCCCAACACGCTGGTCGGATGAAAACCGGCCCTGTGAATCGCTTTCGGCATGACAAAACAAAGCCGGCACAGCGTCTCGATGCCGGCGATGATGCCCGTGAGCGCCGCGCGGCCATCGAGATTGAATCGTTCGCAGGCCGCCAGCACCGCGGGCACGATCACTGCGCTGCTATGTACCGGCCCGCCTTCGAAGGTGTCGTCGAAGTCTTCGCCATGCGCGGCGGTGCCGTTGATCATCGCTGCGTCTTCGGCGCGAAATGTCTGCGCGTGGCCAAGCGCCGTGCAGCAGCCGCCGGCATCGACACTGGCGATCAACGCTTTTATATAGTCGTTATGACGCGCAGCGACGCAAAGGCCCGACACGTCGATCAGCAGTTCCTCGGCACGCGCACGCAATGCCACCGGCAGCGTGCGCTGCCGCAACGCGATGACAGCGTCGGCAATACGTTCGGCGACTGCCGCGCCGGTGGTCGTTGTCGTCATAGGCAGCCTAACGGACGACTTTGACGCCGGCATCCTTCAGAATCTCCGACATCTGCGCGCTGAAGGTATCGACGAACTTCAGCAGGTCGGCGCTGTTCTGGTAACCATCCTCGAACTGGTTGTCCTCCAGATATTTTTTCCAGGTCGCGGTCTGCACAAATTTGCGGAAGACCCCTTCCCAGTAGTCGAGGTTTTCTTTGGGAATGCCGGGGGGAGCGACCACGCCGCGCACCTGCGGCACCACCGGAACGTCGTAACCGGCCTCTTTCAACAACGGCACGTTCGGGAACGACGACAGGCGCTTGCTGGCGATTTGCGCAAGCACGCGCATGCTGCCGGCGCGAATGTGCTCGCCGGCCTCCTGCGGCTCGATCACCATCATGTTGACGTGGCCGCCGAGCAGGGCGGAAATGCGCTCGCCGCCACCGGGAAATGAAATGTAGGCCCACTGTGCGCCGGTGCTTTTTTGCAGCAACTGCCGCACCACGTTGTCGCGGCTCGTAATCGAACCGCCGGACTGCTTGAGCGTGCCCGGCGCTTTTTTCGCCGCCTCGATGAAATCTTTCATCGTTTTGAACGGCGCATCCGATTTCACAGCAATGACCGCCGGTTCCAGCACCAGGCGCGCCACCGTCGTCAGCTCGCGCAGCGTGACCTTGGCCTCGACCGCCACCAGCGGGTTGGTCAGCCACACGCCGGTAAAAAATCCGATCGTGTTGACGTCGCCCTTTTTCTCGGCGAGATAGGCCGCTGCCACCGAACCGTTACCGCCGGTCTTGTTCACCACCTGCAGCCGCACCGGCACCAGCTTTTCCTTCTCGATCATCTGCGCCACCGCGCGCGCCAGCGTATCGCTACCGCCACCGGGGCCGGTATGCACAACGACTTCAACCGGACGCGTCGGCTTCCAGCCCTGCGCAAAAACCGGCGCAATCGCGATGCCGGCGATCAAAATGCCGCAGTAGTATTTCAGTCCACGCATGTCTTGCTCCTTGTATAAATCACGCTTCGCCTTCGGACTGCTCGAGCGCCTGTACGCGCCAGCGGTTGATTTTGCCGAACAGCGGCAGCAGCAGCATCAGTCCGGCCACCGCCAGCATCACTGCTGAAATCGGACGGCCGACGAGAATCGACAGATCACCCTGCGACATCATCAGTGACTGGCGCAACGCGCGCTCCATGCCATCGCCGAGTACCAGCCCGAGAATCAGCGGCGCCGTCGGGTAATCAAGTTTGCGCATCAGGTAGCCGAGCAGTCCGAATGCCATCAGCAGACCGACATCGAACAGGCTGCCCGACACGCTGTAAACGCCGATCAGCGAAACACCGAAGATCAGCGGATAAAGCACATGCACCGGCAAACGCAGAATCTGGGCGAACAACGGAACCAGCGGCATATTGAGCACCAGCAGCATGATGTTGCCGATGTACATGCTGGCGACCAGCCCCCAGAACAGATCGGGATGTTCCTGGATCAGCAACGGTCCCGGCTTGAAGCCCCATAACACCAGCGCCGCCAGCAGCATCGCCGTGGTACCCGAGCCCGGTATGCCCAGTGTCAAAAGCGGCACCAGCGCGCCACCGGTTTCCGAATTGTTCGCCCCTTCCGGCGCGGCGACGCCCTCGATCAATCCGGTACCGAACTTTTCCGGATGCTTCGACACCGCTTTTTCAATGCCGTAAGAAATGAATGAGGCAATGGTCGAACCGGCACCGGGCAAGGTGCCGGTCAGAAAGCCAACCACCGAGCCGTTGAAAAAAGCAAAGCGGCAGTCCTTCATGTCCTGCATGGTCGGCAGCAGATTGCGCAGGCCTTTCGGCACCGGCAGCAGTTGTGCCGACTCCAGCGTTTCCATGTTGCTGATGACCTCACCGAGCGCGAAGATGCCAATCGCCGCGACGACGAAATCGATGCCATCAAGCAGTTCCACATTGCCGAACGTAAAACGCGAGGATGAACTGAACAGGTCGGTGCCCATGGTCGCGATCCACAACCCGAACAGCATCGAAAGCAGCGCCTTGATCATGGAACGCCCGGCCAGCAGCACTACCAGCGCCAGTCCGAGCGTCATCAGTGCGAAATACTCGGGTGAACTGAAAGACAGCGCAAATTTCGACAGCGGCGGCGCCACCAGCATGAGGCCGAGCACGCCGACGGTGCCGGCGATAAACGACGCAATCGCGGCAATGCCCAGAGCGGGGCCGGCGCGCCCTTTGCGCGCCATCTGGTAGCCGTCGAGACAGGTCACCACCGACGCCGACTCGCCCGGCACGTTGAGCAGGATGGACGTTGTCGAACCGCCGTATTTGGCACCGTAGTAGATGCCGGCGAGCATGATCATCGCGCTGGCCGGCGGCATCTGGAATGTCAGCGGCAGCAGCATGGCGATGGTGGCCGGCGGGCCAAGCCCGGGCAGGATGCCGACCACCGTTCCCAAAAACACGCCGACGAAGCACCACCACAGATTGATCGGCGCCAGCGCAACCGCAAATCCGTTCCAGAGACCGCTGAGAATATCCATTGGCGTCCTAGAAACCGAATACGCCGGCCGGCAATGCCACGCCGAGCGCAATCTGAAAAATCAGATAAAAACCGGCCGTGCAGCTCACCGCAACCAGCACGGCACTTCGCGCCGGCCGCTGGTACATCCATCGCACGACAAAAAAGGTAAACAGCGCATAGCTGATCACGAAGCCCAGCCACTTCAGCAATGCGACGCAGACTACGAGCATCAGCCACACGAACAGCGCGCGGCGTGCGCGTGCCCAATCAATTGCACTGTCCGCCGCCGAACGCATGCGCTTGATACTGGAAATCACCAACGCCGCCGATAGCACGATCATCGCAATGCCGTACCACAACGGAAAGAACCCGGCACCGGGTCCGTCCGGCCCCAGATAATCCCATTGTCGCGCTTCCACGACGACGTAAACACCCAGCGCCGCCAGTGCCAGTCCGGACCAGAGGTCACCGGTTTTCTGCGATTTTTCTTCCATGCAATCCCTTGCGCCGCCGGTCAGCGACGGCGCATCTGTAATCAGACGAACTTGGGCTTCTTGTAACGCCCGACCGGAACGAGTTCGGCCACGGTGCCGCCGGGCGCGCGAAATTTGACCGGTATCACACCCGGGTCGCTGATGATTTCGCAACCGTAGGTCTTGATTTCGGCGGTCGATTTTTCGATGTCCTCGACTTCGACGGCGAAATGATGAATGCAGGGCTTTTCACCCGACGCCTTCGATTCGGCCGACTGCGTGCCCTGATCGTACTGGATCAGCGTGAAATCGATTGCACCGTCGGACAGATGGCGCGACAGGTGATCGCGGGTCTTGCGCGTTTCGACTTCGCGAAAGCCGAACACTTTTTCGTAAAACTCGGTGGTCTTTTCAAGGTCTTCAACCTTCAGTGCCAGATGAACGATGCGGTTCATGGTGTCTCCTGCAAGTGTGGGTGCGGCAGTTTGTGGAAGCCCCGGTAGCGGGCACCTCCCCGGCTCAAGCCAGGGCGCGACGTTCGCACAATGCGCCCCGCTGGCGCAAGGCTGCCATGGTATACTAAGAGCGTAATATTATTGAACCGGATGCAAACCGTTTTTTCCGGTCTCTTCTTCAAGCGGCACTGGCCGACATTCTGCCGCTTTCCGCCGTCACCGCGCCTCAGCAAACCCTCAGCCGCCGACCACGAACCCCGCCGCGCTTAGTATGGGCTGCGCGCTGAATCCAGTCAGTCGCCGGATGAATTCACGCGAACGTTCCGGATGCGCTGAACGCACCGCGACACCGGCCGTGTAGACCGCCATGTTCTGCACCGGGCCGGGCAGCGGCCCGACCAGCGTAACGCCCGGATTGGCGAGAATTTCCGTTACCTGCGTAATGCCCATTTCGAGCAGGCCGTCGCTTTGCGCAAGGTTCGCCATCGCCGCATAGCCGTTGGGAAAATACTGCAGGCGCGGCGTGACCTCAGTGGCGACACCCAACTGGTCGAGCACCTTCAACACCACCTTGCCCGCGGTCGCCACCGCCGGATCGGGGCAGACGATGCGTGTCGCCGCGAGTATGTTTCCGCGCAACACATCAACGTTGCGCACATCGGGGCGCGGCGTGCCGGTGCGCACCGCGACACCGGTGCCGACCTTGCCGAGATCGACGCGCGTCGCAGCAATCACTTCGCCGGCGGCAATCAGTTCATCGATCAACGCAGCGGTGAGAATGATGATATCGGCCGGCGCACCTGATAGAACGCGCGCCTTCATCGCACCCACTGCGCCGTATTCGGCGTGCATGAGGTTGCCGCTTTCGCGCTGAAACTTTGCCGCCAGCTGGCTGACCACCGCCTGCCCGGCGCCGGCGCAGAAAATATTCAATGTCGTCATGCTTGGCTCCAGTCAATGCTTCAAATCGGATTCGTCCATGTGGAAACGGTGCAATATCCGGTGCAGCACCGGCGCCAGCGTCACCGCCACGATACTGATGAACACCAGGCCGCAAAACAGCGCGTAAGCCGACGAAAAAAGCTTTGCCTCGTCCGTTTTCATCTCCGCCACCGGCCCCATGCCGCCGAGGATCATCGAGGCATTGTGCAGCGCATCGATCCACGCAAGGCCGGCGATCTGATGATAGCCGAGCACGCCGATTACCAGCGCGACGGCCGCAATCGCCGCCGACACCGCCACTGACGCAATCACCCGCCGCACAAAACGCGGCCGCGGGATGACCTTCTGCTGCCTGCTTTCAAACATGGCGTTTGCGCGCAATCCCGGATGACGGAGCGTGCTCCTGAGCGTGAAGTTTAGCACGCACGACTGATGCCGCCCGCAGCGGTGGCGGTTGACTTGCATCACGTTCGTTGCACAATGGCATGCATGAAACA
Source organism: Betaproteobacteria bacterium (assembly GCA_025356695.1). The sequence goes on from JANXSE010000370.1 coordinate 22,401, forward strand.
CGTCTTCACCGCCAAACATCCGACCGAGGCGCATTTGATCCGCGGCATGCTCGAAGCCGAGGGCATCCGCGCCGAAGTGCGCGGCGACCAGCTCTACGGCGCTTTTGGCGAACTGCCGGTCCTGCCGACGGTGTGGATCCTCGATGTGTCGGCTGACGCCGAGGCGCAGCGACTGGTCGGCGAATTTCTGCGCGGCACGCCGGCCTGGCGGCACCGTCACGAACGCTGGACCTGCGCGCAATGCGGCGAAGCGCTGGAAGGGCAGTTCACCGACTGCTGGAACTGCGGCGCGGCGCGTCCGGCCATCGCCTGAACAGGCAAGCGCGAAAAAAAGGCCGCGCAGGTTGTGCGCGGCCGGAATATCTTGCTGGAGATAATGCGAGGCCACAATAGCGCGTCGGTACTGCCCTGCAATCTGTAGTCCGGCGTACGTAGCTTCGCTTACTTCTCAGAACACGTCGCCGCGCTCGTATTGCGGCGGCCAGGCGATTTTTGCCTTTAACACCTTCGCCGCATGCAACGGCCAGTACGGGTCGTTCAGCAGCGCGCGCGCCATGATGATGAGATCGGCCTGGCCGCTGGCAACGATATGCTCGGCGAGATTCGGCGCGCTGATCATGCCGACGGCGCCGGTGGCGATGCCGGTGCGACGCTTGAGGTCGGCGGCGAAATGCGTCTGGTAACCGGGATAGAGCGGGATTTTCTGGCGCGGATCGAGACCACCGCTCGACGCATCGATCAGATCGACCTTGCCGCCTTCTTTGAGCAACTGCACCAGTTTGGCCGTGTCGTCGAACGCAATGCCACCTTCGACCCAGTCGACACAGGACAGGCGCACGAACAACGGCTTGTCGTCCTGCCATTCGCTGCGCGTGGCGTCGATCACTTCGAGCAGAAAGCGGATGCGGTTGTCGAAACTGCCGCCGTATTGGTCGCTGCGCTGGTTCGACAGCGGCGACAGGAACTGATGAATCAGATAGCCGTGCGCACCGTGCAGTTCGATGATGTCGAAACCGGCCTGGTGCGCGCGCCGCGCGCTGGCGGCAAAACCGTCGATCGTCGCCTTCACCGTGGCGAGGTCCATTGCCTGCGGCGGCCGCTGCCCTTCGCTGAACGGCAACGCCGATGCGGAAACGTTTTCCCAGCCGCCTTCGGCCAGCGAGAGTTGTTTGCCGCCCTGCCACGGCGCTGCACTTGAACCCTTGCGGCCGGCATGACCAATCTGCACCGCAGCCAGCGCGCCCTGCGCTTTGATCAATCGCACAATTCGCGCGAAGGCATCGCGCTGCTCGTCGTTCCACAAACCGGTGCAACCCGGCGTGATGCGTCCGCGCGCCTCGGTATTGGTCGCTTCGGCGCAAACGATGCCGGCGCCGCCGGCCGCGCGCGAACCGAGATGCTGCAAATGCCAGTCGTTCGGCACGCCGTCGACGGCCGAATACTGGCACATCGGCGAGACCATGATGCGGTTGCGCGAGGTTACAGAACGAAAGCTGATCGGTCGAAACAGGTGCGGCATGCCGTCGCGCTGGTGGATCTTGCGGCCGTCGGCGGCCGGCGCGGCGGTGGATTGTGCGTTTGCAGTCATTTTTTCTCCGTGAACGATTTTTCGAATTCTCAAGTCAGCGTGCGCATCAGCGCATGAAGTTTCGCCTTCGCCTCGAAACCCACGCCGGGAATCTGCGGCAGCGAAACGTAACCGCCCTCAACCGGCGTCTTGTCGGCGAAACCGCCGAAGGGCTGGAACACATCCGGATAGGATTCATTGCCGCCGAGTCCGAGGCCGGCGGCGATATTCAGCGACATCTGGTGCCCGCCGTGCGGTATGCAACGCCGCGGCGACCACGCGTTGGCCTTCAGCATCTCGACGGTGCGCAAATATTCGACGAGGCCGTAAGACAGCGCGCAATCGAACTGCAGCCAGTCGCGTTCGGCGCGCATGCCGCCGTGGCGGATCAGATTGCGCGCGTCCAGCGTCGAAAACAGGTTTTCACCAGTCGCCATCGGCCCCTTGTAGTGATTGGCGAGTTCAGCCTGCAACTGGAAGTCGAGCGGATCTCCCGCCTCTTCGTACCAGAACAGGCCATAGGGTTCCAGCGCACGCGCGTATTCGACGGCGGTTTTCAGATCGAAGCGACCGTTGGCATCGACGGCGACATTCTTGCCGCCGCCCGCCACCTTGATCACCGCTTCAATGCGTTTTAAGTCTTCGGCCAGCGGCGCACCGCCGATTTTCATTTTCACCACGCTGTAACCGAGATCGAGATACTTCTTCATCTCGTCCTGCAAGACCGTGAGGTTTTTGCCAGGATAGTAATAACCGCCCGCCGCGTAGATGAACACCTTGTCGTCGACCTCGCCGCCGCGGTAACGCTCACCAAGCACGCGATACAGCGGCTTGCCCTCGATTTTCGCTACCGCATCCCACACCGCCATATCGAGAACGCCGACGGCGACCGAGCGTTCGCCGTGGCCGCCGGGCTTTTCATTCGCCATCAGCGTTGCCCACACTTTGTGCGGATCGAGATTGTCGCCAGCCTCGTTCACCAGCGCGGCCGGATCGGCCTCCATCAAACGCGGGATGAAACGCTCGCGCAGCAAACCGGCCTGCGCGTAGCGACCGTTGGAATTAAAACCGTAACCCGTGATGAATTTGCCATCGCGTTTAACGTCGGTGACAACGGCAACAACACTTGCCGTCATCTTGCTGAAGTCGATATAGGCGTTGCTGATTGCCGAATTGAGCGGTGCCACGGCCTGACGAATTGCAGTGATTCTCATGCTGCCCCCTTGATGGCCATCAAATCGATCAACCGGCCGATGTCGGTCAGCGCGTCGAGCTTCCAGACAGTTTCCAGTATGTGGTCGGCCTGCCCCGCCTCCAGCCGTCCCCCGGTCAGTTCACGGAATTTATGTTCGACTTCTCCGTCAGAAAGCGGATTTTTCGCATGGCCCTTGAAGTATTCGACCGACGCACTGTGCGTTTTGCCGTCCTTCGTCGTCACCTCGATGACGCAGGGCCATTTCACCGGATGCAGTTGGGTAAACTCCGGCTTCTCGCGCAGGACCATGCGTTTCATCAGACCGGCAATGCGCGGATCGCGCAGCCGCTCTTCGTCAAAACTCTTTTCACTGATGGTGCCGTCGACCAACGCTGCGGCAATGATGTACGGCAGGCTGTGATCGGCGGTTTCGCGCGTGCCCGGCTGCCACAACGGCGAAGCGCGATTAGTATAACGGTTGGCCACCCAGTAACTGTCGACGATGATCGATTCGATCTCTTCCGGCTTGACCTTGCCGTGTAATTCAATCGCAGCGGCAATCGGACTCTGCGAATGCACCACCGCCGGAAAATATTTGAGATGGGTTTCGCACACGCGAAACGGCCCGCCGCGTCCGCCGAACGGCGCCCACTCGAACTTCCCCACCGCGTGCTGCAAACCGGCCTTGCCCACAATCGCGTCATCGGGCCCCGTCAGTCCGGCCTCGGCAAGAATCGCCGCGAACACGCCATTACGCGCCGCATTGGC
>JANXSE010000377.1 GCA_025356695.1 Betaproteobacteria bacterium
GGCAGTCCGCGCTGGCAGGTCGAGGGCGACGCCACCGCGCCGAGCAAACCCAATGTTCTCAAGCAAACCGGCAGCGGCACCTTTCCCTGGTGCGTAAAAAGCGGCGTTTCCATCAAGGACGGCTTCGTTGCAGTGAAATTCAAGTCGCTGTCTGGGCGCGAAGATCAGGCCGGCGGTGTCGTCTGGCGCTGGGCGGACGGCGACAACTACTACGTCGCGCGCGCCAACGCGCTCGAAGATAATGTGTCTTTGTATTACACCGAAGGCGGTAGCCGCAAGACGATCAAGTATGTTGACGCTCCGGTGCCGCCCAATGTCTGGCACACCCTGCGGGTCGTATTTTCGGGCGCAGACATCGAGGTGATGCTCGATGGCAAATCGTACATACGCGTTACCGACAAGCACATCGCCAACGCCGGCGCGGTCGGGGTCTGGACCAAGGCGGACAGTGTCACGGCTTTCGACGATTTTAGTTTTGGCGCTGCCAAATAAACCCGACTTCTGCGGAGCAGAGCATGACTTCTTCGATTGATTTTTCAGGGCTACAATCCTCGGGAAAATTGTGGAGCTCGACACGTGGAACGATCCGGCCGGTGCTTCGTGTGCTGGAACCGGTCGGATTAAATTGAGGCCGGACGCATGCTCGGACTGATTGTTTCCACCGTCGTTTATTTCGCCGCCAGCCATTACACCAAACGCTGGCTTGACGATATGGACATCCCCAAGTCTTTCACGCGCAGCACCGCGATCTTCTGCTTCGCGCTGATTATTGCGTATGCTTTTGCGGCGCTGGCCGACTGGCTGTTTCCATAAACCAGTCCCCGAATGTGCAAACTTAGTTGAGTGCCTTGTTTTTGCGCAGGGTCTCCACCAGCAGATCGACGAATGTCCGCACTTTCGCCGGGGCCTGCCGGCCTTCGCGGTGCAGCACATGGATTGGCAGTTTCGCCGGTTCATGATTGACCAGCACCGCTTTCAGTTGTCCGGCGGCAAGGTGGTGCGCGATCTGGTACGACAGAAGACGCGTTAATCCAAAGCCCTGTGTCGCGGCGACGATCGCAGATTCATTGTTGGTCACCGTTAGTCGCGGTTGCACCTTTACGCTGACGGTCTTTTTGTCTTTGACGAATTTCCATTCAAGCGACGGCGAAACGGGGCTGGCCGCAATGATCGTGTGTTGCGCGAGTTCGGCCGGCGTGCGCGGCGTGCCGTTCTTTTTGAGATAGTCGGGCGACGCGCAGACGACACGACGAACGTGGCCAACGCCGACGGCGTGCAAGCTTGAATCCGGCAGTTCGCCAATGCGCACTCCAACATCCATGCCTTCCTCGATCAGATTGACCACGCGGTCGAGAAACAGCGCGGACACCGACATCTCCGGAAAGCGTTTGAGATATTCGATAATGCCGGGCATGACGTAGAGGCGGCCAAACAGCACGGGCGCGGTGACGGCAAGCTGGCCGCGCGGCACGCCGTGCACGCCGGCGGCCGCCTCATCGGCCTCGTCGGCGTCGGCGATGATGCGCCGGGCGTGGGCAAGGTAACGCAGGCCGGCGTCGGTGGCCCGCACAAAGCGGGTGGTGCGCGTCAGCAGCCTGACCTGCAGGCGCGCTTCAAGCGCGGCAATGGCCCGCGTCACCGCGGGTGGAGACATGCCGAGTTTGCGCGCGCCGCCGGCGAAACTTTCCGCCTCGGCCACCGCGGCGAATACTGTCATCAGGTGCAATCGGTCCATTCAGTATTCCAATAAGTGGAACAATAAATTGTAATTTTCGATTATTCTTCTTTTTGTTGGAACTTGGCAAGATGCGTTCCATTCGCGGCGCACGGTGCGCGGCGAAGCGAAACCACCCTTAAAGGAAATTGCCATGAGCCGAATCACCACCCCTGCCGTCGAACAAGCCCCCGCCGCTTCGCGTCCTCTGCTGGATGCCGTAAACAAGCAACTCGGCATCGTGCCGAACTTGATGAAAGTGCTCGGTAACAGCGCAGCCGCACTGGGTGGTTATCTCAGCCTCAGCGGTGCGCTCGGCAAAGGCACGTTGGGCGCGAAAACAGGCGAACGCGTCGCACTGGCGGTTGCCGAGATCAACGGTTGCAACTATTGCCTCGCCGCTCACAGCTACCTCGGCAGGAACATGGCCAAACTAGACGACGCAGAAATCATCGCCAACCGTAACGGCACCTCGCTCGACCCGAAGGCCGATGCCGCGGTGCGTTTCGCGGCGCAGGTCGTCAGGGCGCGCGGCCACGTAACCGATGCCGACGTGCAGGCGGTGAAACGCGCAGGCTACAACGACGCCGAGATCATGGAAATTGTCGTGCACGTTGCGCTCAATACGCTGACCAACTACGTCAACGAAGTGGCGCAGACCGAAATCGATTTTCCGCAGGTTGATTTGTTGCGCGCCGCGTAAGTGGTGACGGGCGCGGCGGCGCAGTGCGCCCCGCCGCGCGACGAATCTGCAGTTGCCAAAAGAGGAAATGTCATGGGCGATACATTCAAAATTCCGAGCGACGTGGCGTTTACGCCCGTCGTCAAGTCGATTCAGTCGCGCAAAGGTTCGCGTCACGCCTATGCACGGATGGAGGAGGGTGACGGCTGGCATACCACCATCACGGCGGACCTCGCCGGGTTCATCGCCGCGCAAACCAGTGTGTTTCTGGGTACTGCCAACGCCGCCGGCCAGCCCTATATCCAGCATCGTGGCGGTCCTGCGGGTTTCCTGCACGTCATCGACGAAAGGACCATCGCGTTTGCCGATTACCGCGGTAACCGCCAGTTCATCACGGCCGGCAATCTGCACGAAAACTCCAAGGCGCATCTGTTTTTGCTCGATTACGCGCAGCGCCGGCGCGTCAAGATCTGGGGCGAGGCGCGTGTCGTCGAAAACGATGCCGCGCTCCTGGCGACACTGATGCCGGCGGACTACAAGGCCAGAGCAGAGCAGGCCATCGTGTTCACGATCAACGCGTGGGATGCCAACTGTCCGCAGCATATTCCGCAGCGCTTCGCAGCGTCCGAAGTGGCAGGCATGCTCGAAACGCGCGATCGTCGTATCGCCGAACTTGAAGCCGAGGTGGCGCAGCTGCGGTCCTGAAACGCCGGCGATCCGACGGGGCAGTCCAAACCGGTGCCCACGTGCAATTGACCCGTTGACGCAAGTCAAACGGCCGGCGGTGCGGGCGCCTAAGATGGGTTTCTCCCGGTCATTTGCCGTATAGCCGGATCTGTTGGCGCCGACGTTTGCAGTCCTGCACGGGACCATGAAGATAAACCAGATCAGCGTTGAAGCCGCGCTTGCCAGCTTGAACAGCGGCAGGCAGGGCCTCACTTCGGCCGAGGCGGCACGACGGCGCGATGAATTCGGCGGTAATCGTCTCGAAAAAATAGAACACGAAGCAGGCTGGCGCCGCTGCGCGCGGCAATTCACGGGGTTTTTCGCGTTGATCCTGTGGCTCGCCGCGGCGCTGGCTCTGGTGGCGCAGTGGCGCGATCCCGAGTCGGGCATGGCGACGCTGGCCGCTGCGATCGTCGGTGTCATCCTTATCAACGGCGTGTTTTCGTTCTGGCAGGAGTACCGCGCCGAGCGCGCCATCGCCGCGCTGACGAAATTGCTGCCGGCGCAGGTGATGGTCCTGCGCGATGGTGCGGCGGTGCAGTTGACTGCGGACCAGCTGGTGCCGGGTGACATCATTGAGTTGCGCGAGGGCGACCAGGTGCCGGCGGATGGCCGCGTGATCGTTGCGCACGGGCTGCGCGTCAACGAGTCGACCATTACCGGCGAGTCATCGTCCAGCGACAAGGACGCGCGCGCGAGCGCGGGCGAGGACCTGCTCGCCAGCCGCAACGTCGTGCTGGCCGGCACCGCGGTGGAGGCCGGTGCTGCGCAGGCACTGGTGTTTGCGACCGGCATGCGCACGGAATTCGGCCGCATCGCGCGGCTGGCGCAAAGTGCGCGCGCGCCGCTCTCGCCGCTGCAGATGGAAATTGCGCGGCTGAGCCGCCTGATCGCGGTACTGGCAACGGTGCTTGGTGTTGGATTTTTTGCGCTGGGAACGGCGCTGGGCTTTCCGTTCTGGCAAAACGTCATTTTCGCCATCGGCATCATCGTCGCCAATGTGCCCGAGGGGCTGCTGCCGACGGTGACGCTGGCGCTGGCGATGGGCACGCAGCGCATGGCCAAACGCAACGCATTGATCCGGCATCTGCCGGCGGTCGAAACGCTGGGTTCGACTACCGTTATCTGCACCGATAAGACCGGCACGCTGACGCAGAACCGCATGCGCGTGAAGCGGCTGTATTTTGCCGACGGAGAGTTTGCATACGATGCTGCACGCACGACGGCGGATGAGACGTGGCGCGGCCGCCGCCTGTTCGAGGTCGCGCGCCACTGCCATTCCTTGCGCGAGGTCGCCGCCGTCGATGGCAGACAGTGGCTCGGCGATCCGATGGAAGTCACGCTGCTCGAAATGGCCCACACGCAGCCCGGCGAGGTTTATCCGCGCGAAGACGAAATTGCCTTCGACAGCGACCGCAAGCGGTTTTCCACTCTGAATGCAACACCGGCCGGGACCATGCTGTATTGCAAGGGCGCGCTCGAAACCGTGTTGCCACTGTGTGCCGCCAGCGAGACGCGCAGCGGCACCGTTGCACTCACCGACAGTGCGCGTGCAGGCATACGCGCAGCTGAATCTGCCTTCGCGCAACAAGGCATGCGTGTGCTGGCCTTTGCTTATCGCGCGCTACCCGCAGAAACACCGCGCGCGGAATGGGAGAGCGGTCTGGTCTTCGCCGGGCTGGTTGGACTGGAGGACCCGGTGCGGCTCGAGGTGCCCGGCGCCATTGCGGCGTGCCACGCGGCCGGCATCCAGGTCATCATGGTCACCGGCGATCATCCGCAGACGGCCACCGCAGTGGCGCGCGAGATCGGGCTGGTGCGTTCGACGGCGCCGCGGGTGATTACCGGTAACGAGCTTGCACGCCTGACGGAGGCGCAGTTGCAGGTTGCACTCGATGCACCGGAAATCCTCTTTGCGCGCGTCGGCGCCACGCAGAAGATGGTGATCGTCGAGGCGCTGCAGCGCAAGAACCACATCGTGGCGGCCACCGGCGACGGCGTCAACGACGCGCCGGCGTTGAAGCGCGCCGACATCGGCATTGCGATGGCGCTGATCGGCACCGACGTCGCCAAAGAGGCCGCCGACATGATCCTGCTCGACGACAATTTCGCCAGTATCGTCGCCGCCATCGAGGAGGGGCGCGCGGTGTTCGACAACATTCGCAAGTTTCTGACTTACATATTGACGTCGAACATCCCAGAGCTGGTGCCCTATCTGGCCTATGCGCTGCTGCGCATTCCGCTGCCGCTCACCATCATGCAGATCCTCGCCGTTGACCTTGGCACCGACATGCTGCCGGCGCTGGCGCTCGGTGCCGAGCGACCCGCGCCCGGCGTCATGCTGCGGCCGCCGCGGCCGCGCAGCGAGCGACTGCTGTCGTGGCGCCTGCTGGCGCGCGCGTATCTGTTTCTCGGCGGGCTTGAGGCGGCAGCGGCGATAGCGGCGTTTTTCTTCGTGCTCGACCGCGGCGGGTGGGTTTACGGCGAGCCGCTGGCGGCGACCGCAACGCTTTATCTGGCGGCGACGACTGCGTGTTTTGCCGCGATCGTGGTGGCGCAGGTCGTCAACGTATTTTTGTGCCGCGACGAGCGGCGTTCGGTATTTGCCTTGGGTCAGCGCACCAATCCGCTGATCCTGTGGGGCATTGCGTTCGAACTGATACTTGCCGCTATCATCATTTATACGCCGCTTGGCAACCAGATTTTCGGCACGGCGCCGCTCAATGCGGGCGCGTGGTTGTTCATGCTGCCGCTGGCGCTGGCGATGCTCGCGGCTGAGGAGTTGCGCAAATGGTTTGTGCGGCGGTCCGGCGCGTCATGAGCTTTTCGAGAGCCGCACCAGTGTGAATTGGCGCCAGCGGATCTTGTGCGCCACCTGTACGAAGGAAGCGCTGATTAAGTCCTTTGTTCAATTCGCGCTTCCTCGAATGTCAGGGGATATACAAGGGGGGGCGAGCCCCTTGTTCAGTGCATCCCCAAGTCTGAGCCGGTGGAACTGCCTGGCGGCGCCGGGGTCTGAGTGATGGGTGTAAGTTTCGGAGTACGGCACCGACTCAGTCACAGCGCCGCGTTCCCGGCGGCCGTTTACAATCCGGGGACAATGCAATTCGAAATCGGGGGTTAGATCATGCGGAACCATTTTCAGAACGGTTTTAGAAGTTTCACCGCGGCATTGACCGTGGCGGTTCTCGCCGCCTGCAGCGTTTCGGATGCGGCGGTGTCGCTACCCGATCCCGCCGTCGATGCGCCGGCGGCAACGAAGAGCGGCTTGCAAACTGCGGTGTTCGCCGGCGGCTGCTTCTGGGGCGTCGAAGCGGTGTTCGAGCATGTGAAGGGCGTCACCCAGGCGGTGTCCGGATACGCGGGCGGTACCGCGGAAACCGCCGATTATCAGAAGGTGAGTTCGGGCAGTACCGGCCACGCCGAGGCGGTGCAGGTGACCTACGACCCGTCCAGGGTCAGCTATGGCCAGTTGCTGAAGGTGTTTTTTTCCGTCGCGCACAACCCGACGGAACTGAACCGGCAGGGCCCGGACACCGGCCCGCAGTACCGCTCGGCGATTTTTTATGCCGACGAGGCGCAGAAGCGCGTGGTGCAGGCCTACATCGCGCAACTGCAGACGGCGAAGAGTTTTCCGCGCCCCATCGTCACCGAAGTGGCACCGCTCAAAGCCTTTTATGCGGCCGAGGCCTACCATCAGGATTACGTCGTGCATCATCCCGACCAGCCGTACATCATTTACAACGACCTGCCGAAGGTCGCCAATCTGCAGAAACAGTTTCCACAGTTGTACGTCGAGCGTTAAGTCGTGCCGCTGCGCCGGCGGCGCGCGCGGGCTATTTTTTCGGCGCGTTTGCCGGATCGACGAAGCGTGTTGCGGTGGGGCCGCTGCCCGTGACCTGCACGATGACGCCGTCTTCCTTGATGACCGAGAAGTGGCTGACGTTCGCCGGTTCGGTGTGATAACTGCCGGCTGGCAGTGCTTTCAATTTCGCCGGATCGAGTTTGTCGCCGTAGCCGACGTACCAGGTGCCCGAAATCACGGTGTAGGTCCGGTCTTCCGGATGTGAATGTGCCTGCGAGGTGCTGTTGGCGGGAAACTTGACCCGCTCGACGTAGGGGCCGGCCTTGGTTGAGTCGCCGATCATGGGGGCGATTTCGTGTCCCGGCACGCGTCCGGGTTTCCACTTCAGTTCCTCGGTGGTGATGCGGACGGCACCGTCGGGCAGGTTGTCGGTGGCGCCGGCCACGGTGGCCGAAAGGCCAAGCACCAGCATGCCAACGAGAGCGATACGTTGCCCGGCGTCGGAACCCGTTTGTTGTTGCGGAACTGCGCGGACATTTTCTGCGACGGCAATAGTGTTCATGCTGGAGTTCTCCTGTGCGCACTTGATTGATCGGGGCCGGCGGCGAAAAAATTCGCGTATCGGGCCATGGCATTCTCAATGCAGCGGCACGCGGATTGAATTGTCCGCGCGGGCTAGCCCGAAAGGGCCGGTGTGCGGGCCGCCGCTTCAGGTAGACTGATGGCAGCGAGGGGCCCATGAAGATTCTTGTCGTCGACGATCATCCGCTGGTGCGCGAAGCCATGACGCAGCTCGTCATGCGTCTGGGCGGGCCGCTCGAGGTGTTCGATGCGCAGGACTGTCTGGCGGGCCTCGCATTGGCGCGCCTGCACCCCGATCTCGATCTGGTCCTGCTCGATCTGAACCTGCCGGGTTTGTGCGGCATTCCGGGGCTGCAGCGTTTTCGCGCCGAGCATCCGACCACGCCGGTGGTGGTGGTTTCGATGTTTCGCGATCGCGATACGGTTGCCGCAGTGATGAAACACGGCGCGGTCGGTTTTATTCCGAAGTCGTCCGGCTGTGAAACCATCGTCAATGCATTGCGCCTGGTGCTGGCGGGTTCCGTTTATGTGCCGCCGGAGGTCGCATTCACGCAGGACCATCCCGACCCTGCGCTGCCGGCCGGGTTGCGCGCGAACATCAACTCTTCGGCGGCAGTCGGTTTGACGCCGCGTCAGGGGCAGGTGCTGGCACTGGTCATGCACGGCCGCGCCAACAAGGAAATCTGCCGCGAACTCGGGCTCGCCGAGCGCACCGTCAAGGCGCACCTGACGGCGGTGCTCAATGCGTTGAAAGTGACCAGTCGCACGCAGGCGGTGATCGCCGCCAACCGTTTGGGGCTTGATGCCGAAGGCCTGCTGGCGGCGGCGGACAACGCCGAATCCTGACACTGCAGCAGAACGCTGCCGCTACGCAGCGCCGGTGACGTGGATCAGCAGGGCGCGCAGGCGCGCCGCGTTGAGCGGCTTGTGCAGGAAGTGCAGGCCGGCTGCTGTCGCGCTGTCACGCAGTTCCGCCGAGGCGTCGGCACTGATAATGACGGCGGGAATATCGCACTTCAAACGTGCGCGGATTTGCCGCACCACGTCGATGCCGTTTTCTCCTGCGCCGAGCCGGTAGTCGCAGATGAGCAGGCGCGGCGGCGGGCCATCCAGCAGAAATGTTTCCGCAGCGCCGCCGCCAGCTGCCGAGCGTACATCACATCCCCATTCGGTGAGCACGCCCGCAGTTGCTTCGCGCACGACGCTGTCGTCGTCGATCAACAGCACCGGCAGCGCGTCAAAGCGCGTCGCGATCAACTGCGGTGATGGCGGCAGCGCCGGAACAGTCGCGCCAGCGGCGAGCGGTACCTCGATTGCAAACACGCTGCCTTTTCCGGCAAGCGAGCGGACATGCACCGTCAGCCCGAGCAGCCTGCTCAGGCGATCGACGATGGCAAGACCGAGACCGAGGCCTTTTGCGGCGTGGTCGGACGCGCCCGCGCCCTGATAAAACTCTTCGTACATGTGGCGCTGCTGCTCGGCTGTCATGCCGATGCCGGTGTCGAACACTTCGATACGCGCGTTGCTGCCGCGCACCCGCGCCGCCAGAATCGCGCCGCCGTGCGTGGTGTAGCGGATTGCATTGGCGCACAGATTCAGCAGAATGCGTTCCAGCAGCAGCGGGTCGGTGCGCACCTGCAGCGGCGCCGGGCGTATGCGCAGGCGTAGGCCCTTGTCGCGGGCGGCGATCGAAAATGCCTGCTCCATGCGGTCGAACAGCGGCTGCAGCGCAAACACCGCCGGCTGCGGTTTGATCGCGCCGGCATCGAGCTTTGAGATATCGAGCAGCGCCTCGATCAGATCGGCGATGGCCGCACTGGATGCGGCGACCTTGTCGATGAGCTGGCGGCGGACGTTTTCATCCTGCGCTTCCTGCAGGTGGGCGACGAACAGGCCGAGTGCGTGCACCGGCTGGCGCAGATCATGGCTGGCGGCGGCGAGGAACTGGATTTTGGAGCGGTTGGCTTCCTCCAGTTCGCGTGTGCGTTGTGCGACCTTGCTTTCCAGCCCCGTGTAGGATTCGCGCAGTTGCTGCGCCATCCGGTTGAACTGTGCGGCCAGCGTTTCGAGCTCGTCGCCGCTGTGAATTTCGACGCGTTCATCGAGATAGCCTTCGCCGATCCGCGTGGCGCCGGTGCCGAGCGCGCGGATAGGTTCGGTCATGCGCTTCGCCAAAGCAAGGCTGGCCGCAACCGCGATGGCGAGGCCCGCCAGCAGCAGGAGCAGCGTGCGGACGAGCGAAGCGAGCATCGGCGCAAACGCCGTCGTCAGCGGTTGTTCGACGATGACGTGCCAGCCCGGCGGATCGACCGGCGCCTGCGCGGAAATCAGCCACCTGCCGTCGGCCGCTTTTGAAACGATGGTTGCTGCCGCTGCCTTGCTGTCTTTCGTTCCCGACAGGGCCGATTGCACCGGTGGCTGGGCGGCCAGATTGGTCATGCGCAGCGCCATGCCGGCATCCGGATGCGCGATGAGGCGGCCGGCGGCATCGACCACATAGGCTTTGCCGTGTTCGCCGAGCGTGATGCCGGTGACCACGTCGGAAACAAATTTCAGGTTGATGTCGGCGACAATGATGCCGCTGCCGCTGCGGTCACCGGCGACCAGCATGTCGAAATGTGGTTCCGATTCGCGGCGGAAGCTGATCGTGCCATAGTGGATCCCGTGCTGACGGGCAGCGATGACGTCCGCGTCGCCGGCGCGATCGATGGTGCTGTTGACGCTATCGCGTGCGAGGCGTGAAACGCGCACGCGTTCGCGCCCCGCCGCGTCTATCCAGGCCGCCTCGCTGACCGGGCGTGCCAGGCGCAGCAATTTGAGCAGCGCGACATGATGCGCTTCGAGGTCGGCGCGCTGCGTGTCTGCGCCTTCAATGATTGCGGTGGCACGGATTTGCTGCCCTGTCATCTCGATGAACTGCCCGATACGCAGCGCGGCGTTACGCGCTTTTTCGCGTTGCAGTTCGTCGATCAGGGTGCGCGCATCGTGATAGGCGAAGTAGGCACCGATAGCGCCGCTCGCAATCAGCGCAATGCTTAACAATGAGGCGAGATAGAGGGTATAGCGGCGGAACAGACTGCGTCGGCCGCTCTGCGTGCGGGCCGGCGCCACACCTTCATTCACTCGATCACCCGGTCTGCTCTCAACATGACCGCCGGCGGCACGTTGATGCCGAGCGCTTTCGCTGTTTTCAGATTGATCACCATCTCGATATTCAGCGGCAGTTCCACCGGCAGGTCGGCCGGTTTCGCACCCTTGAGGATGCGGTCCACGTAGGTGGCAAGCCGGCGGAACGATTCGTTGAGGTTGCAGCCGTACGACATCAGATTGCCGTTTTCAGCAAACAGCGCCCAGCCTGAAATCGCCGGCATGCGATGTTTGACCGACCACGCGGCGATGCGCGCGCTGTTGCCGATGATGCCCTGTACCGGAAACATGACGACGGCTTCGCTGCGCGATTTTTCGATGGCCGCCAGCGCGCTGTCGAGCTGGGCAGCGCCGCGCCAGTCGAAATATTCGATATCCAGACCATTCGCCGCCGCGGCGGCCGATGAGGCGTTGCGTTCGGCCTGGTCACCCGGATGTTGCGAATTGGCGAGGATGGCGATGCGTTTCAGGCCCGGCATTACCGCTTTCAAAAGCTCGATGCGCTTGCTGACCAGTTCCAGCGCCATGAATGACATGCCGGTGAGATTGCCTCCGGGCCGCGCAAAACTTTTTGCGAATCCGGCCTGCACCGGATCGCCGCTGAAACCGAACACCACAGGGATCGATTGCGTGTGACGTACTACCACCGCGGGAGTCGGGCCCTGCGTGACAATGACATGCGGCCTGGCGGCGACGAGTTCGGCAACCTGGGTGTCGATGCGTGCCGGCGAGTCATCGCCCCAGCGCGCGTCGATGACGAGATTGCGGCCTTCAACGTAACCGAGATCGCGCAAGCCCAGGCGCAGCGCATCGAGGAACTGTGAGCCGACTGCTTCGGCGCTGGGCGAAATCCAGCCGACGCGAAAGGCGTTTTGTTGCGCATGGGCGGGGATGCCGACGCCGATCATGGCGCTGCCCGCGGCAACGAGAAAATGACGGCGGCCGGTCATCGCGGGATTGCGCACTCAGTATCGACCGGGACGGCGCGTATTTTTCCGGGCATGCACGTGATTCCCCTGGGTATATTCATCCGCTTGAGCCCGCCTTGGCAAACAGCCTGCGCAATTCTAACTGGGAATGCCGCGGCGGCGCCTGCCGATGGCCCGGTCACCGGGTACACATCGCCATTTCATTTGGAGCCATGGCAAAATGGCAATATCCCCGCGTCATTGAGGAGTCGCGCCATGCCCTGGTTCATCTCCCTGTTGTTCTCTGTTATCGCCTGCGTTGCTGCGCCGCAAATTTACGCGCAGCAATATCCGGCCAAGCCGATTCGCATCATCGTGCCGTTCCCGCCCGGCGATACGCTGGACACCACCTCGCGACTGATTGCGCCGAAGATACTCGAGCGCCTCGGGCAGGGTATCGTTGTCGACAACCGCGTCGGCGGCGCCGGCCAGCTCGGCCTCGAGATGGCGGCGCATGCCACACCCGACGGTTACACCATCGTCGGCGGGCAGGGCGGCAATCTCGTCGTGCAGCCACACACCTACAAAAAGCTGCCCTACGATACGTTCAAGGACTTCGTGCCGATCGCCAACGTCACACGCAACTACCTCGGCCTGGTCGTCAACGCCGGCGGCCAGCACAAAACGCTGAAAGACTTCGTCGCCTACGGCAAGGCCAATCCGGGCAAGCTGGCGTTCGCCTCCAACGGCGAAGGCGGTTTCCCGCACATGGCGATTGAAATGATGCGGCTCGCCGGCGGCTTCAGCTATCTGCACGTGCCGTACAAAGGCAGCGCGCAGATCGTCACCGAAATTCTCGGCAACCGTATCGATGCCACCATCCTCGGCATCGGTTCGATCACGCCGTTTATCCAGGGTGGCCGTCTGCGCCTGCTCGCCGTCACCAGTCCGACGCGCGCAGCGTTGTTTCCCGACGTGCCGGCGATGGCGGAAATGCTGCCCGGCTACGATTCGCGCGGCTGGTTCGGTTATCTCGCACCGGCCGGCACACCGCCGAAAATCGTTGCGCTGCTCAATGCCGAGATCAATCGCGCGATGAATGCGCCCGACGTGCGCGAAAAAATTGAAGCGACAGGTCTCACGGTGCTCAACGAATCGCCGGAGGCCTTCGCCAAAACCCTGCGCGAAGACTACGACATCTACGGCAGGCTGATCAAAACGATCGGGCTGCAGCCGCAATAACCACACAATATCCACTGCGAGGAGTTTTGCAAACATGAGCACGGTAGCCGACCCGTACGAGCGTACCGAAATCCGCGATGGCATGCGCATCACCTGGCATCAGCGCATCGTCATGAGCGATGGCATTGTGTTGCGCGCCGACGTTTACCGTCCGGTTGCGGATGTGCGCTGCCCGGTGATCATGACCTACGGCATTTACGCCAAGGGCCTCTCATATCAGGAAGGTTATCCGCTGCAGTGGAACAAGATGGTCGAGGACTATCCAGAGATCCTCGAAGGTTCGACCAACAAGTATCAGAACTGGGAAACCACCGATCCCGAGCGCTGGGTGCCGCACGGTTACGCCATTGTGCGCGTCGACTCGCGCGGCGCCGGCTGGTCGCCGGGCATCATGGATCCCGGTTGCGCCAAAGAGATCGATGATCTTTACGAATGCATCGAATGGGCCGGCACGCAGGCCTGGAGCAACGGCAAAGTCGGCATGCTCGGTATTTCGTATTTCGCCAGCAACCAGTGGCGGGTCGCCGGCATGCACCCCAAACATCTTGCCGCCATCATTCCGTGGGAAGGGCAGAACGACCGCTATCGCGATTCGGGTTATCACGGCGGCATCCTCTGCCAGTTTCAGGAACGCTGGGCCAAACACCAGGTCGTCAACGTGCAGTATGGCCGCGGCGACAAGGCGAAGAAGAATCCCAACACCGGCGAATCGGTCGCCGGCCCGGTCACGCTGTCGGATGAAGAACTGGCGAAGAACCGCATCAATCCCTATGAAGATTTGAAAAAGCATCCGTTCGACGACGCCTGGCACCGCGCTCGCTCGGCGGATCTGTCATTGGTGAAAACACCGTTGCTGACCTGTGCGAACTGGGGCGGGCAGGGCATACACCCGCGCGGCAATTTCAACGGCTATACCGAAACGCCGGCCGATACGCCGAAGTGGCTGGAAGTGCACGGCGATTCGCACTGGTCGGTGTTCTCGAACAACTACGGCCTTGCCTTGCAGAAGCGTTTTTTCGACTATCACCTCAAGGGCGAAAAAAACGGCTGGGACCAACAACCGCGCGTGCAGCTGAACGTGCGGCATCCCGGCGAGAAATTCGTGCTGCGGCATGAAAACGAATGGCCGCTGGCGCGCACGCAGTGGACGAAATTTTTTCTCGATATTGGTAGTTCGAAATTGAGTGCGACCCCGGTGGCGCAGGCCGGCACTGTCGAATACGAGGCCATGGGCAACGGCGTCACCTTCACCACCGCACCGCTCGCCACCGATACCGAGATCACCGGGCCGATGGCGGCAAAGCTGTTCGTCTCATCGACGACAACCGACGCCGACCTGTTTGTGATCGTGCGCGTCTACGACCCGCAGGGCCGCGAACTCACCTTCATGGGTTCGACCGATCCAAACACGCCGATCGCCAACGGCTGGCTGCGCGTCTCACACCGCCGGCTTGATCCGGCGAAGAGCAAACCCTACCGTCCTTACCATCCGCACGACCGCGCTGAACCCATGAAGCCGGGCGAAGTGTACGAATGCGATGTCGAGATCGTCACCAGCTGCATCGTCGTGCCGGCGGGCTGGCGCGTTGCGCTCACCATCCGTGGCAAGGACTACGAATACGAAGGTGAACTCTCCGAATTCGGCAAAAAATTCCACTACGGCACGCGCGGCACCGGCGGCATGACGCACAACGATGCCGACAATCGGCCGGTGGCTGTGTTCGGCGGCAAAGTCACGCTGCACGCCGGCGGTGGGCGCGATGCGTGGCTGTTGTTGCCGGTTATTCCACCGAAGTAAGTGCTGAATTAAGACCTGGCGGCATTATTCGGCACGGATATTGGCGTCCTTGATGACCTTCGAAAGCCGCGCAACGTCGGCTTTGATGTCGGCGGCGAATCCTTGTGGCGAACTGCCGACCGTTTCAACGCCGGCGCCGAACAGCCTGTCTTTGATGTCCGGTGTTTGCAAAAAACGCGCGGCGTCGCGATTGAGCCGTTCAATGATCGCTGCGGATGTTTTCGCCGGCGCATAGAGTCCATACATGGTGATGGCTTCGTAACCCGGCACGCCGGAAGCGGTAATCGTCGGCAGGCCGGGTGCAAGTGCCGACGGTTGTGCCGAGGTCACGGCGAGCGCACGCAGGCGCCCCGACTTCACATGCGGCGCGATCGAGCCGCTGGTGGCGAACATCAGTTGCACCTGGCCGCCGATCAGATCGTTGACGGCGAAGCCGCTGCCCTTGTAGCCGATACGCGAAATGTTCACGCCGGCCAGCGCCTTGAAGAGTTCGGCGGCCAGATGGTTGGTCGAGCCGACGGTGCCCGAGGCGTAGTTGAGCGTGCCGGGATTGGTTTTGGCATAAGCGACGAGTTCACGCACGTTGGCCACCGGCACTGAAGGATGCGCGACCAGGATGTTGGGCGAGCGTGTGGCCAGCGTCACCGGGATGAAGTCGCGCAGCACGTCGTAGAACATTGGCTGCAGCAACGGCAGCGTCCACAATGAATTGTTGTACGACAGCAGCGTGTAGCCGTCGGGTGCGGCTTTCATCATGATCTGCGCCGCGGTGACGGTGCCGGCGCGGTTGTCGACGATGACCTGCTGGCCGAGGCTTTGCGTGAGCCCTTGCGCGACGACGCGCGCCGTGAAGTCGCTGCCGCCGCCGGGCTCGGAGGTGACGATGCGCAGCGGGCGCTGCG
This sequence comes from Betaproteobacteria bacterium, assembly GCA_025356695.1. Next base: position 15,507 of record JANXSE010000377.1, read on the forward strand.
GCCACGTGTCGGCGGCAACAACAACGCCGGCTGCGACGGCAAAGGCCGTTGCGGCGAGCGCGGCGCGAATTCGTGTCCGGATTGCTTTTCTCATGCGATTATCTTCGTGGTGCGCGGCCCCGCCAAAAAGCTTTACTATCCGGTTCGTCGCGGATTCTGCGCGCATATGAGCAACCATACCATGACACGCGTTTTGATTGCCGTTACGCTGGCGGTGCAACTGTTTGCCACGACGGCGCTGGCCGAAAAATTTCCGGCGCGGCCGATCCGCCTGATCACGCCGCAATCGGCGGGCGCGTCGATGGACATTCTGGTGCGCATCCTCACGCTGAAACTGACCGATCTGCTCGGTCAGCCGGTGGTCGTGGACAATCGCGGTGGCGCCGGCGGCGTGATCGGTGTCGAGACCGGCGCGCGCGCCGCACCCGACGGCCATACGCTGGTGGTCGGCGCGGTGGCGAGCATGCTGATCGCGCGCTTCACCAATCGTAATCTACCCTACGATCCGCTGAAGGATTTCGAAGCGGTGTCGATGATCGTCAATGCCGATGCGGTGATGGTCGTGCATCCGGGGGTGGCGGCAAAGACGGTGCAGGAATTCATCGCACTTGCGAAAGCACAGCCGGGCAAACTCAACATGGCCTCGGCCGGTGTCGGGTCGTCGAGCCATCTGGCCGGCGTTCTTTTCACTTCGCTGACGGGCATTGAAACCGTGCATGTGCCCTATAAAGGCGGTGGCCCGGTGGCGGCCGCCATCATTGCCGGCGAAACGCACTGGACCATCGTGCCTGCCGCCGCGGTGGTGGCGCAGGTGAAGGCGGGGCGCTTGCGCGCGCTGGGGGTATCGACGGCAAAGCGTTCACCGGTGCTGCCCGAGCTGCCGACAATCGCCGAGGCCGGCGTGCCAGGTTACGAATACAACGCATGGAACGGCGTGTTCGCGCCAAAGGGCACGCCGCGAGCCGTCGTGCGCACGTTGCACGTTGCGTTTCAAAAAGCGCTCGCCGACAACGACGTGAAACGCCAGTACGCCGACCAGGGACTGACGCCGCAGGGCAGCGACAGTCCGCAGCAATTCGCCGCCTTCATGCGCGCGGATTACGAACGTATCGCCCGGCTCGTCAAAATCGCCGGCATCAAACCCGAATAATTTTTTACCGAAAGCCCATCATGCTGGACGCCGATCCCTACCGCAGCGAAGAACTCGCGCGCAATGTTGCCATCGCACTGCGCTTCAAAAAATCGCAGGGCACGTCGGCGATGCCGCAGGTCGAGAAGGAAGTGTTGTCCACCCATTACGACCGCGCGCGCGGCGGCAATTTCCATCTCGCCAACAACGGCCGCGAGCAGGGCTGGGCGCATCCGGGCATGTATCTGCGCGACGCTTTTCCCGATCGCGTCGATGTGATGGAGCGCGTGATCGCCGACGGCGACCGCGTCGGCCTGCTGTTTCGCGTGACCGCCACGCACACTGGGCATTTTTTCGGTATCGCGCCGACCGGCCGCAAAATCGACGTCTATGAAGTCGCCTGGCTGGTGATCCGCGACGGCCAGATGGTCGAGGGCTGGTTCATGATGGACGAGACTGCACTGCTCAAGCAGCTCGGCGTGAAACTGCCCCCGCGCAATGACGGGAAAATCATTGCGCCGCCGGTGTCGAGCAGCGGTGAGGAGATCGATGCCGTCGTAAAGCGGCTGGCTGCGCAACCGGATGAACTGGCCAATAACAAGATCATCGTCGCGCAGTCGCGCGCGGCGCATGCCGGCGTCGGCCGCGCGGCGGGGCACCGTACGTTGCGCAACGGGTTCATTCATCTGCGCGAATACAGTCTGGCCAAAGGCTACGGTGAACTTGCGCTCGACACGGCGATCCCCGATCGCCACGACCGCATCGAGGCGATGATGGCCGAGGGCGACATGGTGTGGATGCGTTTCAACACCGGCGGTACGCACAGTGGCAGCCTGGCCGGCATTCCGGCAACCGGCAAGAAAGTCGGCGTGCCGGTGGCGATGATTGCGCGTTTCGAACACGGCAAGTGGGTCGAGAGCTGGACCTTTGCCGATGAATTCGGCATGCTGTTGCAAATTGGGCAGCCGGACCTGCTGCTGCCGTAAGCGGGCGCCGGTTTACGGCGCGGCGGGACCTTTCATCTGTGCCTGCCACGTTGCGGCCAGCGCCGCGCGCGGCACTTCGTTGCCGCGCAGAAACACCTTGTTGATGCGCCGCGTGTTGGTGATGTCGTCGAGCGGATTGGCATCGAGCACCACGAAATCGGCGCTCTTGCCCGCAGCCACCATGCCCAAATCGTCGAGCCCCATGATGCGCGCCGAGGTGCGCGTCGCGGCGACGATGACCTGACCCGGCGTCATGCCGGCGGCCACCATGTTTTCGAGTTCGGTGTGCATGGTCCAGCCGACGAACTGGTCGCCAGTCTGGCCGCCGCCGTCGGTGCCCACACCGATGGTGATGCCCGCCGCGTTGATGCGCGCCAGTCCGCGTGCCATTTTGTCCCACGCCGCCTGCGCGCGTGCGCGTGCGTCGGGTTTGATGCCGGCCAGCCGCTTTTGCAGCCGCGCGATCTGTTCGGGCGCGACGGTTTCGCGGATCAGCGGGTGCGGCGGATCGATCCACGGCGCGTAGACGAGGCGGTGCGGACCGCCGAAGCACAGCGTGAAGTAAACGTTGGGATGCGCCTTCAACAGGTCGAGCAGTTCGTCATCAACGTCGCTGACCATGTGCGCAAGTCCGTCGACGCCGGCACGCACCAGCAGCTTCACGTCGGCAAGCCCGGTGGCGTGCACCGCCACTTTCATGTTGTGTTTGTGCGCTTCGTCGATGATGGCGGTATAGACCTCGGGCGTGAGTTTGCGCACGCTGCCGCCGCGGCTGTCAACCCAGGTCTTGACGATCTTGATGTTGCGCGCGGCGAGCGCGCGCACTTCGCGCCGCGCGTCCTCCGCAGTGGTCACCAGCGTTGCCGAATGGCGCATGTTGTCCGGGCGGATCTCGTCAATGGGTGCCAGGCCCTTGCCGGTGGTGAGAAAACGTGCAGTGGCCGGATAACGTCCGGCTTCCATCTCTTCGCGCAACTGATACGGCAGTTCGCCGAAGTCGGTGCCCATCGCCATACTTGCGGCAACGCCGAAGTAGGCAAAACGGTTCATGTGGTCAAGGATGTTTTCGCGCGTGTAGTTCTGCGGGCCGCTCGTGAGATTTTTCATGTAGCCGATGTGCGAATGCGCATCGAGCAGGGCGGGGATGACGGTTTTGCCGGCGAGATCGACGCGTGTCGCGCCGGCCGGAAGGGTGCCGTCGTCGCGCCCCACGTGCGTGAAACGCCCGTTTTCAACGACAAACACGGCGTTTTCAATGACGCTGCCGTCGCCGGTCAGCAATCGTGCACCGCTGTATACCGTAACGCCGCGCGGCGCGTTGACGGATTCGGGGCCTGCGCACCCCGAAAACCAGATTGAACCGATGGCGACCGCAAGTGCGGCGAAAAGTTTCCAGTAGCGCATGATCCGTTCTCCCCCGAGACTGATGTGCTGCGCGCAAGAGTAACCCATTATCGCAGTGGCGGTTTAGAATCGTGACACTGCCGCATGGACGGATCGCGCAGGGTTTTAACCGGCGCATGGATGAGCAAAACGCACGCATGAACATGATACGTACACTGGCGCTGTTTGCCGCATTCGCGGCGATTTTTCCGCCTGCGACGGCGGTCGCGCAGAGCGCCTATCCGGCACGCCCGATTCGCATCATTTCAATATTTCCGCCCGGCGGCGGCAACGACGGCATCTGCCGCGCGGTGGCGCAGAAAATGACCGATACGATGAAGCAGCAGGTCATCGTCGAGAACCGGCCGGGGGCCAACGGCATCATCGGCACCGAGGCAGCGGCGCGCGCCGCGCCCGACGGTTACACGATCACGCTGATTCCGAGCGGCCACGCGGTGAACGCAAGTCTTTACAAAAAGCTGCCGTTCGATTCGATCAAAAACTTCACACCGCTGTCGCTGGCCGGATCGAGCCCGATGGTGCTGGCGCTGCATCCGTCGATTCCGGCAAAGAACGTGCGTGAACTGGTGGCGATTGCCAAAGCGCGGCCCGGCCAGCTGACGTACGTGTCCGCCGGCGTCGGCGCCTCGGGCCATCTGGCCGGCGCGTTGTTCGAAACGATGACCAAAACGCAGATGGTGCACATTCCGTACAAAGGCATGTCGCTGGCGGTGTCCGATCTGATCGGCGGCCAAGTGTCGATGAGTTTCGGCACCAGCCTGTCAATGGTGCCGCACGTGCGCACCGGGCGGCTGCGCGCGCTGGCCACCACCGGTGCCGTGCGCTCGCCCGCATTGCCCGATCTGCCGACGGTGGCTGAGGCGGGTGTGCCGGGTTACGAAGCGAGTCTCTGGTACGGATTTGTCGGGCCGGCAAAATTGCCCGCCGACATCGCGCAACGATTGAATGCCGAGATCGTCGCCGCGATCAACGCACCCGACGTGCGCGAGCGCCTGTCCAGTCAGGGCGTTGATGCGCGCGCCAGCAGTGCCGATGAATTCGGCCGCCTCATGGTGAGCGATCTCGAACGCTGGGCCGATGTCATCCGGCGCGCCGGCGTCAAGGTCGAGTAGCCACTGACGCTGCGGATGATGAACGACCATTTTGCGCGACCGCGCGAGGGCGTGACGATCCCGCGTTTCTGGGTGACGCTGGCATTGTCCGTGCTGTTGCACGTTGCGGTGTTCTGGAAAGTCCACACGCCGTTGACGCACATGACGATCGACGAGCCCGAGCAGGGCAAGAACAGCGGATCGCTCGCGGTGCGTCTCGCGCCATCGCCGGCCCCGCATGCCGCACCGCCCGAACCGCCGCCCGAAGCGGCGCCGAAAGTCATCGCACGTCCGCCGCGGCCATCGCGCACCGCGCCGCCGCCGGTGCTGGCGGTCAACAAGCCGCCCGTCGCGCCGGTGCAGACTCCAGCCCCCGCGCCGGCGCCGCCGGCGGAAACCGTAGCACCGCCGAAGCCGCCGGCCGCCAGCGATCTCGCCGCCTTTATCGAAGCGCGCCGCCGCGCGCGCGAAGCGCCTGCACAACCGTCACCCGGCATGATTGCCTCGGCCCCGGCAGAAACGGAAGCCGAGCGCGCAAGACGCATTACCGCCGCGAACCTTCAGCCGAAACAGCAGGTCTTCGGTTACGACCCGGCGGCGGGCGGCGGCGTGTTTCAGATCCGCCGCATGAGCCTCAATGATGCGGAATTCGTGTTCTATGGCTGGAACCGCGACATCCGGCGCAAAACCATGCAGATCATCGAAGTCAGCAAGGGCGGCAATCCGGACATCAAGATCGCCGTGGTGCGCAGGATGATCGCCATCATCCGCGACGATGTAAAAGACGAGTTCAACTGGGAATCGAACCGCCTCGGCCGCAACATGTTGTTGTCGGCGCGCCCGCGTGACAATGCGTATCTTGAGGAATTCATGATGCGCGAATTTTTTCCCGACTCGGTGGTCGCGCGCTGAAATAAAAATGGCGGCGCGGATTTCCGCGCCGCCACCTTCGGTTTGCCGGGTGTTCGTGTTTATGCCTTCGCGTATTTTCCGGTCAGCTGCGGCGTCGTGCCCTTGAGGCCTTTCTGTTCGCGGTCGAGCCGTGTTTCGCGCGCCCAGGTGCGTTTTAGATCGTCGCGCACCTTGATCGTCAGCTTGCCCATGCCCTCGCATTCGAGATCGACGGTGTCGCCGTCCATGAAGGCCGACAGGCCGCGGTGGTTGGTGCCGGTGGCGAGAATGTCGCCCGGCTCCAGATCGTGGATCTGCGACATCCACTCGATGCAGCGCGGGATCTTGTGCGCCATGTCGGAGGTGTTGTAGTTCTGTTTGAGTGCGCCGTTGACCCACAGCCTGACCTGGATATTGTGCGGGTCTTTGACTTCGTCGGCGGTGACCAGATAGGGCCCGATCGGCGCGAAGGTCTGGCGCGATTTCATCTGGTAGAAGCTGTTGCTCTCGGGGATGACGCCGCGCGCCGAGCCGTCAATGAAATTCAGATAGCCGAAGATGTAATCCATCGCCTTCGACGCGGGGACGTTGCTGGCTGCCTTGCCGATCACCAGTGCGAGTTCGGCTTCGCCTTCGAAAATAGTCGACGCGATGTCCGGCAGCACCATCGTTTCGCCGTGCGCAATCAGGCAGCTCGGCGATTTGTGAAAGGCGTTGATCGGCGCCGGTGCCGCGCGCGTGCCGTCTTCCATGTAATTCACCGCCATGCATTCGATGTTGACGGGTTTGGGCAGCGGCGGGCGCAGCTTCACCTGTGCGACCGGCAGGCCGCTGCCGGCGGCAACGGCCGAGTCGATGCGCGCACGCACGTCGGCAAAGCGCTCGATCATGCGGTTCATCAGGTCGCCCGGGCCGTTGTGCGGAATGTTCTGGATGACCGCGGTGATATCCACCACGTTGGCGCCCTTGAGCACGCCGATGCGATAGTCGTTAAAGCAGAGCAGTTTCATGGTTTTCCCCTCGTCATTGGGCACACTGGTTTGAATTGTTATTGCGGAGGCTGGCGTAAACGCCGCCGGATGACTGGACGCGTGTGCCGCGCGCCCGTCGTGACCGTCGGGGCCATATTAGTCGAAGGTTGTGTCAACGGCAAACATTCACCCGGCATGAAAGCCGGCGTATGATGGCGCACACAGCGCGGCGGGATGTCCGCGCAAAACACGGGCGCCCAGCCCGGACTCATGAGGAGATTTCATTGAAACGCGACCGGGACAGCATGAGCAAGGGCATTTCCATCAAGCGCAGGCAGTTGATGATTGCAGGTGCTGCAGGCGCACTCGCACCGGCCGGGACGCTGGCCGCGCGATGCGGCGGCGGAATCGTGTCGGCGACGCAGAACGAACCCGGGGCCTTCGGCATCGATGGCGCGGGGCAAAAGCTGGTGTTGTCGGGGCGCGTGCTCGGCGCGGATTGTCAGCCGCTGTCCGGTGCGATTGTCGAGGCCTGGCATGCCGGCGCCGCACCGGTGCGCACCACCACCGACGCCGACGGACGCTTCGTGCTGGTCACGGTGGCGCCGGCCGCAGGGCAGGGCGACGTGCCGCATCTGTCTTATCTGGTCACGCATCCGGCGCATGATTTGCGTGTGCACCGTCTCGATTTCACGCGCGCCGCGAACCGCGGCGCAGAGGGCATCGCGCAGCTTGAGCGTGATGATGCCGGCGTCTGGCGCGCGGCCTGCGGCCTGACCGTCGTTTAAAGGGAATCCGCGCCGCGGCTGCTGTTGCGCAGGGCGGCGTGCAACGTTTCCATCACCGCACCTTCATAAGCACGGAGAAATTCCACGCCGCGCGTGTCTTCGACGCCCAGCTTTTTCTGCACCGCTGCCGCCGCCGGTTTGGCGGCGTCGAGCCGGCGGAAAAACGCGACGCTGCGCGCGAGATCGTGCCCGTGCATCGCGTAGACATCGCCGATCTGCGGGTAATAGCGGCTGTAGGTCATGTTGCTGGCGAGACTGATGTTGTTGAGTTCGTCGCGGCCGAAACCAAGCGGTTTTTCGGCGGCCTCGAACAGTGATGCGCGCTCGCGCAACAGCAGCGCCGCATTGATCTCGCCGCGCTGGTGTCGCGCATAGAGGGTTTCCACGCGGACGTACCACTCGATGGTGGCTTGTGCCAGCACGGCCTGCGTCTCGGCATAGCGGCGGATCGCGCGCCGTTCGCGCGAACCGGCCGGATATTTCTGTTCGGCAAATGCGCTCATCGCCTGGTGCGTCAGAAAATCGCACAGCGCCTCTTCGACGCCGTAGGGCAGCGCGAACTGATCGTGGCAATCCTCATGAATGACCAGATAGACGAAGCGGTCCAGTTTGCCGGCAAGCATGGCGCTGCTGACCGGCGTTTCCGATTCGCCCTGCGCTTCCAGTGTGCGGAAATAGACGTCGTCGCCGCCGGCTGCGCCGGCGCGGCATTCGCTTTCGCTGGCGGCGGTGCCCCAGGTAATCGCCGGATCTTCATAAGACCACGGCAGTGTCTGCTGGGAAACGCGGCCGCAATAATGGAATGATGCCTGGTCCTTGCCGGCCCCCGTGAAATTGGCGGTCGGCTCGAAGCCGATGCTGCGTTCGTATGCGCGCAATTCATCAAGCAGCGCCGCCCATTCGCCGGTCATGGCGGGGGCGGTAGGCGCAATCAGTTCACGCAGGGGGCCGCAGCCGGCGACGATCAGTGCAAGCAATGCGGCCGCGGCGAGGCGCGCAGCGGCGGACAGCGCGCTCACAGTGGTTGCTCGTACATTATTCAAGTTCCTGACGAATCATTGAGACCGTAGCATAATATCGGACGGCGCCTGGATGGCCGGAACTTTCGCGCCGCCCGCCTCCGGCGGATGCGCGGCAAAATAATTACAAAGCAGCATAACCACAAGAACCCCCCGAACATGATCGAAGTCAACGAACAGGTCTATGCGCCGGCAGCGCCGCAGACCGTGTGGGAACTGCTGTCGAATCCCGAAGCGGTGGTCGGCTGCGTGCCGGGCGCCTCGCTCGGCGAACACCACGAAGACGGCACGTTCGACGCCGGCATCATGGTCAAGTTCGGCCCCGCCAAGGTCGCTTTCAAGGCGCGTGTCGGACTCGAACTCGATGCCCCGGCGATGACCGGCAATGTCAGTTCGCGCGGCAAGGATAATCAGGGTGGCACGCGCTTCAATGCGAAGATGACCTTCAAAGTGCTGCCGCAAACGGAGCCGCCAGGCTCGACCATCGATCTGAAAGCGGAAGTCGAGATTTCCGGCCGCCTGTCTTCGGTGGTCGAGGCCGGCGCCGGCATGGTGGTCAAGAAAATGACCGCGGATTTTTCCGAACGGCTGGCGGCGCGCTGCGCGGAATTGAAAACGTCGTAAACGCACAAGAGAACTCAGGCAGCAAACAACGGGAGGAGCGCAATGAAGGTGTATCAACGCATGGCCCGCGCATTCAGGGCCGAAGGTATTACCCACACGTTCGGTATCATGGGCGACGGCAACATGTACTGGCTGAACGAGATGATCAAACTCGGTGCCACCGACGTCGAAGTCCGTCATGAAGGCGCCGGCCTCGGCATGGCCGACGGCTGGGCGCGCACCACGCGCCAGCCGTCCTGCGCCACCGCCACCTGCGGTCCGGGCGTATCGCAACTGGCCACCGCATTGATTACCGCCTCGCGCGCGTCGTCACCGGTGGTCGCCTTCGTCGGTGAGCATCCGACCAACGACGATGAATACAACCAGCGCATGGAACAGGCGCCGTTCGCCGCGGCCTGTGAAACGCAGTTCGTGCGCCTCGCTTCTGCGGAAACCGCCGACGAGGTGGTGCGCAAGGCCTTCTATCTCGCCAAACTCAATTCGAAACCGGTGATGCTGAGCGCGCCGATGGACATCCAGCAGCAGGAGTTCGAGGACGACGATCCTTACGTCACCTCCGCCACGCTGATGCCGTCGCTGCAGATGCGGCCGGATCCGGACGTGGTCGAGCGCGCCGCCGACCGCCTGTCGAAGGCCAAACGTCCGATCATTCTGGTCGGTCGCGGTGCCATGTGGTCGGGCGCGGGCGAGGCGATCAAAAAACTCGCCGAGCGTTCCGGTGCGCTGATCATCACCACGCTGATGGTGAAGACCTGGCTTTCCGAGGATGATTTTCACCTGGGCGTGTCGGGCACCTATGCCACGAAAACGGCGATGCAACTGTGCGAAGAGGCAGACTGCGTGGTCGCCATTGGTGCGAGCCTCAACCGCTACACCACCGAGCATGGTTACCTCTACGCCAACGCCAAATTCGTCCACATCGATTCCAAGCAGCACGTCATGCTGCACGGCACGACGGCCGCCGACCTCTATATGCAGGCGGATGCGAAGATCGGCACCGAGGCGCTCGAAGGCGTGTTGGCCAAGCGCAAATTCAAACAGACCGGTTACCGCACCGGCGAAGTGCGCGAGCGTCTGGGCAACGCGTGGGAAGACCGTCACGAATTCGAACTCGAACCGAACACGGTCGATCCGCGCCAGACGGTGCTCGCACTCGACGAAGTGGTGCCCGACCACATCAGCCTGTTTACCGGCAGCGGCTGCACCGCCGGCTTCTCCAACATCATGTTCCGCCGCCGCCGCCCGGTGGTGATGCCCGGCCATTTCTACGGCTGCATCGGCCAGATGATGCCGGCGGCGATCGGCTCCGTGATGTCGGCGGGCAACAAGCCGGCGATGCTGGTCGATGGCGATGCCAGCATTCTCATGCACTTCAACGAATTCGACACCATGATGCGGCACAAGGTGCCGCTGCTGATCGTGGTGCAGAACAACGAGATGCTCGGTGCCGAGTATTACAAACTCGACGCGCACAAGATGGACGCCATGACCTCGACCATCCCGACCCCCGACATGGGGGCGGTGGCGCGCGGTTTCGGCGGTCGCGGCGTGCTGGCGACGAACATTGAGCAGGTGCGCAAAGCCGCTGCAGAGTGGGCCGCCAACCCGGGGCCGATGGTGATTGACGTGCGCATCGCGCGCAGCGTCATTTCACTGCCGTATCGTCGCATCCACTACGGTCTGGACGAGTAATACTCGGGGCCATACGCAATAACGCAACGCCGGAACGGGGCCTCACTCAACCCCGTCCCGGCTGCGCTCCCCTTGCAATCTAGTAGAGGCCGAGCATTTTCCAGTAGATGCCGCCGATGCCGAGCCAGATCACGATGTTGATCAGGCTCACCAGAAAGCCGATGGCCCACCAGCGTTTGAGCGAGACGTAACCGCTGCCGAAATACACCGGCGCTGGTCCGCCCGCATAGTGGGTGAGGCTCACGCACAGGCTCGAGAAGAAGGCCAGCAGCAGCGCGGCGAACAGCGGCGGTGCGCCGACGGCGACGGCCACCGTCAGCATCGGTGCATAGAGTGCAACGGTGTGCGCCGTGAGGCTGGCGAACAGGTAGCCGCTGTAGGTGTAGAGCAGCACGATCACCACCAGCGCCGGCAGCCATTCCATGCCCGTGACATTGGTCGAGACGTAACCGGCGAACCATTTGAACATGCCGAGTTTTGACAGCATGGTCGCCATGCCAACGAGGCCGCCGAACCAGATCAGGGTGTCCCAGCCGGTGCGTTCGCCCAGCACATCGTCCCAGGTGATGGTGCCGAAGAGCAGCATCAGGCCCAGACCGAGCAGCGCGACGACGGTTGCTTCAAGGTGCGTGATCGAGCCGGTCATCCACAACACCAGTGCCAGCGCGAAGGTGCACAGTACCACCAGTTCGTCGCGACTGATCCCGCCCATTGTCGCGAGTTCGTCGCGTGCGAGCTGCGCCGCCTGCGGCGTTTCGCGGATTTCGGGGCGGTCGATCAGGTAAATCACGTAAGTCACCACCAGCAGCGAGAGCAGGCCCGGCACGATGCCGGCCAGTGCCCAGGTGCCCCAGGTCAGTTCGACGTTGACGGTTTTTTTCGCCAGCTCGACGATCATCGGATTGGCCGCCATTGCGGTGAGGAACATCGCACAGTTGATGCCGTGCGCCTGATAGGTGGTCAAGTGAATGAAACGCCCGATCCTGCCGGCCGTCGGCCCCGGTTCCGAATCGAACGCACTGGAGAGCGAGCGCACGATCGGAAACAACACGCCGCCGGTGCGTGCCGCACCTGACGGAATGCCCGGTGCCAGCACCAGATCGCTGGCCGCCAGCGCGTAGGCGAGCCCCAGTGTCTTGTGACCGAAGGCGCGGATGAACCAGTAGGCAACGCGACGGCCGAGGCCGGTCTTGGCGAAGGCCCGCGCAAAGATGAAGGCGACGAAGATCAGCCACACCGTGCCGTTCGAGAAACCGTTCAGCGCGTCGCCCACCGACAGCGTTTCGGACAGCATGGTCGTCGTCATGCCTATCAATACGATCGCACCCATCGGCAAGGGCTGCAGGATCAGGCCGAGGATGGTCGAGACGAAGATGGCGAACAGATGCCATGCTTTGTGGTCGATGCCGGTCGGGATCGGCGAAAACCAGATGGCGACGCCGACGAGAACCAGCGCGATGAACCGCAGGATGCGCTGGTTTTTACTCAGGCTTGCATTCGAGGTACTCATGATGGACCCCCATGGAAATCCGTTGCGGATTTCGTGGCATGGCGCGACCGCGCTCATGTCTGCGCGAAACCCTGCTCATGGGATTCATGCTGCTACCGGTGTTACAGTGCAGTGTTGATCTGCGTCAAGCGGCGGCGGCGGGGGAGTGTTGCCGGGCCTATTGAATGCGTACGTTAATGCTTTTGATCAACTTTTCGAGTCGCGCGTAGTCGGCGTTGAACTTGAGGCGCAATTCTTCGGGCGACATCGGCGGTGCCGGTTCCGAACCGTCGGCGGCCAGCGCCTTGACGGTTTCCGCAGAGTTGACACCTTTGCGCACCACCGCATTGATGGCGCGCACGATGTGCGGCGGCGTGCCGGCGGGAGCGAGCAGGTTGTAGCTGTTGCCCCAGTCGAAGCCGGCGTAGCCGCTCTCGGCGACGGTCGGCAGATCGGGCAGGTTGGGTACGCGGCGCAGCCCCGAGGTGGCAATGGCGCGCAGACGGCCGCTGCGGATATGTTGTGTCGCCGACACCGTGCTGGCGAACATCAACTGCACCTGGTTGCCCATCACCTCGACGAGTGCGGCGCCGGCACTTTTGTACGGCACGTGCACGATGTCGGTGCCGCTGAGCAATTTGAAATGTTCCATTGCCAGATGACCGGTGGTGCCCAAGCCCTGTGAGCCGTAGGCCAGCGCACCGGATTTTGCTTTGGCGTAATCAACCAGTTCGCGAACCGATTTCACCGGGATGGACGGCGTGACAACCAGCGCGAAGTTCTGCGAACAGATTTGCACGATCGGAATGAAGGCTTTGCGGATATCGTAGGCGGCGCGACCGAGCACGCCGTTCAACATCAGCGTTTCGGAGGCGCCGAGCAGGGTGTAACCGTCGGGCGGGGCAGCGGCCGCCATGTCCATGCCGATCACGGTGCCGCCGCCGGGCCGGTTGTCGACAATCACCGACTGGTTCCAGCCCTCGGCGATTTTCTGTGCGCCGAGGCGCGTCATCAGATCGAGTCCGCCGCCGGGCCCGATGCCAACGATGACGCGGATCGGGCGCAATGGGTAATCGGCGGGTTTTTCCTGTGCGTGCAACGGTGCCGCAGCGCTCAGTAATGCGATGGCAGGCAGCGTGCGCAGGAAACGCTTGCTGTAGCGGATGTGCATGCTCGGCTAGTTCACCGGCGGCCAGAGGCGATAAGCGACATTCGCCGAACCGGGCGCGTGGATCAGCGAGCGGCGCAGGCTGTCGGTCCACGCTGCCATCGCCGGATCGGCATTCTCATAGGCGCGGAAATATTTTTCGCGCTCTTCCTTCGAGGTGAATTCGTAGAGCACGCCGTGTTTGGCCCAGCCGGCGACCGACACCATCTTGCGTACGCCGATGCAGCCGGGCGTGATTCCCAGCCCCGGCAGTCGGTTATGCGCGTACCAGGCCATGAGGCCGTCTTCATCCTGCACGCTGCGCGTATTGAAACTGCCGAGCTGGATGCAGGGGCCCAGTTCCGTGCCGCGCCTGCGTTGCGCGGCCGCCGGCCCGTCGACGCAGGCCTCTTCGGTGAAGATGTTGATGCGCGTCTCGCGGCGCTGCGCCAGCATGGCGCGGTCGGCGTCGGTGATGCTGCCGTCGCTGCGGCCCGGCGCCGGCGGCGCAAAGGCGTGCGCGGTTGCGGCGCCGAACAGCAGGATGTAGTCATTGCCGGTTGGCACGGCTTCGTCTGCGTACGACAATATTTTATGCACGGGGTCGGGCGTGCGCTCGCATTCGTAATGCGCCGCCCACAGCACACCGGGCTTTTGCAACTGGCGCGGCATGAAACTGCTGTGCAGCCAGTCGAGATGCGCGCCGCGGTCCTGTTCAGGCAGGTCGTACCAGGTGATGCAGAGGCTGCGGTCCAAACCGTTCTCCCCAGGGGTGCACGCGTGGTCGCGTGCACCGCATTAAAGCCAGCCGGATTTGCGGAACTTGTAAAACAGATACAGGTCGATGACCGCCATGATGCCGAGTGCCAGCGGATATCCGAACGCCCACTTGAGTTCGGGCATGTGTTCGAAGTTCATGCCGTAGATGCCGGCGATCAGCGTCGGCACTGCGACCAGCGCGGCGCAGGCCGCAAGGCGCTTGGTGGTTTCATTTTCGGACACCGTGATCAGCGACAGGTTGACCGACAGCGCGGTGGTCACCATGTCGCGCAGCGAATCGATCGACTGGTTCAAACGCATCAGATGATCATAGACGTCGCGGTAATACTCCTGTGTGCTGCCGCACAATTGCGGCACGCGGCCGCCGTGCAGTTTGCCCACCCCTTCGAGCAGCGGACCGACGGCGTGTTTGAGCACCATCAGTTTTTGTTTCAACGCGTACATGTCCTCGATGTTGGCGCGTGCGGCGCCGCCGCTGAACATGCGTTCTTCGAGGCGTTCGAGTTCGGTTTCGAGCGTGTCGACGATCGGGAAATAGCGGTCGACCACTGCATCCATCAGCGCGTAGAGCACAAAGCCGGCGCCGAGCTGCAGCAGTTCGGGTTCGCGTTCGCAGCGCGCGCGCACGTCGGTGAAACCTTTTTCCGCGCGGTTGCGCACCGACAGCACGTAGTTGGGGCCGGCGAAGATGTCGACCTCGCCGACCACCAGCTCGTCGTCGACGATTTCGATCACATGCAGCACGACGAACACCGAGTCGCCGTATTCCTCGACCTTCGGTCGCTGGTGGCCGTGGCTGGCGTCCTCGATGGCGAGTTCATGCAGGTTGAACTGTTCCTGCAGGCCCGCGAATTCTTCGGGCTCCGGATCTTTGAGTGCTACCCAGACGAAACATTCCGGCCGGCTGAGATAAGTGCCGATATCGGCGGGCGCGATGTGATCGGCGAGCCGTTTGCCGTCCTGATAGGCGAAGCAATTGACGAGCATGTTGGTTCCTGACGACGTGGGATGCCGGGCGCACTACTGCGCCGGCACCGCGAGTATAAAGCCGCTGCCGCTCTAAAGCATTACAGTGCGATGAGTGTTTTTTCCGCGGCCGCTGCGGTTGTTGCGTTTGCGCTGTTGTTCCGGGCTGCTGACGGCGAAGCATTGTAAACTCAAAGCCTGAACGACCGACATCCGGGGAGGGGGCAGGTGGTTCCGTCAATCAAAGGTCTGACCTGCATTGTCGCTGCGCTCGGCGTGCTGTGCGCTGCGCCGGCACAGGCGCAGGGCGATTACCCGAACAAGCCGGTATTGCTGGTGATTTGCTTCGGCGCCGGTGGCGGGCTCGATGTGATCGGCCGCATCGTCGCCGATCGCCTGACGAAAAACCTCAATCGCCAGGTCGTCGTCGAGAACCGGCCCGGCGCCGGCGGCAATATTGGCACCGTTTCGGTGGTGAAAGCGCCGGCCGACGGCTACACGCTGCTGGAAACCACCAACAGTTACAACATCAATCCTTTTCTTTACCGTAATCCGGGCTACGACCCGCGCCGCGATTTCACGCCGGTGATCGAGCTGACACGCGCGCCCTCGGTCATCATCGTGCCTCCGAAATCAAACCTGCGCACGGTGAAGGAATTGATTGCCGCCGCGCGCGCCGCGCCGGGCAAACTCGTCTACGGCAGCGCCGGCAACGGTTCGCCAACCAACATCGCGATGGAACTGTTCAAATCCGCCGCCAACGTCGACATCACCCACGTGCCCTATAAAGTTGCGACGCAGGCCAACCAGGACGTGATGGGTGGCCAGACACCGCTGGCGATGGCGGCGCTGCCCTCGGTGATCACGCAGATCCGCGGCGGGTTGCTGCATCCGGTGGCCCTGACGTCGGAAAAACGCTGGCCGTCGCTGCCCGAGGTGCCGACCGCCGCCGAGGGTGGTGTGGCCGACTATAGCCATCTGACCTGGATCGGTATCGTCGCGCCGGCCGGTACGCCGACCGCCGTTGTGGCGCGCCTGAATCGCGAGATTGCCGCGGTGCTCGCCGTGCCCGAGGTGCGCGAACGTATTGCTGCTACCGGCGCGGAACCGGTCGGCAACAGCGCCGCCGACTTCGCAGCGGTACTCGCCGCCGAATACGAAAGTACGGCGCGGCTCGCGCAGCGCATCAAATTCGAACTCGAATAGGCGCGCCGCGGCGCCAGGCCAAGCCCTGTTATTATTAGGGTCTTGAGTCGAGGGCGCCGCAGAGCGCCGCGATCGAACGCTTTTCAATCAGGGAGAGAGATTCAGCATGGACAAGGTAGTTGCGTCACCGCAGGAAGCGCTCGCCGACCTCAAAGAGGGCGACACCGTCGCCCTCGGCGGCTTCAGCGTCGGACACCGTTTTGCACTGAGCATGATCACCGCATTGCGCGACAAGGGCACGAAGAACCTGACCCTGGTCTGTAACTCAATGGGCGCACCGGGCGAGTTGCGCGGCCAGATCCTCGCCGAGAACAAGCAGGTCAAGAAACTGATCGCTGCGTTTACCACGCGGCCCGGCATGCCGACCGCCACCGAAGATCAGATCGTCTCCGGCGAAATGGAAGTCGAGCTGGTGCCGCAGGGCACGCTGGTCGAGCGCTGCCGCGCCGGCGGCGCCGGCATTCCGGCGTTCTACTCGGCCACCGTCGCCGGCACCGATCTTGAGAAGGGCAAGGAGGTACGTGAATTCGACGGCCGCCGTTACGTGCTCGAACAGGCGATCAAACTCGATTACGCGCTGTTGCGCGCGCACCGTGCCGACCGCGCCGGCAATGTGCAGTTCCGTGGCGGCAGCCAGAACCTCAGCCCGGCTTTCGCCAAGGCGGCGCGCATTGCCATTGTCGAAGTCGACGAAATCGTCGAGGTTGGCGGCATCCCGCCCGAACTCGTCAACCTGCCCGGCATTTTTGTCGCGCGCGTGGTGAAGAGCACCTATCCCTTCGATCCGAAACAGACGCCGCAGTCGAAACGACGTCCGGCCGACAAACCGCGCGAATACGCGGGCAAACCGGCGCTGACGCGCGAGGGCATCGCCAAACGCGCCGCCGCCGTTGTGCGCGACGGCAGCTACGTCAACCTTGGTACCGGCATTCCGACCATGGTGTCGAATTTTCTCGAGGGTCGCGATGTCGTGCTGCACGCCGAAAACGGCGTGCTCGGTTACGGCAAGATGGTGTCCGGCAACCAGGTCGATCCCGATATGTACAACGCCAGCGGCCAGTACATCGAGCTGATGCCGGGCGCGTCGTTCTTTGATTCGGTGACGTCGTTCGAAATGGCGCGCGGCGGTCATATCGACACCGTTATTCTGGGGGCCTACGAGGTTGACCAGACCGGCAGCGTTGCCAACTGGAGTGTGCACGACGCCAAGCGCGGCGGTATCGGCGGCGCCATGGATTTGATCTCGGGCCGCACCGAACTCATCATCGTGATGGAACACTGCGACAGCAAGGGCCGCCCGAAGCTGAAGAAGCAGTGCAGCTATCCGCTGACCGGGCAGGGTTGCGTCAGCTACGTCGTCACCGATCTGGCATTGCTGAAGTGGGAGAACGGAAAATTCACGCTGCTTGAAGTCGCGCCCGGATTCACCGCTGAGGAAGTCATCGCGCTGACCGACATGGAAGTCACGCGGGCACCCGCAGTGAAATTCATGGCGTGACGGTGGTGCGGGTATTGATCGCGTAGCGTGCCGATGAGTCCGCGCGCGGGTTGCGCTGGTGAGGAGAATCGCGATGCGGATGGCGGCGTGGACGCGCGGGATTGCGGTAGCGCTGTTGTTTGCGGCCGTGCCGGTATGCGCGCAGGAGGTTTATCCGAACCGCCCGATCCGCATTGTCGTGCCCACCGCACCGGGCGGGCCCAGTGATGTCGGTGCACGTTTGATCGCATTTGAATTGACCAAACGCTGGGGCAAACAGGTCGTCGTCGATATCCGTCCGGGGGCCGGCACCATCATCGGTACCGATGTCGTTGCCAAGTCCGCGCCCGATGGCTACACGCTGCTGATGAGTCCGTCGACGCTTGCCATCACACCGGCGACTTACAAGAAGCTGCCCTACGACGTGCTGCGCGACTTTGCACCCATCACGCAGACGCATTACGTACCCAATCTGATTTCAGTGCATCCGTCGATGCCGGCGAAAAATATCCGCGAGCTGATCGCCTTCGCGAAGGCGCGGCCGAACGAAATTCTTTACGCCTCGTCGGGCCACGGCACCAACCCGCATCTGGTGATCGAACTGCTCGCGCATATGGCACAAATCAAGCTCGTACATATTCCATACAAAGGCACGCTGCCCGGCCTGATCGAAACCATCGCCGGACGCACCGCGTTGATCGCCACCAGCAGCATGCAGCTGGTGCTGCCGAATGCGCGCGCCGGCAAGTTGCGCATCCTCGCCATTAGCTCGGCGACGCGCGTGGCGTCGCTGCCCGAGATACCGGCGGTGGCCGAATCCGGGCTGCCGGGTTATGAAGCAGTGCAGTGGACGGCGATGATGGCGCCGGCAGCGACCCCGGCGGATATACTCGGTCGCTTGCAGAAGGAAATCGTCGCCATTCTGCGCATGAATGAAATCCGCGAGAAACTGGCGGTTGATGGCGCCGAGATCGTCGCCAGTTCACCCGAGGAATTCGCGGTCTTTCTGCGCAACGAAACCATTAAATGGGCGGCGGTGGTGAAGGCCGCAGGCATACCGCAGGAATAATTGGAGAGAGGCAATGGCAAGTGTTCGCCGACGTATCGAGGAGCGGGCCGCATGGATCGGTCCGCACATTCAGAAACAGACTGACTGGATCTATCGTCTGGACGAAGCGCAGATCGCCGAAATCGATGCGGCACTGATGCTGGTCAAGCGCGCCGGATCGAAGATTCCGTTTTCCGCTGCAGAATTTCCGCTGCCGACCGTGG
>JANXSE010000386.1 GCA_025356695.1 Betaproteobacteria bacterium
TTGAGCCCGATCGCCATGTTCGCCAGTTGCTTGCTGCGCAGACCGAAGGCGAGATGCGCGTCGCCGCCGAGTGTGGCTTCTTCGAGTATGTCGTCGGTCTGCACCAGCACCTTCATCGGCAGGCCGGCCGACATGATTTCCATCAACTTGTCTTTTTGCGCGCCCTGCAACTGCGCGTCGCCCAGGCAGATCAGATAGTCGGGGAAGCGCACCATGTCCCGCGTATCGAGGCCGTCGGCGCCAAACGCCGCGAACAACCCATCGTGCTGCGCCTCGCGGTATTGCGCCTCAAGCTCGAGTTCGGCAATCGCGATCGCTTTCGCCAGCTCGACGGCCTTGGGCAAGCGGTCGCGCCAGGCGGCGAGTGCGCTGTCGCAATTGTCGAAAACGAAGGAATGCGGCTGCTCGGCGGCAGACGCACCCTCGACGCCGCCGTAGAAACGCTGTGACTTGAGCACGTTCAGCAGCGCCTCGATGCGCCGCCGCCGCGCCGCCGGCAGCGCGCTGCGCGGTGCGGTCTTGTCGAGCATGCGCGACATCGCGTCAAAATCAAATTCGTCCTCGTGCGCATTGCCGACCGACGCCTTGAGACTGGCGGCGCTGCGCCCGGCTTTGGAGCCGGCGAAATCGGCGCGCAGAATTTCCGTGAGCTTGAGGATCAGCCGGCTGATGTCGGCGCGGAAACGACACGCCTTCTGTTCCTGCACCGCGCTCCAGGCGTGGCGCAGAATATTCGTCGGCAAAGCCCGGCCGCAATCGACCACCTCGCCGTCGACCTTCAACGCGGCGCGCGCGCGGGCGAGACTGTCCTTGAGCTTGTTGTCATCGGCGTGCAGCAGAAGCTGTTGCGCGGCACGCTCCCACAGCGCCGACAGCCAGCCGTTGGCGCCGGCCGCCACCGCGGTGCGGATCTGCTGTTCGAGCCGCAGCAGGTGGTGCGTCACGCGGTCAGCGTCGTCGTCGTGCGCCACCGCATGCGCGAGTCCGTCGATGATGCCAGAGAGCGATTGCACGCAATGGCGGTCGGCCGCGGCATTGCGCACGAGCAGCAGCGGAAAATCGTAGCGCAGCTGTGTGAGATCGCGGTAGCGCGCGAGCAGCGCGGGCCGCAGATCGATTTCAGCCGCCGTATCCGGCGCCGCCGCGGACCGCTTGCCGGTCAGGTGAAAGGCAACGTGTTCCTGCAGTTCTGCTTCCATGTCCATGTCCGCTTTCGTTCAGTATCCGTTCGTTATGCCGGCGGCTTACGCCACGCGTGGCTCCGCGTCCTGCGGCCACACCGTGACTTTGTCGAGCTCCTTATTGAGCCCCTTCTCGATCAGTTCGGTCGTGCGCAACTGCCCGGAGTGGCGCGTGTCTTCGTAGCACGGCACGTCCGGGTTGTGATACAGGATGCCGACCGGTATCGGATCCGTGCTGGAGGCTATTTCGCGCGCACGGTCGATGTTCAGCGGATCGTGCGTCAGCTGGTTCTTGTAGACCTTGGCGAGCGTCGGACTCACCTTGAGGCCGCGCTCGTGATTGAGCAGCAGGATGCGGTTCGGGTCGTGCATCGCCGGATCGTGGATTTTCGGCAGCCATTCGGGGCAGCGCTGCACGATGCGCACGAACGACAGCCCCTTGTGATGGTAGGCGGCGGAGAGGATGTCGTAGAGTGCCTCCGGTATCCAGTCAACCGCCTGCGCGACGAACGACACATTCTGCACACCCAGCGTGACGGTCAGCGGATTGAGCGCGTCGAGGTAGGAGCCCTTCGGCGTCGTGTTGCTCTTGGTGCCGATCGGCGAGGTCGGCGAGGCCTGCATCTTGGTCAGGCCGTAAATCTGGTTGTCGTGCAGCATCACCGTGATGTTCATGTTGTAACGGATGGCGTGGATCCAGTGCGCCGCACCGATCGAGCAGCAATCGCCGTCGCCGGTGTTGACGAACACCGTGAGGTCCGGGCGCGCCATCTTGACGCCTTCGGCGATCGGCAGCGCGCGGCCGTGGATGCCGTGAAAACCGTAAGTCTTCATGTAGTGCGGGAAACGGCTCGAACAGCCGATGCCCGAGACGAACACGGTCTTCTCCGGACGCAGGTCTTCGTTGCGGCACAGGCGCTGCACCGCGGTGAGGATCGCGTTGTCGCCGCAGCCCGTGCACCAGCGCGGCACGCCGCTCTGATAGTCCTCGAGCTCGTGGTGCTCCTCGAACATCTGGAGCAGGCATTCGGTGGCTGCCATGTTCATGATTTTTTCGCCTTCCCTTGCTTGGACTTCACGGCCGGTTTGAGCTTGCCGCGGATGAGACCGCAGATGGTGGACGGTTTGATCGGCGCGCCGCGCACCTCGCTCCAGCAGTCGACATCGACCAGAAAACGCGAACGCAGCAGGATCGCAAGCGCCGAGTAGCGGCGGTTGTTCTCGTCGATGATCTCGTCGTTCGGATCGTCGGACCAGTTGCCTTCGATCGTCATCACTTTCTTGAAGCGCCGCATCGCCTCGCCGATGCCCGGCGGCAGCGGCTGCAGGAACCGGAGATGCATCGAAGACACTTTATGGCCTTCGGCGCGCATCAGTTCGACCGCCTCTTCGATCGCGCCCTTGGTGCTGCCCCACCCCATGATCAGCAGGTCGCCCGACTGGTCGCCGAACAACGGCGGCGCCTTCAGCGTTTTCTGCAGGGCGGCGAGCTTGAGACTGCGCGCGTGGATGCTTTGTTCGTTGATGTCGGCGTCGTAGGCGACGTGGCTGGCGCGGTCGTGGGCGAGCCCCGTCAGCGTGTGTTCGCCGCCGGGCTGCCCCGGAATGAAGCGCCGCGCGAGGCCGGTGGTCTTGTCCCAGTCGTAGGGCAGCGCACCGGGCGGTATCACGCTCTGGTCGATCGGCGGCGCCAGCCACGACTCGCTGAACTGCGGGCGCGGAAACGGCTGCTGCGAGGTCGCCAGATTGGAATCGGTCAGCACCACCACCACCATGTTGAAGGTCTCGGCGATCTTGCGCGCGGTAATGATGGAGTAGAAGCAGTCTTCGATCGTGCTCGCCGCCATCACCACTTTGGGCGCGTCGCCGTGACTGCCGAAAATCGCCGTCATCAGGTCACCCTGCTCGGCCTTGGTCGGCTGTCCCGTGCTGGGACCGCCGCGCTGCACGTTGACGACGACGAGTGGAATCTCGCCCATCACCGCCAGCCCGATCGCCTCCTGCTTCAACGAATAGCCGGGGCCCGAGGTGATCGTCACCGTGCACTTGCCGGCGTAGGAAGCGCCGATGGCGAAAGCGCAGGCCGAGATCTCGTCTTCGGCCTGGTGCACGATGCCGCCGATCCGTTCCAGCACATCCGACAGGTAGTGCGAGGCCGAGGTTGCCGGCGTGATCGGATACATCGAGCAGATTTCCATGCCCGAGGCGAGCACGCCGAGTGCCAGCGCAGTATTGCCATTGACCACGATCTGCGCCTCTTTCGCGCGCGTGGCCGGGATGCTGTATTTGAAATCGAGGTTGACTTCGGCCCAGATGAAACCGGCGTCGAGCAATTTGACATTCGAATCGATCACGCTCTGCGCCTTCTTGCCGAAGGTCAGCGCGATCTGCTCGCGCGCGACCTCGAGATCAAGACTGTAGATGCTGCACAGCATGCCCAACGCGAACATGTTCTTGCCGCGGCGCGCATCGCTGACGAGTGCCAGGCATTCGCGCTCCATCGGGATCTCGTAGACGCGATAGCCGGCCTTTTTCAACGCGTCGTGTGTTTCGATGTAGGAAGCGACGATCGCCGGATCGGAATTTTCGCGCCACATGCTCTCGAGCAGGATGATGCAATCCGGGCTCAATTCACCGGAGCGCACGCGCCCGAGCAGCACCTGCTCGTTGAATGCCACCACCAAGCTGGTATTGTCGCCGCCGTTGCTGACCGGGCCCGGGCCGATGCGGATGCGGTTGCCGCTGGCACCCGCGACGCTGCGCGCCGGCGGCCGGATCTCGGCGGGAATGATCTCCACCGTCCAGATACCGTTGCCCATTTTTGCCGCGATCGAGCCGAGCGACTGGCCGCAGCGCTGCGCACCCTCGCCGGAATCGCTGATGATCTCGACGATGTGCTCCTTGAGCACCTTGACCGGTTTGCCTGATTCCGATTTTTTTGCCGGACGGCGGGTCTGCCGCACCGGCTCTTTGAAGGATATGTCGTTCATGATTTTGCCGCCGCCGCGATACGCACGCGCGCGAAGTTGCGCTCCCTGAGATCGATGCCGAAGAGTTTGTTGCCGGTATCCCTGCCCTCGCCCGCATAGGGCAAATCAGTGTCGCGAATGCCGAGATAGGCTTTCATGCCGCGCGCCGCGCGCCGCCCCGCGCCCATCGCCTCAATCACGGTCGCCGCCCCCGTGACGATGTCACCGCCGGCGAAGACGCCCGACTCGGAGGTCACCAGCGTGTCGTCGGCAGCGATGTAGCCCCACTTGTTCAACTTCAGTTGCGAGGTCTGGCCCATGATCGGATTGGCGTTGGTGCCGATCGCGAACACCACCAGGTCGGTCTCGAAATCGTGTTCGCTGCCGGCCACCACCACCGGGCGGCGTCGCCCCGAGTCGTCGGGTTCGCCGAGTTCCATGCGCACGCAGCGCATGCCGCTGACGCCGCCCTTGCCGTCGTCGATGATCGCCACCGGGTTGGTCAGCCAGTGAAATTCGACGCCCTCTTGCTCGGCATGGTGCACCTCCTCGGTGCGCGCCGGGCATTCGGTGCGCGAACGCCGGTAGATGCAATAGACTTTTTCCGCACCAAGACGAATGCACACACGCATCGCATCCATCGCCGTGTTGCCCGCACCGATCACCGCCACGCGTTTGCCGATCGGCAGCGGCGTATCGAAGTTCGGAAATTCCTTCGCCCGCATCAGATTGCAGCGCGTCAGCAGTTCGTTCGCCGAGAGCACCCCGTTGAGCGTATCGCCCGGAATGCCGAGCATGGTCGGATAACCCGCGCCGGTGCCGACGAACACGGCATCAAAGCCCATTTCGTCCTTCATCTGCTCGATCGTGAAGAGGCGCCCGACCAGCGTATTGCATTCGAACTTGACGCCGAGCTTGCGCAGATTGTTGATCTCGGCATCGATCACCTCGTTGGGCAGACGGAAGTCCGGAATGCCGTAGCGCAGTACGCCGCCCGGCAGATGGAAGGCCTCGTAGACGGTGACGTCGCAGCCGGCTTTCGCCATGTCGGCCGCGCAGGCGATGCCGGCGGGGCCCGAGCCGACGATGCCGATCTTGAAATCGTTCGGTTCGATATACGGAATGTTGGCCCAGCCCTCGGCGATGGCGGTGTCGCCAACAAAGCGTTCAAGCCGGCCGATGGCGACCGGCTCCAGCGACTCGCCAACGGTACAGACGCCTTCGCACTGGTTTTCCTGCGGACACACACGTCCGCAAATCGCCGGCAGCAGATTGGTGTCGGCGATGACGTCGTAGGCGCCGCGGAAATCCTTCTCCGTCATTTTCTGGATGAAAGCCGGAATGTTGATGCCGACCGGACAGCCGTCAACGCAGGGCTGCTCGGGACACATCAGACAGCGCTCGGACTCCTTCAGCGCGTCTTCCAGACGGAAGCCGCAGGCGACTTCGGAAAAATTTTTCGCGCGCTCCTGCGGATCCTGCTCACGCATCGGGGTGCGCTGTTGCGGAATGGTACGAATGGTTTTTTTCTTGGCCATGTCATCACTTTCTTGCCGGCGATGCCGATTACGGAAGCCCTACTGCAAATCTCGCCGGCTACACTGCGACCGCCGGCATACTCGTCAAGTCAACCGCCGCCGACGTCTTCAAACGGATCGGGCAGGCCCGGGCTCTCGACCGGCAGTTCCGCCATCGCGGCGAGCGCCTCCGCCAGCGAAGGCTCGGCATGAATTTCATTGCGCATGCGACAGGTCGCCGACCAGCGCTGCAGGGCGGCTTTTTCTTCCGGCACAAACCGCTTGAGGCGCGTCATCAGATCTTCAAAATCGACCTTGTGTCCGTCGAAGTCGGGGCCGTCAACGCAGGCGAACTTGATTTCGTCACCGAGCTTGACGCGACAACCGCCGCACATGCCGGTGCCGTCCACCATCAGCGGATTCAGACTGACGATGGTCTTGATGTTGTGCGGGCGTGTGGCTTCGGCACAGCCGCGCATCATGATCGGCGGCCCGATGGCGACGAACTCGTCGATGTCAGGGTGTTTTGCAATCGCCTGTTTGATGCCTTCGGTGATCATGCCTTTGATGCCGGCCGAACCGTCGTCTGTGCAGACGATGAATTCGTCGCAATAATTTTTGAACTTGTCTTCCCAGAACATCAGCTTCTTGTTGCGAAAGCCGACGATGCCGATGACGTAGGCGCCGGCTTCCTTGAAGGCACGCGCATGCGGAAAAATCGGCGCCACACCGAGGCCGCCGCCGACGCAGGCGACCTTCTTCACTTTGTCGATATGGCTGGGGATACCCATCGGGCCGGTCACCGCATACAAACTGGTGCCGACCTTGCAGTCCTGCTGCATTTCGCGAGTGGTCTTGCCGACTGCCTGGATCACCAGTGTGATGGTGCCCTTCTGGCGGTTGAAATCGGCGATGGTGAGTGGAATGCGTTCGCCGTGTTCGGTCGACATCACAATGACAAACTGCCCGGCGCGGGCCGCTTTTGCCATCAACGGATGGTGTACCTCAAGCAGGTACGTCACATCCGAAAAATCCTCGCGCGCAACGATCGCGAAATTGGACATTCGATTGCCCCTCGGTCAGATCATGCCGACTCGTCTCGCGATACCTGCCAAGCCCGTCAGATTGCCGTGGTGCGGCGGACTTACGCGATGGCTATTGGCATGTTGTGGGGGCTAATCTATAACCTCGCTTCGCCGCTGATATTGATTTGGCGCAAGGTTTACGGCGTTTTTGCGCCGCGTCAAATCCCGACCGTGGTGTCAGGGCTTGATTTCGCGTGTCGCCGCAAACGAATTGCCGAAACAGGGCACATACACCGAATGCGTACCGGGCCCGCCCGCCACCATGATGCAGATTTCTTCGGGCCTGGTGGAAATCGGCAGCATCGTGTCATGGTTGATGGTGCCGAGTTCGGCGCTGCGCGAATCGAGCACACGCTGCAGGTCGCGGCCGGACATCAGGCCGGCACGCATCTTCGAGGCCTCCCACAGGCGGCACTTCAACTCCGCTTTGCTGACACCGCCACGCTGCAGAATGTCGGCGTGTTCGGGGCCGATCATGAGCCACGGTTCGCCGCCGTGCGTATATTCATTGCTCGGCGGGTGGATCATGGTCTGGGCAAACACATGCACGAGCTCGGCGGCGTCCTTGCTATGCGAGTTCATGTTCATGGTGCCCTCGGCGCCGACCACGGTCACAGTGCTCGCCGATTTTGCGAAGCCGCGCTCGACGTGCAGCGCCTCCCAAGGCGAGTCGTCTTCGTTTTCGGCGCAGCAGAAGCTGTACTTGCCGGGCTGGCCTTGCGTCGCGCGGTCCATTTCGCCGGGCAGCGCGCCGCCGACGTTGCGCAATATCAGACGCAGCGCACGGCCGAGGGTGGCGTTGGCCCACGCACCCTCGCCGATGCAATTGAAGGTCGCATTGACCTCCAGCGTTTTGGCGACGGGCCCGTTGATGATGATCCAGATCGCCACCGGGTTGGTGGTCGCCTGGATCGCCTGCAGATTGAAAGCGGTGTCGGCACAGGCCTCGACCGCCGCGATCAGCGCCGGCAGATACGCCGGCTCGCAGCCGGCCATCACTGCGTTAATGGCGATGTTCTCGACCGTCGCATTGGCGAATCCCGGCGCCAGCACGGCGATGACCTCATTGCGTTTGCGCGTTGTACCTTCGAGCATGCGCGCGACGCGTTCCTGCGTCGGCGGCACGATCGGCAGGCCATCGCTCCATTTGCGTTCGCGATAGAGCCGGTTGATGGCGTCGAGATCGTCGGGCGCCTCGATCAATTGCGCCGCGCTGGCTGGACTCATTGTGCTCATCTCACTTGCTGTCCGGTGGCAAGCTGCACCACCTCATCGACACAGGCAGCGGCGAGTGTGCGCACTTCGTCGCGCGTGCGCGCGCCGAACGGATGCGCGATCACCGCGATCGGCAGCCCAGCGTGACCGAGTGCCCGCGCCTGCGCGCGGCCCAGCGTCAGGAAGGCGCTCGAACAGATGGCGACCGCGGCGCGGCCGCGTTTGACGATTTCCACACTGTCGTGGACACTCCACGACGAGCATGACCCTCAATCACCGGACCCGGTGATCACCAGGTCGCATTGCTCCGCCAGTTCCCTGTAAACCGCATCGTCGGCTGGCACCGAGGCCGCGCGCTTCTTGCGCTTGATGATTTTCACCACACCGTGGCGCGCGGTCAGCAGTTCCGCCAGATCATCGACCAGATGGTCGAAGTTGGGTTTGGCATTGTCGATAAAACCGACCACCTTGCCCTTGAGGCCGGCCAGCGTCTGGCCGGCCGTCTCGGCGCCACTGCTGCGCACCGCGGTCGGGTTGTACAACAGGATTGAAGCAGTCATCGCATTCTCCGTGCGGCCGCGCGGGCAGCCCTGAATGATCGCATCGTCGCGGTCAGGGCCTGATTGTAGCAAGTGATAGAATCGCCGCGCATCGGGGAGAACACAATGGACACCGGACTCAAAGGGAAAACCGTGCTGATCACGGGCGCGAGCCGCAACATGGGGCGCGTCGCGGCGCTCGCCTTCGCCGCCGAAGGCGCCAATCTGGCGATCTGCACGAGTGCGCGCATGACCGAACTCAATGCCGTCGCCGACAAGGCGCGCAAGCTCGGCGTCAAGGTCGTCGCTGAAAAATGCGATGTCACCGATGGTGAGGCGGTCAAAGCCTTCATCGCGAAAACGCGCGCGGAACTGGGCGGCGTCGATGTCGCCATCAATCTCGCCGGCAACCGCCACGAGGTGAAGTTTCTCGAACAGACGCTCAAGGGCTGGCACGATAACATCGCCGTCAACCTGACCGGTCCCTTCCATATCTGCCAGCAGGTAATCCCGCTAATGATGGAAAAGAAACACGGCCGCATCATCAATATCGCGGGGGTTACGCCCTACATCGGCGGGCCACCGGCAAAATCGATGGTCAAGCTCGGCATCGTTGGCCTCACGCGCGGACTTGCGCGCGAATTCGCGCCTTACAACATCACCGCCAATTGCATCGGCCCCGGCGGTGTAACGCGGCTCGACCTCGATCCGGACGAGCACAACAAGGCGCTGCGCCCGGGGCAGACGCGCATGGGCACCGCCGAAGAAATCGTGTCGCTGATGATTTATCTCGCCAGCGACAAAGCCGGCTATATCACCGGCCAGTGTTATCTCGCCAACGGCGGCAGATATTTTCAATAGTCACCGGCAACACCTATCAACCTGAGGGGGTTTTCATGCTTACGCTTTATTTCAGTCCCGGCGCCTGTTCGACGGCGTCGCACATCGGCATCGAAGAAACCGGCGTCGCCTACACCGAACGGCCGATCCTGATTTCAAAAGGCGAACAGAAGACCGCCGAATATGCAAAGGTGAATCCGCGCGGCAAGGTGCCGGCACTCGACGTCGACGGCCGCGTCATTACCGAGAACACCGCCATTTTGAGTTATCTCGGCCGCCGCTTTCCGGAGTCCGGCCTGCTGCCGGCAGACCCGATCGATGAAGCCCACTGCATCGGTGCCATGGCGTGGTTTTCGAACATCGTGCATCCGTCGTATCAGCGTTACATGCGCGCCGAGCGCTTTGCCGAGGGCGATGCCGCAATCGCCAGCGTCAAGGAGATGGGCAAAAAAACGTTCTGGGCGAACCTCGAAGAAATCGATTCACTGCTCACCGGCAGGCAGTGGTGCGTCGGCGACAAATTCAGCGCCGCCGACGCCTACGCGATTGTGTTCTACGGCTGGGGCCTGCGTGCCGAGCTGCCGCTGGCCACGCTCGCCAATTTCACGGCGCTCAAGGACCGCATGTTGAAGCGCCCCAAGGTGATGAAGGTGTTGCAAAGCGAACAGAGCGTGCTGGTGAAATAACGCGGACCTGCGCGAGACAAAACGGGGAGCCTGTGGCTCCCCGTTTTTTTGTAACCGCAATCGAATGCGACTACTTGCGGATAAACTTCCGCACCGTCATGCCGCCGGTCTCGGCCATGTAGATATTGCCGGCCGCGTCAGCCGCCACGCCTTCGCCAACACTGAACGACTCGGGATCGGCACCGAGCCCTGGAATGAACGACTTCACCACGCCGTCACGCGCGCTGCCGATGTGAATGCCGCGCTTGATCCCCGGGTTGAGCTTGGCGTTCGACTGGTGGTCGGCGACGTAGAGCGTGTCGTTGCCATCAATGAAGATGCCGCTGGGCCGGCCGAACTGCTTCCACTCGGCAATGAATTTTCCGTCCTGGTCGAAAATCTGCACGCGGTTGTTGGAACGGTCGGCGACAAACAAGCGGCCCTGCGAATCAAACGCCAGACCGTGCGGCGTGTCAAATTCGCCGGGCGCGCTGCCCTTCTTGCCCCAGGTCTTGATGAACTTGCCGTCCTTGCTGAATTTGACGATGCGTGCGTTCGAATCGCCGCCGTGGCCGTCGGCAACGAAAATGTCGCCATTGGGCGCAACAATCACGTCCGAGGGTTGATTGAACGTGTCGTCCGAGGCTCCAGCGACGCCGGGCTTGCCGAGCGTCATCAGGACTTTGCCGTCGGCGCTGAATTTGACGACAACGTGGCCCTTGTTGCCCTTGCCCTGCTGGTCGGTCACCCAGACGTTGCCCTCGCGATCGACCGCAATGCCGTGCGGCACGACAAAGATGCCGGCACCGAAGGTTTTCAGAAATTTTCCCGACGCATCGAGTTGCACCACCGGCGGCACGTTGTTGTCGGCGCAGCCGTTGCCGCCACAGCGTTCAGCAACCCAGACATGGCCGTTGCGATCAACATCCACCGCCCCGGTTGAGCCCCAGTGGCGGTTATCGGGCAGTTTCGCCCAGCCGTCTTCGACGAACGGATTAGGCGGATCCGCCGGCGCCGCCGCCAGCACCGGCGTCAATGCAAACGTCGCCAGCAAAATTACCGATAATCCGCGAAATAGCTTGCCCATGGTCTGTCCCCCGAGATGAAATGGCGTCCGTGCGGCGCCCGCCGCCGGATCACTTGTTTTTTGCCAGCTTCCGCCTCAGCCGTTCCGCCGTCAAGCCGGAATTTGACCCAAATCAATACCGCCGGAACGGCACGGCGAATAATGACTCCAGCGCGCAGAGGTTCCTGCGCAGTGGAGACCCCATGAAAACGGCAGATGCAGTCCGGTTGTGGCATGACGAGCACGCGCGGTTTGCGCAACTGCTCGATTTTCTCGACACACAGATGCTGGTCTTTCACGAAGGCGGGCATCCGAATTACGAACTGATGCGCGACGTCATCCATTACCTGCAACATTATGCCGACCGCTACCACCATCCGCGCGAAGACGTTGCCTTTGAATTGTTGCTCAAACGCGAACCGGCACTGGCGCCGCAGATCAAACGCCTGATGCACGAGCACCGCGTCATCAATACCGTCAGCGCGAAGCTCTACAAATATCTGGAAGACATTCTCGAAGACGCCTTCATCGCGCGCGAAACAGTCGAGGCGGTGGCGGCGACTTATCTGGTCTATTACCGCAGCCACATCGCATCGGAGGAATCCGACATTCTGCCGCAGGCGGCGCAACTGATGACGGAGGCCGACTGGGCGCAGGTCGCGGCGGCGATCCCGTCGACGCCGGACCCGCTGTTCGGCAAGGAAGTCGGCGCGCGCTATCGCGACCTGCACGCGCAAGTCGCGCTCGAAATGCGGGCCGGCGCCGAAAACGCCTGAGCCGCGGTTCAGGGCTCCTTGCCGTCCATCAGAATAAAGGCAATGCGGCAGACCTCCTTGCCGCGGTTCACCCAGGCGTGGTTGGTCGCCTGCTGTACCACCACGTCACCGGCCTTGAGATGCACCTCGCCGTCGTCGAGCAGCATGTCGATTTCGCCGGACATGATGATGGCGTAATCGAGGCTACGCGTGCGGTGCATCATCGGATGCCGCACCGGCACGCCCTTGGCCGGCGCGTGATCGCCCACCACTTTCATCATGGTGTTGACGTCCATCTTTTCGACTTCCGCTTTCATCGGCGGAAAATCCACGATACGGAAAATCGTGCCATTGGCCGGCGGAATCAGGCCAACCTTGGTCTTCGCGCGATCTTCGGTCGATGAATAGTCGGGCGGATACTGGCTGGTAACCCACATTTCACCGGCCGGGTTCGGCGAGCGCAGCGAAGTCAGCGCGACCGGGCCGTCGGCCAGCGCGATGGCGCGGCCGTTGGCATCAAGTGCGGTGACGACGCGGCGCACTTCCGGCGCCTTGTTTTGAGCGAATGCCGATGTTGTCGCGATCAACACCAGTGCCATTACCGTGAGCAGTATTTTCATGACGCCTCCCCTTTTTGTAGTTATAAGCCATCCAGAATTTTCTCCCTCACCCCGCAATAGAAGGAGAAGGGGACCCGCCAACCACGACTAATCAGTAGCAGCCACCCGCCATGCAGGTACCGCTGCCATCGAACTCCAGCGTCCTGCCACTGATGCCGAGGTAAACGGGGCGGCCCTTGACCTGGTCGATGAACGCCTTGGTATAGGTGTTCGGCCGCAGCACGCCGCCTGCAGTCGCCGCTTCGTTGACGTGCGAGACGATCACCGACGCCGGCCGCAGCAGCTCGTTGATCGCGAACGCCGCAGAATCCGGCAGGATCGCCGCGAGGCCGAGGTTCATCAGCACGAGATTGGGCTGGTGAAACGCGCGGATCACCGTCTGCATCTCACCGTGAATGCCGGTGTCGCCCGACAGGTAGGCGCGCAGGCCGTTGCTGAACTTCAACACATAACCGATCGGCGGATCGAGGCTGACGTTGAGGTTGTCGGGTGCGACGCCTTTCTGCTGCGCATCGGTCAAGAGGTCGCGCGCCACCCGTGCGTCGTGCGAGGCAAATACCGCAGTGATCTCGACACCGCGCGCCGCCCCCGCCGCCTTGATGATGCGCGTGCCGCCCAGATGAATCGAGGCCAGACAGGGTGCAGACTGTACCGCGGCGATAGTGACGCCATCCATGGCGCACGCAGGCGTCGGCTTGCCGCGGATGTTTTCGATCTTCTTGCCGAGGAAGGCTGTCGTGCTGGCGATCATCACCAGCGCCGAATTTTTCGCCGCCGCGATTTCAGCAGTGGTTGAATTGGGTGCGGCCGACACCGTTTCGGGCTTGTCGCAGCTGCCGGTATTGTTCAACGCCGCAAGCTTGCGGTCACCCATATGGTCGCCGTGGGCGTGACTGAGCAGCACTGCATGCACGGTGCCGAGCCGCGGATCGTTCGCGCCCATCACCGTCTGCCCGGCATCGTACAGAATGCGCACGCCGGTCGGATCTTCGAAGATAGTGGCGCGATCGCGGTCGCACAACTCACCCGCCTGCGAACCGAGCGGTGTGATCTTGACGTTTTGCGCCCATGCAGACGCACCAAGCAACGACAGTAGCAACAGTCCCGCTACAAATTTTTTCGAGTTCACGATGATCCCCCCAGCCATTCACTTCGATTGATCCCGCCTGCAGGTTCAGTCGCAGGGTGAACAACTTTGTTGCCCCCTGCCGTCCCACTAATAACAGCCGCCGGCCATGCAACTGCCACTGCCATCAAACTCCAGCGTCCGGCCGCTGATGCCGAGATAGACCGGCCGGCCCTTGACCTGGTCGATGAAGGCCTTCGCCCGCGTGTCCGCGCGAATGACACCGCCGCTCGTCACGCCCTCGTTCGGATGCGACAGAATCACCGACGCCGGACGCACCAGTTCGTTGATCGCATAGGCCGCCGCATCGGACTGGATGGCATTGGTGCCCATATTGATCACGGCAAGATTGGCGCGATGGAATTCGCGCACGACGGTGCGCATTTCGCTGTGCAGTCCGGTGTCGCCCGTGAGGTAAACGCGCAGGCCGTTGGTGAATTTGACGACGTAACCGCTGGGCGCGCCGAGCGTGACGCTGATGTTGTCGGCCTCGAGCGATTTCTTCTGCGCATCGGTCAGCAGATCGCGCGTCAGCGTGCTGTCATGCGACGCGTAGACGGTGATGATTTCAACACCGTTCGCCGCACCGGCCGCCTTGACGATTTTGCTGCCGCCCAGTTCCACCGGCGCCAGACAGGGTGCCGCCTGCACGGCGGCGATCGCACCGCCCGGCTCTGCGCAGTTGCCGGTCGGCTTACCGCGGATGTTTTCAATCTTCTTGCCGAGGAAGAAGGCCATGTTGCGGATCATGATCAGCGACGCGTTTTTCGCCGCGGCAATTTCCGCAGTGGTCGAATTCGGCAGCGCGGAAACGGTCTCCGGCTTGTCGCAGGTCCCCATGTTGAGTCCAGCGATCTTGCGGTCGCCGATGTGGTCGGTATGCGCATGGCTCAGCAACACCACGTGCACGGTGCCGAGACGCGGATCATTGGCGCCCATCACCGACTGGCCGGCGTCATAAAGAATGCGTACGCCGGTCGGATCTTCGAAAATCATCGCGCGGTCGCGGTCGCACAACTCGCCCGGATGCGTGCCGAGCGGCGTGATCTTCACATTCTGCGCCGACGCTGCCGCGCCGATCGCCGTCAATGCAAGCGCGAACACTCCCAATGCAATACGTTTTGCTTTCATGCAGAACTCCCCCGAATTAGATCTTCAATGACAATTGCGCCGCGAACCGGCCACAGTTTGATTTTTTTGCAGCTTCCGCCTCATCGATGACCGCGTCAAGCGCAGCCGCCGCTCAATCCGCCTTTGCGCCGGAGGCCTTTACCACCGGCCCCCACTTGGCCATTTCGTCGCGAATGAATTTTGCAAACTCTTCGGGCGAGCCGCCCGCGGTGTCGATACCGGCACCGCCCAGGCGCTCTTTCACATCTGCCAACGCGAGGATACGATTCGATTCCATATTGAGTTTCATGATGATCGTGTGCGGCGTCCCCGCCGGCGCCATCAGGCCGTACCAAATCGAGGCGGCGACTTTCGGGAAACCAAGTTCGGTCATGGTCGGCGCGTCGGGTGCGATGGGCAAACGCGCCGGACTGATTGCAGCCAGTACTTTGGTACGGCCGGATTTGAGATGCGGCAAGTGCGGTGCAAGCGCATCGAACATGAGTTGTACCTGACCGCCGGCGACATCGGCAGCCCCCGGCGCACTGCCTTTGTACGGCACGTGCTGGATCGGCGCCCCGGTCACGCTCTTGAACAATTCGCCGACCAGATGCGGCGCGCCGCCGGAGCCCGACGAGGCAAAGCTGATGGTATTGGGTTTGGCCTTCGCCAGAGCAATCAATTCGCCCACGCTTTTCACCGGCAGCTGGGCGTTGGCCACCATGATCATCGGCATCGTTGCATAGAGGCAGACCGGTGCAAAATCCCTGACCGGGTCGTACGGCAGCTTCGAATACATATGCGGCCCGATGCCGTGCGTGGTAATCGAACCGAGCAGCAGCGTGTAACCGTCGGGCTGGGCCTTGGCCACGGTCTCGGCGGCAATCTGACCGCCACCACCGGCGCGGTTATCCACCACCAGCGTCTGTCCCAGGGAATCGCCGAGTTTCTGCGCCATCACGCGCGCCACCAGATCAGCTGCACCACCCGGCGGCACCGTAACGATCAGGCGCACCGGGCGCAGCGGATAATTGCCCTGCGCCAGCACGGCGGCCGATGAAAACAGCAGGGGCGCGGCAAGCACGGCAAGTCTGGATTTGTTCATGAAGAAAGCCCTGGATCGAAAAGGTGTCAAACGCTAACGCGTGACGGGTGGCGGCGTCAATACGCGCCGTCAAATCGGGATTTGCACATCGAGCAACGGCGCATGCTGCTGCGCGCCATAGACATCGGTGTCACCCACCGCGCCGGAGGGAATGCGCCGCTCGATGGTGGCCTTCCAGGCAAACGCCGGCGGATATTCGGTAAACACCACCGCCGATTCGGCCACGTTATAGAGCTTTGCAATCAACGCAGCGGTGATGACACTGGTGGCGCGCACCTGTTCGAAGGTGGCGGCATCGCCGAACATGATGTCGAGTGTCAACTCGAAGGGGCCGGCGTTCTTGCTCTTGCACGCTTTCGCGATGTCACCGAGTCTCTTCATATCAGATGTCGTGGTATTCGAGCGGGAACATTTCAAGCGGATCGTCGGGTTCGACGACGTGGCGCAGCGAAAACTGGTAGATCGCGCCGCGCTCAATGTCCGACGGCGAAAACGGGAAGGCCATGTTGCCTTCCTTGCACAAGCGCC
Organism: Betaproteobacteria bacterium; assembly: GCA_025356695.1. The sequence continues at coordinate 16,322 of JANXSE010000386.1, forward strand.
CTGGAAAATCCGAATGCAGCAGCGTCACGCGTGTGAGTCCCACCACCGCGTTGGCAATCTCCTGCGTTTTCGCCACTGCTTCGGCGAGGATGCCGATTTCGTGCGAGGCAGCGCCGTGCAGGGGCTCCGCCGCGCCCATCACGCCGTTTTTGCCGTAGAGGCGCAGCACCAGTTGATAATCTTCCGGCGACACATTCAGCGCCGCGACCTTGGTCGCCACCGCCGCGCGTACGCTGTCGGCAAAGCTGTCGATCTGCGCAATCAGGCCCGGGTCGCGCGTGCCGGCAAAGGTGATCGCGCTGTAGCCTGTTTTTTCCGCGCCTTCGAGCTTGATCGTATAGGGCTGCGGTTTCCACACCATGCCCGAGACGCGCACCGCGCGCGGCGACAGCGCTTCGATTTTGCAGGCACTGGTATCCAGAATGCCGCCGGGCTCGCGGTGAAATATCGGGCTGGCGTTTTCATGCAGCGCCTGCACCGCCACAGAAAGCGGTGTGCAGGCCAGTTCCGGATTGATCGGTTCGACCTCGACATAATCTTCGCCGACCGTCGCCATCAGGCAGTCGTGTTTCTTCGGCGCCGCTGCGTTGCAGGCACATTCGAGCATCTTGCCGGCAAACCACGCCGGCGCCGGCGGAATGCCGTGATGCATGGCCAGCGCCGCCCACGGCGCCGGATCAGTGCTGCGGCCGGCAAGAATGACCTGCGCGCCGGCTTCGAGTGCCTTGAGATAAGGCTGCGGCCCCATCATGCCGACGATGCGCTCGGCACGATCGACCACCGCATCGCTCAATGCCGCCGCACTGCCGAGCGGTTTGACGCAGCCGGCCTTGATTTTCTGCTTCAGCCAGCCTTTATCGACTTCCGAATGGATCAGTGCGAGTTTGAAATGCAGACCGTGCTCGCGCGCAATCTCGCGCACGAGATCAGCACACAGTTGAAGATGCGGCTCGCCGCCGGCACCGCCGCTGGTGCCGATCATCATCGGTATGCCGTTGGCGATGGCACCGCGCAGCAGCAAGCCGAGATCGCGTTTGATCGACAGCGGCGTGGTAAACGGTTTTCCCGAGCCGAGATAATGCGGCCCCGGGTCCGAACTGCCGCCGTCGACGCCGACCATATGCGGCGCGCGCTTGAGACCGGCGGCGAGCGAACTCTCGGGAAAACCGTAACCGAGAATGCCGCTCGCCGAGATCATGCGCACCGCTTCGGTCATGCGAACTCCGCCGTTACGCAAACGTCGTGCATCAGCGTGCTTTCTTCGGCACTTTCCAGCCCAGCAGCTTCGCCGCGTTGCCACCGATGATCTGGTCTTTCTGCTTGCGCGTCAGCTTCTTCGAGGCGTTGACGAAATCAACCGGCTTGTAATAACCCATGTCATACGGGTAATCGGTGCCGATGACGACATGGTCGGCGCCCCACAGATTGACCAGATGCTCGAGCTGCGCATGGCTGAACACCATGGTGTCGTAATACATCTTCTTCATGTAATGCGTCGGCGGTTTGGTGATGAAGTCGTGGCACTCCGGACGCACGCGGTAGGCGTGGTCCATGCGCGCCGGATAGTGGCCGGCATAGCCGCCGCCGTGCGCAGCAACGAACTTCAGCTTCGGATGGCGCTCGAGCACGCCGCCGAACACGATATGGTTCAGCGCCAGCGTGGTGTCGAGCGGATTGCCGATGATGTTGGCCAGGAAGTGCTGGCTGATGCGGCGCGGGTCGGTGAAGCCGGCCGGATGCAGGAAGATCATCGCGCCCAGCGACTCCAGCTTCGCGAAGAGCTTTTCAAAGCGCGGGTCGGAGAGTTCCAGCCCGTTGACGTTGGTGCCGATCTCGACGCCGAAGAAACCGAGCTTCTTCATGCAGTATTCGAGCTCGGCGATGGCCAGCGACGGGTCCTGCATCGGCAGCGTAGCGATCGGCGCGAAACGGTCCGGATGGGTGGCGGTGATTTCGGCCAGGCGCTCGTTCACCAGGCGCGAGGTCTGGCGGCCGAGGTCGGCGTCGATGCCGTAGTAATACTGCAGCGGCGAAGTCGAGATCGCCTGCACATCGATGTGCATTTTGTTCATGTCGGCGATGCGCTGCTCGACCGAGGTCAGCTTGCGGTCGAGCGCGGCACGCAGCTTCTGCTGGTGCGCCTTGGTGCGCGGGTCCTTGTACTGCGCGGCCCAGTCGGAGGCCGGCGAATCGGCCTTCTGCGCGATCAGATCGGCGGCCGGCGTGTGAATGTGGCAGTGCAGATCGACGCCGAAGCTCTTATTGGCCTTGGCAACGGTCTTGCGACTGGCCGGTTTTTTGGCCGCGCATGAAAGCGACCCGCAGGTGAACAGCATGTGTTGCTCCTCGTTTACGTTGAAAGCGGAAAGACTGCGATGTTATTGGAAGCGGCCGTCCAATACAACGGCGCGGGCCCTGCCGTCACGAATGCGCGACAGTACCTTGTTCCCGGCAGGGGGCGCCGGTATCAATCAACCCTGGCGCCGGAATCCTTGATGACCTTCGCCCACTTGGTAACTTCTTCGCGGATGTAAGCGGTGAACTGCTCGGCGTTGTTCGATACCGGATCGAAACCAAGCACGGCGAGGCGCTCTTTCACGTCGGGCATGGCGATGACCCGTGCGATCTCGGTGTTGAGTTTGACGACAATCGCCTTCGGTGTGCCGGTGGGCGCAAAAAAACCGATCCAGGTGTAGTCCTCGTAATTGTGAAAACCCTGCTCGGCGACGGTGCCGACCTCGGGCAGCGACGGCATGCGCTGCGGACTGGTCACCGCAATGCCGCGGATCTTGCCCGACTTGATCAGCGGCACCGTCGGCGGCATCGCCGTCAGGCCGACCGAGATCTGCCCGGCGGCAACCGCCAGCATCGCCGGTGCCGCACTGCTATAGGGTATGTGCGTGACATCGAGTTTCGCCATCAATTTCAACAGACGCTCGCCGGTCAGATGCGGCGTGCTGCCCGCCCCCGAAGAGCCGTATTGCAGCTTCTGCCTGCGACCGAGCGCAATCAGTTCCTGCAGATTGTTCGCCGCCAGCGAAGGATGCACGAAGATCATGTTGGGACTGACACCGGCGTTGATGATGGGCGAGAAATCCTTGAACGGATCGTAGCCCGGGTCCTTGTAGAGACTGGCGGCCGCCGCGTACTGGCTGCTGTTACACAACAGCGTGTAGCCGTCGGGCACGCCCTGCGCCGCGATGCGCGTGGCGATGGTGCCGCCGGCGCCGCCGCGATTATCGATGACGATGGTCTGCCCGACGATATCGGCAAGCTTCTGCCCGACCACGCGCGCCATGATGTCGATCGGCCCGCCCGCGGCGCCGCCGGCCAGCACACGCACCGGTTTGGACGGATAAGCGTCGGCCGCCCGGACCTGGGCCGATACACCCAATAACGCCGCCATTGCAACCGCGAACGGCGCAAAACACTTAGTGCACTGCGGCATGACTCCTCCTGACTGGTTTTTTTGTGCAGCATCCGCTGCCGCGGCGGTGCCGTCAAGCATGGCGGCCTCAAGTTCGGGCCGATGCTGCCGATAATGGGCACAGGGGGATGAAACACGCCACCACGGCGCGGGCTCCCTCGCGTCCGCCACAGGAGCAGGAGACTCACCATGAAACTGCGCGAAAAAGTCACCGCGGGGTTTTCCGCACTGGTCGTCATTTCCTTACTCTCGGCAACCGCCGGGCTTTACGGCATCTGGCGCTCCCAGCAATCGCTGCACGATATTACCAACGTCAGGATGGAACAGTCGCGCGTCGCCTCCGATATCATCGACAACGTGCAGATGAACTATATCGCCACCGCTAACCTGAGCCTGGCGCAGGGAAAAATCACACCCGAATTCAAGGCAGCGATGAAAGAGACCTCGGCGCGCATCACCGCCTATTACGAATACCTCGAAAAATTCGCCGCCGATCCGCGCCTGCTTGAAAAGCTGACCGCGGCGAAAGCCGCGCGCAAACAATACACCGAGGCGCGCGGCCGCGCGCTCGATCTCTATGCCGCCGGCAATGTTGTCGAGGCCAACCGCGTATTGACGAGCGAAGTCAACGACGGACGCGCGCAGTACGCGAAGGTGATTTACGAGTTGCGCGCGCTGGTGCGCGAAAACAGCGAGGCGGCGACCGCGGCATCGGATGCGCAAAGCATACGCCTGCTGGTGGTGGCGTCGATCTGCGCCCTGTTGATGGTCATCGGCACCGTCGGCTTTGCCATTACCATGTTGACGGCACTGCGCCGGCAGTTGGGCGGCGACCCGCAGGATGCGATGAATGTTGCACATGCCGTGGCCGCCGGCAACCTCTCCATCGACGTGGCGGTTAACGAAGGCGACCACGCCAGCGTAATGGCCTCGATGCTGGCCATGCGCAACAGCCTGCGCGAAATGGCCAGCGCGGTGCGGGCACAAGCCAACGAAGTCGCCAGTAAATCGGTCTCGCTGATGGCCACCTCGCAGGAAATGGCCGGCGCGGTCGAACACCAGTCCGACGAGACGGCCAGCATGGCCGCCGCTATTGAGCAGCTGACCGTCAGCATCGACGTGGTGTCGGGCAATGCAAAATCGGCCAACGATGCCGCCGTCGCCGCCAACACCATGATCGAGGAAGGCCGCGGCGTCATCGCACAGGCGGTCAACAGCATCCACGGCATCGCCTCGGCAATGACGCAGGCCGAGCGCGACATGACCGATCTGCGTAGCGAAGCCGCGAAGATCACCGGTGTGGTGAAGGTGATCAGCGAGATCGCCGAACAAACCAACCTGCTGGCGCTCAATGCAGCGATCGAGGCGGCGCGCGCCGGCGAATCAGGCCGCGGCTTTGCCGTAGTGGCCGACGAGGTGCGCAAACTCGCCGAACGCACCGCCGCCGCCACCGAGGAAATCGTCGGCATGCTGGCAGGCATGCACAAGGCGACCGAGCGCACCGCCGGCAAGATGGCCATCGCCGTACAACAGGCGATGGAAGGCGAAAAGCTCACGGGTGCCGCCGATGATTCAATCCGTACCATCGGCGAGTCGAACAACATCGCCGCCAGTGCGGTGACCGACATTTCCAACGCGATATCCGAACAATCGCAGGCCTCGACGCAGATCGCGCAGAAGGTCGAGGGCATCGCCAACATGACCGAACGCACCTCGGCGGCGATGAAATCGCTGTCGTCGATTGCCGGCGGATTGTCGGCGCTGGCCAAAACTCTGGAAAATACCAGCGGCCGCTTCGCGGTCGCCTGAGTCGGTCAGAACCGCTTAGTCAGCAACCACGACTACCGGTTTGCCGACCATGCGGCGCGACTCCAGCGCGTGCAGCGCATCGTGCACGTTGTCCAGCGTGTAGCGCCCGGCAATTTCGATTTTGAGTGACCCGTCGAGCAGCGCGGCGAAGATGTCCGCCGCGCGCCGCCGTGTGCTGTCTGCATCCGCGATATGATCCGCCAGTCGCGGCCGCGTCAAAAATAACGAACCGGCCTCGCCGAGTTCGAGCGGATCAAGATCGCGCACCGCACCGGCCACCGCGCCGAAATTGACGATGAGCCCGCGCTTCCTCGCTGCGCGGAAGCTGTCGCGCAACGTCGCCTTGCCGATGGGATCGAAGACAACGTCAACACCCTGCCCGCCGTTCGCGGCACGCACCGCCTCGGCAAAACGACCGTCGTCATACAACAACGCGACATCGGCGCCACACGAACGTGCCACTGCCGCTTTTTCTTCCGCACTAGTCGTGGCGAAGACGCGCGCACCGGCGCGTTTGGCGAGCTGAATTAAAATCTGGCCGATACCGCCGGAGGCAGCGTGTATCAGGCAGGTTCTGCCCGGCGCAAGCTGGCCGACATCGTGCGCCAGATAATGCGCAGTCAATCCGTGAAACAACGATGCAGCGGCCATCTCAAGCGACAGCGCGTCGGGCACCTTCACCGCGCGCCATGCCGGCACCACTGCATATTCAGCGTAACTGCCCCAGACGATGCACCACGCGACGCGGTCGCCCACCGCGAGGTCATTCACGTCGGCGCCGAGCGCAACGATTTCACCGGCCCCTTCCATGCCCAGCGTGCAAGGCAGACTCACCTTGTAGGTCTGCGAGTTTGCATACTTGCCCTCGCAGGTATGCACGTCCATGAAGTTGATACCGGCACGGCGCACGCGCACCAGCACTTCACCGGCTTGGGGCACCGGCACCGCGATGTCGCGGTGGGTCATGGCGGCGAGGCCGCCGTAATGGTCGATCTGGATGCATTTCATTTTGTTTGTCCTGAGATGGATTTTACTCGGAAGCGCGGCGCTTCAAGTTCGCCGGGTGTGGCCCGGCGGGCCAGTTACTTTTCTTGCTTCGCCAAGAAAAGTAATCAAAAGAAGGCGACCCCTGGCTCGCCAGCCCTGCGGGCTTCCCTGCGCTGCTCGCCCTGCCGGGCGGCTGCGCAACTCGCCCTCGCGATGAAACTGCGAGGGCTCAGACAGTGCTCGCCGACTGCCCCCAACAGGGCTGTGCTGCTCCGCGGCTCTCAAGGGGAAGCGAAAACCATACGGCGTGCCACCGCTTTCGGGAATCGTTAACGCCGGTAAGCGCGGGGAAGAGTCTCTTGTGAGACGCCGAGTAACGCAAACGAATCTGGGGGTGTCGGCGAGGACTGTCTGAGCCCTTGTCGCATTTTGACAAGGGCGAGTTCCGCAGCCGCCAGATTCGTTGAGTAACGCAGGGAACCCCCGTAGGGGGCGTCTCAACAGGGCGACTTTCTCTTGGCCGCCCAAGAGAAAGTAAGTAGCTGCCGGGCTACCCCCGGCGAAGTTGATCTTGAAGCACCGCGCTTATTGAAAGCAATACATGCGGCGCAATGCGCTTCGCTTATTGCGCCCTACAAAAAAATAGCGCGCCGATGCAGCACCAGAAAAAACAAAGGGGGCAACCAAGTTGCCCCCTCGTCAATCAACCCGCCGAATCAAATCAACCGCAAGCCCCGATCGCCCCACACGCCGTGCAGAACTCACAGCCATCCTTCTTGATCACCGCCGCGTTACCGCACTCCTTACACGGCTTGCCGTGCACGGGCTTCAACGCGTAGTCGCTGCCGCGAGTGTCTTCTTCGGGCATTTCGAGCACACCCATTTCGTTCACCGGGAAACCGCGCTCGTCGAGTATGCCGAGCATGGCAAAACGGTGGATCATCAGCCGTGCCATATAGGCCACGGTGCTGGGGAAATTCTGCTGGCGGTCGTCGCCGGGCACACGCGCCATGAAGTCGCCGAGCGGCTCGTCGTACGACAGCAGTTTGCGCAGCTTCATGCCGATCCACGCCGGGTCGATTACGCGCATGTCGAGCGAGAGCAGCTTGCACAGGCCGTCGAGCGCGCGCGGGTAGACGCCGGCAAGCCAGACCGAATACGGACGGCGCTGGCCGTTGGGCAGCACGAGTTCTTTCAGCATTAGCACGAAATCGTCGCCCGACACCGGATTGAGAATATCGACCGTCCACGACATGGTACCGTCGGTGCCGGTCTTCGGCTCTTTCTTCGCGAACAAGGCGTCCAGCACCGGCGATTTGCCGTCGTCGTTCTTCAAGGCACCGAGTTGATCGACGCGGAAGCGCACGATGCGTGCAAACGCCGCGACCACGCTGGGCACGCGCGTGACCTTGCCGTCAGGCGGCAGCGCGCAACCGAAAGCGTCACCGCCGGAACGCGCCAGCATGTCGAGTTTGGTGCGCAGCCATTTCTTGTCCTGCGCGCGCATGTCCATCGACAGCGTCTTGGCTACCGCGCCGATGCCGCGCGGCTGCTCGTTGCCGTTGACCCACACTTCGAACGGATAGGAAACGCCGTTTTCGACGTGGCCGACGAAGATCGCGAAGCGGCCGAACGGCGATTCGACCATGTACGTCCACGACGGGTTGCCGCCGGGCATGCCGGGGCGGCCGGGCCAGCGCAGACTGCACAGCGCCGGTTCGGGGGCGGCTTCAAGGCGGATGCGACGATCGACGTCGGAGGTGTCGAGATCGTTCGGCTGCGCCTGCGCCGGTGCCGGCGTGGCGCTGGCGCCGACCGACAGCACGCTACCGAGCACCGCATTCGGACGGTAGGTGGTAATGCCTTTCAGGCCGGCCTTCCACGCCTCAAGGTAGAGGTCCTGGAACTGTTCGTACGGATAATCTTCCGGCACGTTGACCGTCTTGCTGATCGCCGAATCGACAAAGGGCGCGACCACCGCAACCATGAGCATATGATCGAGTGCAGAAATCTCCAGCGCGGTAACGAATTGCGGCGGCAGATTTTCAACGTCGCCGCCGCGGTGTTTGTAGAGGCGCCATGCGTAATCCTCGACGTCGTAGGTCTTCTTCGAGCCGTCGGCTTCGCGCTTCTTGCGCTGATACGTCCACGAATACGGCGGCTCGATGCCGTTCGAGGCGTTGTCGGCGAAAGCCAGCGAAATGGTGCCGGTCGGCGCGATCGACAGCAGATGGCTGTTGCGCATGCCGTGGCGGGCGATGTCTTTCTTGACCGCATCGGGCAGGCGCGAGGCAAAACGCGGTTCGGCCAGATATTGCTGGGCGTCGAACAACGGGAAGGCGCCCTTCTCCTTGGCAATATCCACCGAAGCCGCATAGGACTCATTGCGCATGTGTTCGGCAATTTTCGCGCCCATCACGCGGGCTTCCTCGGTGTCGTATTTGAGGCCCAGCATGATCAGCGCATTGCCCAGCCCCGTGAAGCCGAGACCGACGCGGCGTTTGGCCTGCGCTTCCTGGTGCTGCAGTTCAAGCGGCCACACCGTAACATCGAGCACGTTGTCGAGCATGCGCACCGACGGGCGCACCACGCGGCCGAAGGCGTCGAAATCGAAACGCGCTTTCGGCGTGAAGGCATCGACGACGAAGCGTGTCAGGTTGATGCTGCCGAGGCAGCAGCAGCCGTACGACGGCAGCGGCTGCTCACCGCAGGGATTGGTCGCCTCGATCTTTTCACAATACGAAAGATTGTCGTCTTCATTCATGCGGTCGATGAAGACCACGCCCGGTTCGGCGTGGTGATAGGTCGACTCCATGATCTGCTGCCAGAGGTCGCGCGCCTTGGCGCTGCGGTAGACCCAGTTGCCGTCGGCGCGCTGCTTGGGCGACTCGTCGCCCTTGGTGCGCGGTTTCGCCTTGTGCACCAGTTCCCACGGGCCGTCGTTTTCGACGGCGCGCATGAACGCGTCGCTCACTGCCACGCTGACGTTGAAGTTCTTCAGGTCGCCGTTGTCCTTGGCGTGGATGAATTCCTCGATGTCCGGATGGTCGCAGCGCAGGATGCCCATCTGCGCGCCGCGCCGCGCACCGGCCGACTCCACCGTCTCGCAACTGCGGTCGAACACGCGCATATAGGAAATGGGGCCGCTGGCGCTTGAGTGCGTGCCCTTGACGAACGCGCCCTTGGGACGGATCGTCGAAAAGTCATAACCAACGCCGCCACCGCGCCGCATGGTCTCGGCGGCTTCCATCAGCGCGACATAAATGCCGGGCTTGCCGTCCACCATCTGCGACACCGAATCGCCGACCGGCTGGACGAAACAATTGATCAGCGTGGCCTTCAAATCGGTGCCGGCGGCGGAATTGACGCGCCCGCCGGGGATGAAACCACCGCGCAGCGCGTGAAAAAACTCGGGTTCCCAGTGCGCCGGGTCTTTTTCGACCGCGGCCAGTGCCTTGGCCACCCGCTTTCGAACCTCGTCGACCGTCTGCTCGCCACCCTTGGCGTATTTTTCAAGCAGTACGTCTATGCTGACCTGTTGATCCGGAATTGCCAGCATCGGGTCGTCGAGTTTCATATTTTTAGTCTCCCGGGAGTCGCGCGTTCAACGGCGCGTGGTAACGATAATGCGCGCCGCACGGCGTGCCATGATTTGAATCAAAAACGATACGCACGACGCTGCGTGCGCCGTGTGTGTAACAGGGTTCACTGGATAGCGTCCTCAAGAATTTCCGGATGCCGTTGTGCAATGCGGATCAGGCTTTTCGCCGCGCCGGAGGGGTCACGCGCGCCCTGCTCCCATTTCTGCAGCGTGCGCACGGACACGCCGAGCAGCACGGCGAACTCCGCCTGGCTCAGACCGCTCGCATTGCGAACGCTCACCACCGCGGGCACCTTCACGCTCGCCTTTTTGGTGGTTGCCGCGGATTTTTTCGGTCTGACCCTGCGCATCAGGTCGCGGTGTGACGGCTGAAGCTCGGACTTTTTCTTGTTTGAACGCATATTTTTCTTCATGCCTCCGGCGAGCAGAAATTGACTCGTCTTGTGCAAAGAATTGTATACCCCATTGGGGCACAGTCGCTATCGCCGGACAGAAATTTTTTTTGCGCAGTGCAGCGCGCGCGGCATCAGTCGCAGCGGTTGGCGTCCATGCCGCGGCGGATGCGCGTTTCGGCGGCGCGCGTGATCGCCGTGGCGTAGTTCAGGTTGCTCAAACGCACCTCTTCGGTGCCGACAATGCCGGAGCGCCCGTCGGGCTTGGCGGAATTGATCGCGATCAACACGTCACCCCGGTCTGCCGTGCGCAAGGTGACCGGGCCGCCCGACTGGCCCTCGGTCATCGAGCAGGCCATGCGCCAACGGCTGTCCGGATCGACGCGGGCCAGCCGGCAGCCCAGGTGGCCGACCAGCCCCGCGTTCATACCGCCCGGGTAGCCGGCGGAAATCAGCGGCCGGTTCATGACGGCCGCCGGCGGCGCCACCGCAAACTCAAAATAGCCGACCTGATCGCCCAGTTTCTGGCTGCGGCCGCTCTGCGGATCAAGCAGTTTCACCAGCGCCCAGTCGTCCACCGTATCGGCGTCCGCCCAGAACGGCCCGGCGTCGATGATGCGGCCGACACCGCGCAGCGCAAACGCCGCGATGTCTTTGCCCGGCTGCCCGACCTCGAACATCACCTCCTTGCGCGTGGCCTCGAAGGCCACGTGGTAGTTGGTCAGCAGATGGCAGGGCGAAATCAGCACGCCGGTGCCGCGATACTTGCTCATCACCACCAGTCCGTCGGTTTTGGCGATCGGATAGACGATGCCGACGGCGTTGAACTGGCGGTAATCGGGGGAGAGACGGTTGATGATGACGCGGGGGTCGGTGACTTGCGGCGCCTGCGCGAAGAGCGCGCTCGAACACGCGAGCAGCATCAGGGCCAATACGGATTTCTTAAGCGGCGTGATACAGGGCATGGCGGGATTCTAGGGGCAATTACCCGTGAACGCGACGTCGCATCCGTAGGTTGGGCTGACGCAGGAAGCCCAACACCAACGGTCTTCCCTTAATCCACCCACTTCTCATACACGCGAGTCACCATTCAGCGTTGATAACGCCAATCGCTTTTTGGGTTGGGATGTTGGGCTTCCTGCGTCAGCCCAACCTACGCGCTGTACGGATGATGAACAACTCCGGGAAGCCGGCCAAGTGCCATGCCGGAGCGAGTCGGCTCGAGCGAAGTGTTAAGTCGCAGCTTGAACGAGGTTGATGAGGTTCCCGCATGTGTCCTCAAAGAGAACCACAGTCACAGGCCCCATGTTTGAAGGCTCGCCGCGGAAGTTGACGCCAAGGGCCTTGAGCTTCTGATATTCAGCGGCTATGTCCGTGGTCATGAACGCGGTTGCCGGAATACCGGCATCGAAGAGTGCTTGCTGAAATGTGCGTGCTGGCGGAAAAGCCATCGGCTCCAGAACCAGTTCAACACCTTCTGCGCCCTCTGGCGAAGTTACTGTGAGCCAGCGGAACTGCCCCATTGGGATGTCATGCTTCTTCTGGAAGCCGAGCACTGACGTATAGAAGCCGAGTGCTCGGTCTTGATCTTCGACAAAGATGCTAGCGAGAGTTATCTTCATTGGCGGACCTCGGTATGTTGTCTGCGGCCTAACGT
>JANXSE010000027.1 GCA_025356695.1 Betaproteobacteria bacterium
TGACGCGCCGCGAATGGGTGCGGCATCCCGGTGCGGTGGTGATGATCGCGCTGCTCGACCGACACACGATATTGCTGGAACGTCAGTACCGCTATCCGCTGCAACGTCATTTTCTCGAGCTACCCGCGGGCAAGATCGACCCCGGCGAAGAACCGCTGACAACCGCGTGCCGCGAGTTGCGCGAGGAGTGCGGTTACGAAGCGGGCAGTTGGCGCCATTTGGCGACCCTGCATCCCTGTATCGGTTACTCCAACGAGCGTATGGAGTTTTTCCTCGCGCACGAGCTGCGCCAGACCGGGCGCGAACTCGATGAAGGTGAATTTCTCGACGTCGTGCCGATGGCGGTTAGCGATGCCCTGGCGCGTGTAGTCAGTGGTCAAATCACCGATCTTAAAACCGTCGCCGGACTGCTGTGGCTGCAGTCGGCGCCGGAAATGCGCTGAAGCTGTTTCAGGCCGCTGAGTAGCTGTCCGCGAGACCTGTGCCGCGCTGGTCGTCGAGCATGACCGGCTGGCTGAACAGATAGCCCTGACCGTATTGCGCGCCGATGTCTTGCAGCAGCTTTAAAACCTCCGGTGTTTCCACCCATTCGGCGATGACCTGCTTGCCCATGCCTTTGGCGACGTCGTTGAGCGCCTTGACGAAAACCTGATTGCTGTTGTCGTTGCCGAGATCGCGGATGAAGCTGCCGTCGATCTTCAGATAATCGACCTCGAAGCGTTTCAGGTAATAGAACGAACTGAAGCCGGCGCCGAAGTCGTCGAGCGCAAAACGGCTGCCCATTTCCTTCAACTGGCGGATAAAATTCAGCGTCACATCAATTTCAGACATCGCCGCGGTTTCGGTAATTTCAAATACCAGCTGGTTCGGGTCGACCTTGCTCACCGACAGCATTGCAATGAAGCGCTTGACCCAGTGTGCGTCCGAAATGCTGACGCGCGACAGGTTGACGAAATAACGTAGTTTTTGCCCTAACTGGTCATGCTGGTGCATATAAAGCAGCAGTTTCTCGACCACCCGCATGTCGAGTTCCTTGATCATGCCGATCGATTCTGCAATTTCGATGAAATTGCCGGGCATCACGATCTTGCCTTCGTCGTCGCGCAGGCGCAGCAGAATTTCGTGGTGCATCACTTTCTGATCAGACAGACGCACTACCGGCTGACTGAACAGCAGCAGGCGGTCGTCGTCGATTGCCTCGCGCAGCTTCATCGACCAGTGAACGCGTTTGTGCGTGCCGCGCATGGCGCCGGAGGCCTGGTCGAATAAAACGTAGCGGTTGCGTCCGTGCTCCTTCGCCTGGTACATCGCAATATCAACATTCGACAGCAATTCGGTGACACTGGCGCCGTGGAATGGATAAAGCGCAATGCCGATCGATGTCGACAGGTTTGAAATGCCCTTGCTGCCGCTGGCCTGCAGGCGGTAGTGCTGAACGGTGTCGAGCACGCGGTCGGCGACCTGAATCGCGTCCTGGCGCAGGGATCCCGGCAAATGGATGGCGAATTCGTCGCCGCCGAGGCGGTACAGCTCGCCGCTGAAATCACGCATCATGTCGCGCAGGGCGCTGCCGATGCCGCGGATCAACTGGTCACCGGTGCGGTGGCCGTAATTGTCGTTAACATACTTGAAGTGGTCGATGTCGAGCATCAACAGCGCACCGGGCGTGCCTGACGGTATGTTTTCCTCGATGCGCTGCTGCAATGCGACGCGGTTGGGCAGGTCGGTCAGCGTGTCGTGCATGGCCAGGTGCTCGATGCGGCGCGTTGCGAGGTGTTGCTCGGTAATGTCACGCGCAGTGCCGCGGATACCCATGATTTCGCGGTTGTCATCGTGCAGCGTGCGCGCGTTGATGCCGATCCAGCGGCTGTCGCCGCGTGCGGTAACGACGTGGGTGACGTAATCCTTGATTTCGCCGTTGCGCTTGAGCAGGGCGAGGAAGCGGCGGTTGGCAATATGCGCGTTGCCGGCTTCGAAATCGAAAAAACAGCGGCCGTGCAGGTCGCGCGGCGGCAGACCGAAGATTTCCCGTGAGGCGTTATTCAGATAGGTGAAACGGCCCTGCGGATCGGTGGTCCAGACGAGATCATGCGAGGTTTCAACCAGATCGCGGTAGCGGTGTTCGCTTTCGAGCAGCAATTGAATGATGCGCTGCTTCTCGGCCAGCGATTTCTTGATGGTGGCAAGTTGTTTGGTACTTTTATCCGGGCTCAGCGATTGCACTGCCAGGCGGTCGATCAGTTCGCGCAGGTAACGGCGATGGCCGCCGAAGGACCGCTGTGCTTTGAGCACGCCTTCCTGATCCCAGCGACGCAGCTTCTGGATCGGGATGCCGAGTTTTCCGGAGACGTCCTGGATCGTGTAATAGAGAGAGTCGTCAGCCACGAAGGTTTTCCCTGCACGCTCGATAATAACGCCGTTCTTTTCCATGGTAATACCTTTCCTCCGTTACCGCCAGATTCGGCAACGGTATTCTTTTTGTATGTCGATGGCGCAGGCGCTCTCTGCGCGGTTGCCGACAATGTAAAAGCTGTGTTCTTCAGCATCGCAAAAAAGCAGCACCGGCTGACCGCGTTGGAAAGGGGCCGCGGCGACCGACCGGTGCTATCCCGGCGCGCACGCTTAATGCACCTGACGGGATTCGCCGAGGCCGTTCTGGCGCGAGACCAGACGGTTCATCAACTTGAGGTCGCGCGGATTCAAACGCAGTGCGCTGTCGACCCAGATCTCGACCACATCAACCAGTTCCGTGTATTGAATCCGGTGCACGCGGCGGCGTGTTTGCGCCAGCGCGACGAGGCCGTTCTGGCTGCGCTGGCGGCGTTCGATCAATGCGGCGATTTCACTTTCGCCCTGACCGTCTTCGACGACAAGATCAACCACGCCCTTTTCCTGCATTTCCTGCGCGCTGTAAATGCGGCCGCTGGTAATCAGCTCTTCGGCGCCACGCTGTCCGATGCGGCGGTCGAGAAAGGAATACGCGCCCATGCCCGGAAAAAGATTGAACAGGATTTCAGGGAAACCGAAGCGCGCACTTTTTTCGGCGACGATCATGTCGCCGGACAACGCGGCTTCGAAGCCGCCGCCAAGTGCATCGCCCTGTACCAGCGATATCGTCGTCGCCGGCAGATCAAAGGCGCTGTAGTTCGAATAGAGCACGTCGATGCAGGCGCGGCCATAACGCAAAAGTTCGGCGCGGTCCTGTTCGGCGATCAATTTTTTGAACAGATCGAGGTCTCCGCCGAGGTTGAATACGCCGGGTTTGTCGGATGCGAGAATGACGTAATCGATCGCGTGCTGATTGCCCATGCAATCAATCTGCCCGTTAGTGCCCTCAAGAAAATCGTGGTAAGCGCGAATGTCGGCAAGCAATTGCGCGTTGAAGCAGGGGCGCGGTGCGGGATTCCAGCGTGACCACATGGCATGTTGCAGCGGTTCAAAGTGCGCGCGCAACTGTTCAGAGAAGACAAATTCGATGCCGGACGTGGTGGCCTGGCCCGGCGCGGATTGCGGTGCACGCAGGACTTTGGGAATCGCAGTACGCAGCACTTCTTGCGGGATGTCGAAAACGTTCATGGTGGTTCTCCTCTTTTGAAAATCGGCGGTGTCGGAAGGGTGTGATTGCAGGTCGCAGTTTCATTAGAGGTAAAAATAAATTACAAATCAAATCTAACATTTTGATAGATTGGACTTTTTTCTCTTTAAAAACAGCGCTAAGTAGTACTGCCTATTTTTTAGGCAGCAATATTTTTTTTCATTCTTTTCGCGTTTGGCGCAACACTTGTTTGTCGAACGAAGATTGAAAAAATGGCGAATTTCTTCGCCCTTTGCTTAAAAGTTATGCACCTTAAAAAATAGAACTGCATTAATATCCTGATGATGCGTTCGATTCTTAAACTTATTTTCCGGATTCTCTTCCGGGTGCGCCTGATCGGCGACAGTGCGCCGCTGGCGGCCGGCGGAGTGCTGGTCATTGCCAATCACGATTCTTTGCTCGACGGCGTGTTGCTCGGGCTGTTTTTGCCACCTCGGGCGACGCTGGTGCTATCGCAGGAAGACCTGCGTTTATGGACCTATCGCACGCTGGCGCGTGTAGTGCCGCATCGTGTTGTCGATCTGTCGGAGCCGGCGACGGTAAAAACGCTGGTTCGAATGCTGGTTGCCGGCGATCTGCTGGTAATGTTTCCGCAAGGGCGTGTGACGACGACAGCATCTGCCATGAAACTGTATCCGTCGGTTGCAGTGATTGCACTGCGTGCAGCGGTGCCGGTCGTGCCGGTGACCGTGAGCGGATTGCTTTATTCGAGCCACAGCCGTGTGCGGGGTTCATTCACGCGGCAGCGATTTCCTGCGGTTACGATCAGAATAGGTGCGGTGACGAATATTCCGGCGATGAGCGCCGGCGCGACCAGAGCCAAGCGGCGCAATGCCGCAGATGCACTTGACGCAGTGCTGGCGCAGGCTGCAGTGCGCGGACGCGAACGCCATACATTGTTTGAGGCGCTGCTCGCAGCAACGGCAACATTCGGGCGCCATCACCCTATATTGGAGGATGTGCGCGGCAAGCACGAAACCTACGGCGAGTTGTTGCGCGCAACACTGGCATTTGCGCGTCTGGCGCCACAACTCGGCGCTGAAGACGACATTGTCGGCGTGTTGATGCCGAACCTCAGTACCACCGTGAGCATGCTGGTAGGTCTCGGTGCGGCGCGCCGGGTGCCGGCGATGCTGAACTACACCTCAGGAGCGGAAGCGCTGAGGTGTGCCTGCGTCGCCGCGAAAATCAACACGGTCATAACATCGCGGAAATTTATCGAGGCGGCGCGCCTGTATCCTGCATTAGATGCGCTGTGCAATCAGCGTATCGTTTTTGTCGAGGATTTGCGTCAGCGCTTTAGTATCCGTGACAAACTCTGGCTTGTGCTGTGGGCGCGCTGGCGTCCGCGCAGCATCCTGCGCCGCGCCGATCCTTCAGCGACCGCAGTGGTGCTTTTCACCTCGGGTTCGGAGGCACGGCCCAAAGGCGTTGCCTTGAGCCACGACGCCTTGCTGGCCAACATTGCGCAGATGCGCGCGTTGATCGATTTTTCGCCGACTGACAAATTTCTCAATGCGCTGCCGATGTTTCACTCATACGGGTTGACGGCATGCACGCTGATGCCGCTGTTTTGCGGCGTCAACCTCTATCTGTACACGACGCCGCTGCGTTATCGCGTCATTCCCGAAATTGCCTACGTGCGCGACTGCAGCTTCCTGTTCGGTACCAGTACCTTTCTTGCGCGCTACGGGCGCGAGGCCGACCCGCTCGATTTTTACCGGTTACGCTACGTGATATCGGGGGCGGAAAAACTCAATCCGGATGTCGCGGTGTTGTGGCATGAGAAGTTCGGCCTGCGCATACTCGAGGGTTACGGTGCGACCGAATGCGCACCGGTACTGGCATTGAATACGCCGCGCGCTTTTCGCGCGCATTCAGTCGGCAGGTTTTTGCCCGGAGTCGAACATCAAATCCTGCCGGTGGAGGGGATAACGCGCGGCGGGCGCCTCTATGTGCGCGGCCCGAATCTGATGCGCGGATATTATTTTTATGACGATCCAGGCGTCTTGCATCAACCGAAGGCCGAGGTCGGGCGCGGCTGGTACGACACCGGCGACGTGGTGGATGTCGATCGCGAAGGTTTTGTCACGGTGCTCGGCCGCGTCAAGCGCTTTGCGAAAATTGCCGGCGAAATGGTTGCGCTCGAAGCGGTCGAACGCGTTGCTCAGCATGCCTCGCCGCAATACGCTCACGCTGCCATGCTTGAGATACTCGCCGGCAGCGGCGAGAGCACGGTATTGTTTACAACGGACCCGGAGTTATCGCGCGGCACATTGCAACGCTCGGCGAAAGTGCTGGGTAGCCAGGAACTGGCGGTGGCGCGGCGCATTGAACATGTTGCCGACCTGCCGCTGCTCGGCAGCGGTAAAACCGATTACGTCGCGTTGCGGACGCTGGTGGTGACCGCGCGCCCCAGGCTGGTTGAAATTAACACTCCGCCTGGGGCCAGCGCGTCCGCAAATTGAGGCGCGGCTTGCAGGTTCAGGCAGATTTCTGCTGCAGGTGAATCAACACGCAGGTGCCGAAGGCCGAGCCGCCATAGCTGGCTGCGAGTTCGTTGGTCTGGTCGCGCGTCGTCATTTCCACTAGTGCGAAAGCCGACGGCGTACGATGTACTTTGACCGAGGTAACGCGGCCATATTGTGAACAGCTTTGCGTCACAAGCTGGCCGACTTCTTGGTCGGGCGCATTAAGATCCACTTCCAGCATTCCTGTCTCTCCTCAGCATCGGCCCGCGCGCGATATTGCCGACGCGTCAGGCCGCAGCTTTTTCTACGGCCCGGGACCGTTTGGATTCTGGAACGACAAATGCTGCAAGAAATGCGCCACGCCCGATTTCGGGGAACCTGGTCGAACGCACGGGCAAATGAGAAGTAATGCGCGGATTTCGGACTGTTTTAGCCCGCAAAGATGTCGAGAAGCCGTCGGTGGCGTCGAACCGCCGACGAATTGTGTTATCGGCAGCGCAGCGATTTTCCCGCAGCGGGGTTTTAGCGCGGCTCGTCGGCGATGGCGGGCAGACTGCGCAGATAGGCGATCACCGCTGCAAGATCGCCGGGCGACAGCTTGCTGGTCGAATTCCGGATTACTTCGTCCATCGGGTCGGCTGCGGCGTCGCCATCGGGGGTCGCGCCGCTGAGGAGGAACTCCTTCACTTCGGCATCGTTCCACGATTTCAATCGGGCCGGCGTCAGATTCGGTACACGTTTGCCCTCCGGCCCCATGCCGCCGGCCAGTAAGCGGTCACGACGCGGTCCGCCAAGAAAATTCCGCGGCGTATGACACTCTCCGCAATGCCCGAGCGCCTGCACAAGGTAGGCGCCGCGAGCGGCAGGGCCGGTTTGTGCGTCAAGCAAGGGACCCGGTGTGAAAAACAGCCATTTCCAGGCCGTGACCATGAAGCGAAAGCCGAATGGAAAACGCAGATCATGCGGTTGGCTGGCCCGGGTGCTGGGCGGCAACGTTTGCAGAAAGGCCCACAGGTCGCGCAAATCACCGTCATTGATGCGTGTAAACGAGGGGTAGGGGAAGGCCGGGAAATAATTGCTGCCGTCCGTCCGTTCGCCATGTCGCATGGCGCGCATGAAATCGGCGTCCGACCAAGCACCGATGCCGGCCTTGGCATCGGGGGTGATGTTGGGGCCGTAAAAGGTTCCGAAGGGGGTCTTCAGTGCGCGCCCGCCGGCGTAGGCAACTGCATCCCTGGCAGTCATGGTGTGACAACCCATGCAGCCACCGGCTATTGCCAGAGACTGCCCCCGTTTGGCATCGCCCTGGGCCGCGGCAGAACCCGCGGAAAGCAGGGTCGCAGAAAATAAAACGCCCGCGGCAAAATTGCGCCAGTCAAAAAATTTGTAGCGCATGGACGGCTGGCGATTTCGCGGCGGGCTGATTGGCGAGCAGCGTATTTTACTGGCGTTCGCGGAAGCTTTCGTGACAGCTACCACAGACTTTATCAACCACGAGGATTTGGGTTTTTATTGCGGCTTCGTCGCTGCCTTTGGTCAAGGCCACCAGTTTGGCGGTCTCGGCCATCAGGCGATCTTCGCTTTCCTTGAATTTTGCAGTGTCCGTATAGACTGCCGGTAGGGTGCCGGTCTTGAGATCTTTCGTATTCGCATTGAAGCCGTCCCATGGCATGCGGGTCAATGCATCGAGATAGGCGGCATTGCGCGCGACAACCGCGGCGTCGTACGGCAGCTTGCCCTGTGCCATCGGTCGAATCGAATAAAAGTACTTGCCTTGCAGCGTCATCGCGGCCTGGCGTTGCTTGACCAGCGTTTCGGGTTTGGCTTGCGCCAGCGCAGCGGTTGCAGTGATGGCGGAGGTCGCAAATGCAGCGACTGCCAATAAGGCCTTTACGTTGATTTTGCTCTCCTTGGTTATTGTGTTTTGGATCAAGCGGCATCGCGGGCCGCAGTAGGGCGTTTCGCGGCGAATGTTATAACAGCCCGCATGGCCAGTCTATCCGGTCCGCATCGACTACGCTGTCGCGGCGCCCCGGTTATTCGTGGTCTGCAATGGAGCCGCGCAGGCGCTTGATGACGCCGGTGCGTTGTTTTGAGTCGAGGCGGCGTTTTTTCGAACCGGCGGTGGGCTTGGTTGCCCTGCGCAATTTAGGCGGCCGCGCGGCCTGCAAAATCAAGGCGGCCAGCCGCGCACGCGCGTCGGCGCGATTCTGCGATTGCGTACGGAAGCGCTGTGCGACGATAACGATTTCGCCGGCAGTCGTGGCGCGACTACCGGCGAGTTTAAGCAGCCGCGCGCGCACTGCCGGATTCAGCGCGGCCGAGCCCGCGGCACGAAAGCGCAACTGTACCGCCGTCGAGACCTTGTTGACGTTCTGGCCGCCGGGGCCGGACGCGCGTACAAACTGCTCATCGAGGTCGCGCTCGTCGATTACCAATTGAGGGGATACCCGCATGGCGCGAGTCTAATGGCGCGGTTCGCGGGCGACAAGCCGCCGTCGAAAGTTAATTGCCGCCGGCGCTGAACAAGCGATGGCCGGTTGCATCACCCTGACAGGTGGTTTGTCGTCGCAGCGCTTAATTTTGCTAGAATCCTCTGCTTGATCCGGCAGGCGGGAACGCATGAATTCCATACTTTCAAGACTGACACCGCGCCTTTGTTACGCCGCAGGTTTTTTGATCTGCACGGGCTTGCTGGCGTTTGCGTTGTATTTGCAGCATTACGAATTTCAGAATCCCTGTCCGCTGTGCATATTGCAGCGTGTCGCATTCATTGGTCTGGGGATTGTATTTCTGGTTGGCGCGATACACGGTCCCGGTCGCTTTGGCGCATGGGTATACGGCGGTCTGCTGGCGCTGATTGCCGTGCTGGGCATCAGCGTAGCAGGGCGCCACGTCTGGCTGCAGCATTTGCCGAAAGATCGCGTGCCGGAGTGCGGTCCGGGGCTTGAATACATGTTGAACCGCTTTCCGTTGAGCCAGGCGCTCGAGAAAATTTTCCGCGGTTCGGGCGAATGCGCCGAAGTCAGCTGGAGACTCTTCACCTTGTCGATCGCCGAGTGGTCGCTGTTATGGTTGATACTCTTCGGTGTCTATGCCATAGCAATTGCCGTCTATGCGAAAAAGCGCTGAGTTGACGTGTGATCATCGATTGCGATACGCATTTTCTTCCGCGCGACGCCTATGACTACGCGGGTCCCGAATGGGATGCGCTCAGGCCGCATTTTGTATTCGACGCCAGCGGCCTGCTGACGGAGATTGATTTTCCCGGTGCGCCGCCGGATGTTGCGGGGGCGACACCGCTGCCGCCGCCCGGCAGCGGTTCGCGCCATCCGGGGTTGTATGACATTGATGTTCGTCTGCGCGATTACGACAAACTCGGCATTGATCGCCAGTTTTTGTTTCCGCAGTTAACTGGTACCGCGTTTTCCTACCTTCCCGCTGCGCTGCTCGGCACCGCGATGGCGCATTCGTGGAATCTGGCGGTGCTCAAACACCTGCGAGCGCATCCGCAGCATTTGATTGGCGGCGCGCTGGTGGCCTTGCAGGACGTAAACGGCGCGATTGCCGAAATGGAGTGGGCGCGCGCAGAGGGATTCCGTGCGGTGATACTGGACAAGGTATTTCCCGTGCACGAGCATTGCTATTCCGAGCCGTACGGCAATCATCGCGAATTGTGGCCGTTTTTTGCGCGCGCTGAGGCGTTGAAAATGCCGGTGTTCCTGCACAATATCCAGCACGGTCATCGCATGACTAATCTGATGAACTACCAGTTCAACGGGCTCGATGTGATGGCGCCTCAGGAAGGCCAGATGAGCCTGGTGTCTCTGTTCACCAGCGGACTGCTCGATGATTTTCCCGGTTTGCAGTTTGTATTTACCGAAGCCGGTGTCAGTTTCATCAAACCGCTGGTGCAGCATCTGGACGCGGTTTTTAATGACGAAGTCGTCGACTACGAATCCGAAGATGCGGCGCCGCGTTTCAACTACCGCAAGCTGACCGGCGGCAAACGCATCGTCTCGGCGGAGGACTACAAACCGAAGAATAAACTCGCGCCCAGCCATTATTTCAAGACCAATCTTTTTTTCACGATTGAAACCGAAGAGCTTGAGTTGGCAGAGGCGGTGCGGTTGTTTGGCGCTACGCAGTTTTTATTTGCCACCGACTATCCGCACGACGACCCCGGCGGGCGCATGAAATACAAGGATGTTGAATTATTTCGCGCCAATCCTGATATTGCGTCGGCAGACAAAGAACTGATCTGGCATGGCAATGCCGAGCGGCTGCTCGGATTTGTGTAAAACGGATTGGCGTAAAAATCAGGCCGGAATATCCGGCGTCAGCTGCCGCTCAAGGTGGCGGATCTGGTCTTTTAGCAGCAGCTTCCTTTTTTTCATCCGTTGCAGTTGCAACTGATCCTGACCGGGTTCGTTTGACAATCGCGAAATGATGTCATCAAGGTCGCGATGCTCGATCTGGAGCTCGCTGACACGTCGTCTGATTGATTCAAAATCCGGCTGCATGGCCAGACACCTTGCCGCGGATGGTCGGGGCAAAAGTATATCGCGAAAAGCGTATTCTGTGACTGCCTGTGAGCCCCGAGAATTCCCGGTTTGAGGCGGTTTTCATGCGCTAGAATGTGCGCAGAACATAACAAGCTGGAGGATGAAAGATGGCCCTATCGATCAACGTAAACGGGCAGGCGCACAGCTCGGAAGCCGCGCCGGACACCCCGTTGCTTTACGTGCTGCGCAATGACCTCGGACTCAACGGCGCCAAATACGGCTGCGGCGTATCGCAGTGCGGCGCCTGCACGGTGCTTGTGGAGGGCAAAGCCGTGCGTTCATGCGTTACGGCGATGTCCGCAGCCGGAGGCAGGAAAATCACCACGCTTGAAGGTCTTGCTGTCGGCGGCAAGCTGCATCCTTTGCAGCAGGCCTTCATGGATGAACAGGCCGCCCAATGCGGTTTCTGCGCCAACGGCATGATCATGACCGCCAAGGCCTTCCTTGATCGCAATCCGCAGCCGAGCGAGGCGCAGATACGCAAAGCGCTGGCGGCAAACCTGTGCCGTTGCGGCACACACAACCGCATCGTGCGCGCAGTGCAGCGCGCCGCCAGGGTTATGGCAGGGACGTCCGGACGCACTGCGGTCGCCGCCGAAGGAGCGCAGGCATGAGCGAAATCCAAAGTGAAAAAATGAGCCGCCGTTCGTTTCTCAAACGCAGCGGCGGTATTGTCATCGGTTTCAGCATCCTGCCCGCAGTGATGGCGCAGCCGCAACCGGCGCAACTGCCGGGCAGTTTGCAGGGTAACCGCATGCTCGACGGCTGGTTGCGCATCAGCGCCGACGGCAGGGTAACCGTGTTTACCGGCAAGGTTGAACTCGGGCAGGGGATATTGACGGCGCTGGCGCAGATCGCCGCGGATGAACTCGATGTCAGTTACGACCGCATCGATATGGTCTCGGCAGACACCTCGCGCAGTCCGAATGAAGGCATGACCGCCGGCAGTCAATCGGTCGAGCAGAGCGGTACGGCTTTGCATTACGCCGCTGCGGAAGCGCGCGAGGTTCTGTTGCAGCTGGCCGCAACGCGTCTTGGCGTCGCCGCGGAAAGCCTGTCGGTCAGCGATGGCACGGTGAGCGCCGGCAGTGCCAAAACAACCTATTGGGAACTGGCGCAGAGTGCGAACTTCAAACGCGAAGCCACTGCACGCGCCAAACCAAAACCTGCAGCGCGCCGCAACGTCATCGGCAAATCGGTGCCACGCCGGGATATTCCGAAAAAAGTGCGCGGCGAAGCCGCGTACGTTCAGGATATGCGTTTGCCGGCGATGGTATTCGGACGCGTAGTACGTCCGCCGTCGCGTCGTGCCCAACTGGAAGCGTTGGACGAAGCGGCGGTACGCGCTATGCCGGGCGTCATCGCAGTGTTGCGCGATGGCAATTTTCTTGCCGTTGCAGCCGAACGTGAAGAACAGGCGATCAAGGCGGCGGAAAAAATGCGCGCCGTTGCCAAATGGAAAGAAGTGGCCGATCTGCCACCACGCGGCATGGCGCTCTACGAACACCTGCTGAAACTACCGTCGAAAGACTCGGTCATTAACGCCAAAACCGGTAGTGCCGGCGGCGGGCAGGTCTCAACCGTTGAAGCGACCTACACGCGGCCCTACCAGTGCCATGCGTCGATCGGACCTTCCTGCGCGCTGGCGCAATTCAAGGACGGCAAGCTGACGGTGTGGACGCACAGCCAGGGCGTGTTTCCCCTGCGCCAGCATCTGGCACGCCTGAGCGGACTCGGCGAAGCGAACGTCATCGCGGTGCATGTCGAAGGTTCGGGATGCTACGGTCACAATGCGGCTGACGACGTGGCGGGTGACGCCGCTTTGCTGGCGCGTGCAACCGGCGGCCGGCCGGTCAAACTGCAATGGATGCGTGAAGATGAATTCGGCTGGGAGCCATACGGTTCACCGATGGTGATGAAGATGCGGGCGCGCATCAATACCGGTGGTCAGGTGGTTGACTGGCGGCATGACGTGTGGAGTCATCCGCATAGCACGCGTCCCGGCGGTCCCGGCACCAATTTGCTGGCGGGCGCCGATCTGGCGAAACCGCAGCAGTTGGGCGAGGCAGTCAACACGCCGCAGCCGAACGGTGCGGCGGATCGCAATGCGGTGCCGTTTTACGATTTTCCGAGTCAGCGTATCGTGCTGCATTACCTGCCGGAAATGCCGTTGCGGACTTCGGCATTGCGCACGCTGGGTGCTTACGCCAACGTATTCGCGGCTGAATCGTTTATTGACGAGGTGGCAATCGCCGCTGGCGCCGACCCGGTGGAGTTCAGGTTGCGTCATATGAAAGACGCGCGGGCGCGGGCGGTGATTGAAGCGGTGGCGCAGAAGGCCGGCTGGAAACCCGGCGCCAAAGGCGATGGCACACGCGGTCGCGGATTTGCCTTTGCAAGATACAAGAACGTGGCTGCCTATGTGGCGATTGTTGTCGATGTAGAAGTCGATCGCGCCAGCGGAAAAGTGCAGGTGAAACGCGCGGTGTCGGCGGTCGACGCCGGCATGATCGTTAATCCGGATGGTGTGAAAAACCAGATCGAAGGCGGCATTATTCAGTCAACCAGCTGGACGCTGAAAGAGCAGTTGCAATACGACCAGCAGAAGGTGCTGACGCGGAGTTGGTCGGAGTATCCAATACTGACCTTCCCGGAAGTGCCGGCGGTTGAAGTGGTGCTGCTCGACCGGCCGGATGAAAAATCGCTCGGTACCGGCGAAGGTTCGCAGGGCCCCACCGTGGCGGCGGTCGCCAATGCGATTGCCAATGCAACCGGGCGGCGCGTGCGCGACCTGCCGTTTACGCCGGCGCGCATCAAGGCGGCGCTGGCCTGATCGAACTTGTATTGGGGGAATAGGGCTGACAAAAAAATTGCGGCAACACCGGAGGAGGAGGGGGCCCGGAGTTGCCGCCGCTGTCACGGGGACAGCGCCTAGAGCGTAGGCGCGACCGGCGTTTAAACCTGCGACGCCAGTGCGTAAATTCTGTCCATCAACAATTCTGCGTCCAAGGCGGACAAGTCGTCCGGCAACTCCGGACTGAGCGACCGCTGAGGCGGGATGTGAATGGCGTGGAGCACTGCCGGATTCCAGTTTGCGTCCACATCGTCACCATAGGTGCCATTCTTCAGGCGGGTTTCGCCAGCCGCGTCTTTGACGGCGTCGATCCGTGTTTTGCGATAATCGTTCATGTAAACCAACATGTTCAGCCTCTTGGCGGTAATTTGATATCCGGTTACACACAGGGGTATCCGCAAGTTGCAGGCCAACTAACGGCAGACCTGCTTTAAAAATGAAGCAGCCTTTGTAAAATGATGTTTTATAATGATAAAAATTAATAACGGCATAATGACAATAATGTATTCAAGCGCTAAATCGGCTGGTTTTGCCTGCCGATTTCATGACAGGACGCCGAAGGCAGCTACAGTCGGCATCGGAATTTCGTCGCTTCCGGCGCTGGCGGCCGCACCCGGGGTGGAGCAGGCATGAGTGCGGCGGGGAAAGCCCCGGTTGTTTTCGCGGATGTAGCGGCCGCAGCGCGGCTGTTGGCCGGGATTGCGCAGCGGACACCGGTCATGACCTCAAGCAGCGTTGACGCCCGTACGGGTGCTAAAGTCTTTTTCAAATGCGAGAATTTTCAACGCATGGGCGCGTTTAAATTCCGCGGCGCCTACAACGCGCTGTCCAATCTTGATGCAACGCAACGACGCGCCGGCGTGGTGGCGTTTTCCTCCGGCAATCACGCCCAGGCCGTTGCGCTGGCGGGGCGCCTGCTTGGCATTCCGGCAACCATCGTCATGCCGTCAAATGCGCCTGCGGTGAAACTGGCGGCAACCAAGGGTTATGGCGCCGAGGTCGTAACCTACGATGCGAAAACGCAGAATCGTGAGGCGATTGCAAAAGAGCTCGCGGCGACACGCAACCTGACCTTGATCCCGCCGTTCGACCATCCGCATATTGTCGCCGGGCAGGGTACCGCCGCGCTGGAATTGATCGAGGAGACCGGCGCGCTCGACTATCTGCTGGTGCCCTGCGGCGGCGGCGGGCTGATTTCCGGCTGCGCCATTGCTGCCAATCATCTTTCGCCTGGCATTAAAGTCATTGGTGTCGAGCCGGCGGCGGGCGACGATGTGACGCGTTCTTTTAAAACGGGCGTGCTGCAATCAGTGCACAACCCGGACACCATCGCCGACGGCGCGCGCACCAGTTCTGCAGGGGCAGTGACCTTTCCATTGATCATGCAACACGTGCATGCAATGCACACCGTGACCGATGCGGAACTCGCGCCTGCGATGTTTTACCTCTGGGAACGCATGAAGATGGTGATTGAGCCGACCGGTGCGCTGGGGGCGGCGGCATTGTTTGAGGGAAAAATCGACGCCCGCGGCAAACGTGTTGGCATCATCGTCAGCGGCGGCAACGTCGATTTCAAAAGCGTTTCCGCACTGCTTTGAAATCCGGCGTCGTCAACGCGCGCTGTTTCCGGACGTTATGTGGAAACGCCTGCGGGCCGGCCTGATAGAATCGCGCCTTTGTAAAATTTGCCCGGACCATTGAAATGATCCTGTACGCTTCTGCTATTTTCCTCGGCGCCTTTTTGCTGTTTCTGGTGCAACCGATTATCGCCAAACAGATTTTGCCGTGGTTCGGCGGTTCTGCTGCGGTATGGGCGACCTGCATGGTTTTTTTCCAGATGGCTTTGCTGGCGGGTTATGCCTACGCCGACTTCACGACGCGGCATCTGACGCCGCGGCGCCAGGTCATATTGCATCTGGTTTTGCTGGCGGTGAGTTTGCTGGTGCTGCCGATCACGCCGGATGTGTCATGGAAACCCGGCGGTGAGGACAATCCGAGTTGGCGCATTCTCGGCCTGCTGACGGTGACTATCGGTCTGCCGTATTTCATATTGTCGACTACCAGCCCGTTGTTGCAGGCATGGTTCGCGCGGCGTTTTCATCACGCCATTCCATATCGCCTGTTTGCACTGTCGAATCTTGCCTCGCTGCTGGCGCTGCTGGCCTATCCGGTCATGATAGAGCCGTGGGTGACAACCTATGTGCAATCGATTACCTGGTCGGTGTTTTACGGCCTGTTTGTATGTTTGTGCGGTTATGCGGCAATTGCCAGTGCGCGTAGCGCGGCGAATGACGCGGCGGCGCCCGCGGCTGACACTGTCGCAGACACGCCGCCGCCGAGCGCCGGCAGCCAGTTGATCTGGATGACGCTGGCGGCGACTGCGACCTTTCTTTTGCTGGCAGTTACCACGCACATCACGCAAAACGTTGCGTCGCTGCCCTTCCTGTGGATATTGCCGCTGTCTTTGTATCTGGCCACCTTCATTCTGTGTTTCGATCACCCGCGCTGGTACCGCCGCCAGGTATTTTTGCTGCTGGTCGCTGTTTTGTTGCCGCTGATGGCCTGGTACTCCGACTCGCTCAATCTGAAGCTGGTTATTCCGATGTACCTGTTCGGGTTGTTCGTCTGCTGCATGTTCTGTCACGGTGAGTTGTCGCAACTCAAACCGTCACCGCGTTATCTCACGCGCTATTACCTGATGATCTCGGTCGGCGGCGCGGTTGGCGGCCTGCTGGTGGGTTTTGGCGCGCCGTATCTGCTCAAGGGCTACTTCGAACTCGCCATCGGCCTCACGGCCTGCGCCTGCCTGCTGCTTTATCGCACCTACCGGCTTGCCTGGTGGGCGATGATAGGCGCTGCCGGCGTCGTTGGCGCGACGGCGTGGGGCGCCGGCAAGTCGGTTGACCGTCAGGTCACCGATTCGATCGTGATGATGCGCAATTTTTATAGCGTGCTGAAGGTGCGCGAATTTGACGATCCGGCGGTCTTCCGTACGCTCGTGCATGGCGGCATCATGCACGGCGGCCAGTTGATGGATCCGCAATATCGCCTGCGCGCCAGCAGCTATTTCGGTTACACCAGCGGCTACGGGCGCATGTTCGCGAGTTTGCCGGAGGCGCCGCGCAAGGTTGGCATCATCGGTCTCGGCGCCGGTTCAGTTATCGCCTACGGACGCAAAGGCGACGTCTTCCGTTTTTACGAAATCAATCCGCAGGTCGTCGATGTCGCACGCAGCGAATTTACTTTCATCAAGGATACGCCGGCAAAGATTGAAATCGAGCTCGGTGATGGTCGCCTGGTGCTTGAACGCGAGGCGAGCCAGCAATTCGACGTGCTGGCAATGGATGCGTTCTCCGGTGATTCGATTCCGATGCACTTGCTTACGCGCGAAGCGATGCAGATTTATCTGCGCCACCTCAAGCCCGGCGGTGTATTGATTTTCCAGGCGACCAACCGTTTCCTGAATATCCCGCCTATCGTGGCGAGTCTGGCCAATGAGTTCGGCCTTGCTGCGGTGCTGATCAGCGATTCGCCGGCGAGTGAAGAGGGTATTGATTATTGGACGAACGGTACCGATCAGGTCATCGTCACGGCAAACCGCGAATTTTTGCAGTCTGAAAAAATTCGCAGCGTGGCCACGGAGATCAGCATCCCTGCCGGATTTCGCGTGTGGACTGACGATTTCAATAATCTTATTCGCGTATTGAAGTAACTGCTAGGCCGGAAGAAATCCGTTAACCGCGGCGACAAAAGCCTGCGGATCCTCGATCTGCGGGCAATGACCGACACCGGGTATCTCCATGAACTGCGCGCCGGTGATGCCGGCTGCGAGTTCACGTGCAATCGCCGGCGCAGTGGTCGCATCCAGCGCACCGACCATTACCAGCGTTTTATTGCGTATGGCGCCTAGCTGCGGTTTGAAATCAACATTTGCCAATGCCAGACAGGCGTTGGCAAAACAGTTCGCATCCGCGCTTTCCAATACACGTTTGCGTTCCGCCACAACTGCGGGATGTGCGGCGATGAATGCCGGCGGGAACATGCGCGTGATCGCAATATCGAGCGCACCTGACATACCCTCAGCGCGCACTCGCACGGCGAGGCCGCGTAAAGGTTGTTTGCCCGCTTCAGGAAATCCGGCCAGTGCATCGGCAACGATCAGATGATCGAATTTTGCACTGTGACGAATCGCCAGTGCGATTGAAATGAACCCGCCCAGACCGTTGCCCAGCACATCGGTTTGCGGCGACAGTCCGGCGGCCTTCATCCACGCGGCGACGCAGTCGGCATAGTCGTCAATGGCGGTGCCACAAGCGGGCGACTTGCCGTAACCCGGCAGGTCGACACACCAGACGCGCCGTGTTTTCGCCAATAACGGAACCACTGCGGCAAAGGCAGTGCGGTCGGCCAGCAATGAATGCAGCAACACAAGGTCGCGGCCTTGGCCGCTCTGTATGACGTCCAGATTTGCTTCGTTACTGTGAATCACAGGGGATTTCTTTCTTTGAAAAATTTATCCGGCTTCAGTTGTCGAACAGATTGCGCCGCGCGTGCTGCAGGTGCGCCACAATTGCTGTTTTAGCACGCCTGTCGTCGCGATCCTTGAGTGCGTTCACAATTGCGCGGTGCTCCTGCTGGTAAACGAGGCGGCGTTCCGAAGTGACGATGCGGTCTTTCAGTTTGCCCCATTCCGATTGCTGACGCACTGCGGTGACGATTTCCAGTATGCGCATCATGAAGCGGTTGTGGCTGGCGTTGGCCATCGCCTGATGCAGCGCGGCGTCCCACAATTCGAATTCGTCCAATCCCGCCGCCTGTTCGGCTTTTTCAAGGCAGGTTTCCATGCGCGCGAAATCGGCGGCGGTGGCGTTGGTGACTATCAGTTCGGCGATCGCGGGTTCGATACGCAGGCGCGCTTCCATGACTTCTGCCGGGCTTATATTCTGCACAGAACCGGCAGCGGGGGCGTTTTCGGCTGCAGCGGGTGCGGCGAGAAAGGTGCCGCGTCCAACCTGTCGCGTTAGATACCCTTCGGTTTCCAGTTGCGAAAGCGACCGGCGGATCGCATTGCGGGGTAGGCCGAAGCGCCCGGCGAATTCGCGTTCGGTGGGAAGTTTTGCACCGGGCAGCAGCGACCCGTCGGCGACGCCGCTGAGCACGTAGTCACGTATACGTTGCACGTACTGTTTTGATTGTGCGCGGGTCCCCATCGGTGGCAATCAGTGTGGTCGGGAAGGTGAAGTCGTTTTCATGGTGACGAGGCAAATAATGAACCATTTGTAAAAATGGTTCAAGTTTTTACATGCTTTGAACGATCTTCAGCGTCTTATGAAATTTTCTCCCAGATTTAAAAGCGATTTGCGACGCAATCTCATATTGAACCAATTTGTAAAAAAATAAACCAATACGGCAAGTTTGTTGACAATTGCGGCTGTGTTTTTTAGCATCGGCCGATTGCGTTTTGCGTGCGTGTTGCACAAATTACGCAGTGCTGATTGCGCATAAAAAATAGAAATTAATACGGGCAATTCAAAACGCGCCGGATTAGCCTGATCGCCGGCGTATTCCGGTTGGTTTGAAGTGCAAGTCGATTCGTCGGCGAACAGGGGGAGATAAACATATGAAATGCGAACTGGCGCAAAAAATTGCCGCAGTGCTCGGCCGGCTCTGTATTGCCTTGCTGTTCTTTCAATCGGGCTGGCACAAGATCGGCGCGGGATTCGAGGGGAATGCAAAAGTAATGGCGGCAAAGGGACTGCCAATGCCGGAGATATTGCTCGCCATCACCATAGCCATGGTTTTTGCGGGTGGCATGATGATATTGCTCGGCTGGTACGCGCGCACCGCAGCGTTGGTGCTGGCGCTATGGATGGTGCCGATCACGATTTATTATCACGCGTTCTGGGATGCGGATCCGGCGCAGCTATTCAATCAGACCAATCATTTCATGAAAAATCTGGCGATTACCGGCGCGCTGTTGCATTTGTTTGCAATGGGCCCGGGGCCGTGCAGCCTGCGCGATGAATGCGCGCGAAAGGACGGCGCGGCGGCGTGACGATTCAAACCATCCGCCTGGCGGTGATATCCGAAGGTACCAGTTCATGGCCTTTATACGTGGCAGAAGCGCGCGGGCTGTTTGCCCGCGCCGCTGTCAACGTTGAGATGACGGTGACCGGATCGTCGGTCAGGCAGCTTGAGCAACTGGTCGCCGGCAACTACGACATCGGCTTTCAGCAATCCGACCATGTCGTGCGCGCGGTTGAGGGCGGCGCCGACCTGTTTGCGTTTATGGCGTTTGCACATGCACCCGAACTTTCGCTGGTGGTGGCGCCGCAAATTTCGTCATTCACTGATTTGCGCGGCAAAACCATGATTGTTGATGGCGCGCGTACGGGATACGCGCTGCTGTTGCGCAAACTGCTCGCGGATCAGGGTTTGAGCGATCGCGACTATACGATGCGGGAGTCCGGCGGTTCGCAGGAACGTCTGGATGCCATGAGCGCCGGCGACGGTGTGGCGACGTTCCTCAATCCGCCGTTCGACCGCCAGTTGATTGCGGCGGGATTCAGGAGCCTTGGCACTACTCTCGATTTTTTTCCAACCTATCCGGGGCCGATCGGTGCGGCGCGCCGGCAGTGGGCGGCAAATCATGGTGAAGCGCTCACCGGTTTTATCGGCGCCATGCATGCGGCGTACGCCTGGCTCAAGGACGCGCGCAACAAACGTGCAGCGATAGCGGTGCTGCCGGCGCGGTTGAATATGGATGAGCAGACAGCTTCGGCGGCATTTGACGAATACGTGCGCCTGCCGGTTCCGGAGATTACGCCGCAGGGCATGCGCGAAGTGATTGATATTGTCTGGAATGCAGAGGGCTATAGCGGTGCCAGGGGCACTGCGGAAAATTACCTTGATCTCAGCTATGCGCAGAGGGCGTGTCATGCCTGACGCACTAGTCCAATCGGCCGTACAGCACTGGGCGCCGCGTTTTGTCTCGAACGGCGTGCCACTGACCGATTTTGAAGAGGTCACGGCAAAACTCGAACGCTGGGAAGACTGGTGCGAAGCATGGTGTGCTTGCGCCGCGGTGCATGAAGGTATCGGTCGCAGCGCGCTCGCAGACGGTTTCAATCGGTCGGCGGCGCAACATCTAACCACTGCGGGCGTCTGTTATCACTTTGCCAAGTTCGTTTATGTACGCGACGTCAAACAAATGCGCGCCGCGCATATGAAAGCGGTCGAGTGCCGCAAACTGGCACTGCCGCACCTCACGCCGTCCGGTGAATACTTGCGCATTCCGTTCGAGGGCAGATCTTTTGCGGCTATTCTGCGCTGCCCGCCCGGCGTTGCAATAGCTCCCGTGGTGGTGATGTGCATGGGACTCGATTCGGCGAAAGAAGAGATGGACAGCTATGAAGCGCTGTTTCTCGCGCGCGGCATGGCGACCTTGACTTTCGACGGTCCGGGGCAGGGCGAGTCCGAATACGATATGCCGATCCGCGGCGAATACGAGACCGCGGTCAAGGCGGTGATCGACTGGCTGGAAACGCGCAACGACATCGATGCAGCGAAGGTCGGACTGTGGGGCGTCAGTCTCGGCGGCTATTACGCGCCGCGCGCCGCTGCATTTGAAAAACGCGTCAAAGCCTGCATTGGTTTATCCGGCCCTTATGACTGGGCCGATGTATGGGTGAAATTGCCGGAGCTGACGCGCGAGACTTTTCGCGTGCGCTCGCATTCGGCCAGTGTCGATCAAGCGCTGCGCGTCGGCCGTACGCTGACTTTAAAAGGCGTGGCGGCGAACATCACGTGTCCGCTGTATCTGGTTGCCGGCAAGCTTGATCGCATCGTGCCGTGGCAGGACGCCGAGCGTGTTGCACGCGAAGCGAAAGGCGCGGTCGAACTGGTGATAGTCGAAGACGGCAATCACGTTGCCAACAACCGGGTTTATAAATACCGCACGCAGTCGGCCGACTGGATGGCGCGGCAACTTGGCTTGCCGCGCGTTTAAGGTGAAGAAGAGAAGCCCATGCGCAAATTAATCTTGATTTTTGCCGTTGCCGCGTTGTTCGCGATGTCTTTTTTCCGCCTGTCTTCGGCGGCTGAAACAGCGCCCGCCTATCCGGTCAAACCTATCCGCATGATCGTGCCATTTCCGGTTGGCTTCGCCAGCGATTTTCTGGCGCGCACCATCAGCCAGAAATTATCGGATTTGTACGGCAAGCAGATCATTGTCGATAACCGGCCCGGTGCCGGCGGCGTGATCGGCGCTGTGCTGCTGGCGAACGCTGCGCCCGACGGTTACACGCTGGCGACCATCGGCCTGCCGCATCTGGTCAACGTATTGATTTCCGACAAACCGCAGTACCGGCCGCTCGAAGACATGACGCCAATCGCTGAACTTGCTTCGCTGCCGAATTTTGTCATGGCCGGCCCCGGCTTCAATTCACTGCAGGACCTGATCACGCTGGCCAAACAGAAACCCGGCGAATTCAATTTCGCCTCGGGCGGTGTTGGCAGCCAATCGCACATCGCCGGCGAGCTGTTCAAACTCGCGGCGGGGATCAAGACGGTGCATGTGCCGTTCCGCTCGCTCGGTGATGCGGTGACTGAAATGGTGGCGCAACGCGTGCAATACTATGTGATTCCCATTACGGCCGGACTGCCCCTGCTCAAGGACGGCCGTCTGAAGGCATTAGCCGTTACCGTCGATAAACGGCTCGAGTTGCTGCCCGGCGTGCCGACCATGAGTGAGGCTGGACTACCGGGGTTTCGCATCGACGGCTGGTTCGGGGTGGCGGGGCCGCCGGGTCTGCCGAGGCAACTGGTCAATCGCCTGAATGCGGACATCGTCGCCGCACTGAAACAAGCGGATACGCGCGAGCGTTTCCTGCGCATGGGCGCGGAGCCGGTATATACGACACCCGCCGCGTTTGAGAAAATGATGAAAGAGGAGCTTCTGCGCTACAGCGATGTCATCAAGGCGGCCGGCCTCAGGGCGCAATGAGCGGCGGGCCGACGTTTTGAAAGGCATCATGAAAAAAATAACTGTGGCAATGTTGTGCGTGCTGCTCGCCTGTGCGGCCAATGCGCAGAACAAATTCCCGGACAAACCGATACGCATGATCGTGCCGTTCCCGCCGGGATCAGCCAGCGATTTTCTGGCGCGCACGGTCGGGATCAAGCTCAATGAGCAATACGGCCAGCAAGTGGTGATCGATAACCGCCCCGGTGCCGGCGGCATCGTCGGCAGTGGGATGATCGCCAAAGCGGTTCCCGATGGTTATACGCTGGGCATGATAGGTCAGCCTTTTTTGATTAACGCGATTCTGCAAAAAGACGCGCCGTATCGGGCGCTTGAAGATGTGGTCACCATCGCGCAGGTCGCAGCACTCGCCAACGTGCTGGTGATCGCGCCGAATCTGCCGGTCAAAACCACCGCGGAATTGATTGCGATGGCGAAGGCCAAACCCGGCGAACTTAATTTCGGCTCCGCCGGTATCGGTGCGTCATCGCATATCGCCGGCGAAGCCTTCAAGGCTGCAGCCGGCATCAACGTCGTGCACGTGCCGTTCAAGTTGTTGAGCGATGTGTTTACCGAAATGGTCGCCGGCCGTGTGCATATGTATGTGTTTCCGCTGCCTGCCGTGATGCCTATGCTCAAAGACGGCAAGCTGCATGTGCTCGCAGTTGGCACTGCGCAGCGCATTCCTTCGCTGCCGGGTATACCGACGATTGCGGAATCCGGTTTGCCCGGTTTCCAGAGCCAGAGCTGGTTCGGTGTCGTCGGACCGGCGAAAACACCGCGTGCGATCGTGCAGCAGTTGAACAAGGATATCGTCGCCATCCTGCAGAATGCGGACACCAAAGAGCGCTTTCTGCGCCAGGGTGCCGAGGCGGTATTTACCACGCCTGAGGAATTTCAGAAACTGATGCAGTCCGAATTTGCAAAATATCAAAAACTTGTTAAAGACGCAGGCATTTCAGCGCAGTAATTCGAATTTTGGAGGAGACATCATGAACAGAAAATTGACCGCCTCAATCGTTGCAACGGCATTGCTGGCTGCCGCGTCCATGGCTTCTGCGCAGGAAAAGTTTCCGTCGCGGCCGATCCGCATGCTGGTGCCGTTCGGTCCCGGCAGCCAGACCGATATTCTGGCACGCTGGATTGCCGAAAAAATGGGCGACAACTGGCAGCAGCAGGTGGTGGTCGACAACCGCCCGAGCGCCGGCGGCACCATTGCATCCGAGTTCGTGCTCGGTGCAAATCCCGACGGGCACACCATGATGATGGTTTCAACCGGTCACGCCGGCAATGCCACGTTGTATTCGAAACTGGCCTACGACACCGTTAAGGATTTCTCCGGTGTCACGCAGGTGGCCAGCGTGCCGAACATACTGGTGGTGGCGCCTGCGCTTGGTCCGAAGACGCTCAAGGAATTCATCGCCTATGCAAAATCGAAACCGGGCCAGATCAACTTCAGTTCCGCTGGCATCGGCAGCGGCACGCAGATCAACGGCGAAATGTTCAAACTCGCCGCTGGCATGGAGGCGACCCATATCGCCTACAAGAGCGCGCCGGAAGCGCTGAACAATGTCATCTCGGGCAGCGTACAGTTCTTTTTCTCGCCAGTGCTGGTTGCTGCCGGTCAATTGCGCGCCGGACGGGTGATTGGTCTTGCCGTCAGCACGGTGACGCGATCGCCGGTGTTTCCGGACATTCCGACGGTTGCCGAAGCGGGTATCGCGGGCTTCGATTACGACCAGTGGTACGGATTGCTCGTCTCGGCAAAAACACCGCGGCCGCTCGTTAATGCATTGAACAAGGAGGTCGTGCGTATCCTCAACCTGCCGGATATGAAGGAACGCATGTTGACGCAGGGAGCGACGCCGAAACCGACCACGCCGGCCGAATTTGATGCGTTCATACGCGCTGAAGTGAAACGCTTTGCGGCGGTCCTGATTGCGGCAGGCGCGCGTATCAATTAACGGGTTGTCAGAAAAATAAACGCATAACCGGAGGAATCGACATGTCTGACGAGCGCAATTCAGGGATCACGCGGCGCGATTTCATCAAAATCGGCGCCGCCGCTGGCGGCATTGCGGTTGCCGGTACGGAATTGATTGTTCCGGCATGGGCGAACCGACATCCGCATCCGCGTTCGACCAGTACCAAATTGCTCGATCGCAACATGTACCGCCGGAATGCCGACGTGGTGGCGCATTTCGATCCGGGGGAGGAGCGCGAAGCGAAAATGCAGATGATGGCGATCGGCGCGCGGCGCTTCATGTTCATGCGCGGTGATGTCATCGATATCACCGACCCGATCAAGCCGAAAATGTTCAACCGCAAGGCCTTCGTCGGCAATCAGGTCAACCTTGCTTACAACCGCAAGCTCGGCAAGTGGATACTGATGACCGGCGCCGGTATTGCCGGCACCTTTTCGACGCCGCGCGCGCCGCGTGGCAAGTATGACGATCCGTCGATGATTCAGCAGAATCTCAATCAGAAAGGCCTGCGCGGCGTGCGTTTTTACGATGCCAGCGATCCGGGCAAACTCATACCGCTGTCGGAGTGGAGTTGCGATCAAGGTGACCCCAGGCGCGAAGTGCAGACCGGCTCCGGCACGCACCGCAGTTTTTACGACGGCGGCCAGTACGCCTATCTGGATACCGCGCCCGACAACAGCTTTAATCGCATGGAAAGCTCGGTGCGCTATTACTGCAACTGTGTGCAGATCATCGATGTGTCGAATCCGGCGAGCCCCAAATTCGTCACCAACTGGTGGATGCCGGGGCAGCGCGAAGGCGAAGATGAGGCTTACAAGAAATGGCGCGAGTACGGTGACACGGAATCGTGGACGACGCTGCACGGGCCGATGTACGTGCCAACCAAGGTTGAGGACGGCGGTAAGGTCGGCTACAGCGCGTGGGGCGCCTTCGGTATGCTGGTGCATGATCTATCAGACATCCGAAATCCGAAACTGATCGGTCGTTTCTATCCGAAAATGGAGAAGGGCGGACTGCCGTTTCACACCATCGACATCGCGCGCCTGAATCGCGGCTTCGTCATCACCAACCCGGAAGTGCTCAACCCGGATTGCAATGAGCCTTTGCATCCACTGTGGGTGCTCGACGTCAAAGATCCGACCAAGCCGCGCGCGCTGGCGAAAATGCCCACACCGATGCCGCCGGGAGACGCACCCTACAATCACTTTTGCGATAAACGCGGCCGCTTCGGTCCGCACAATCCGCCGCATATGAAAGCGCCGGGCAAGGTCAATCCGAATTTCACTGCCTATGCCTATTTCAATGCGGGCGTTCAGTTCTACAACATTGCGGATCCGGCGAAACCGCGCAACGTCGGTTATTTCATTCCGCCGCAACCGGGCGACCTTGACGACTATCTGAGTTATCCGCGCGACGCCGGCGCGGTGTTCATTGAATGGGATCGCAATCTCATGTGGTGCGGCACCGGCACCGGTCTTTACTGCGTTACGTCGAAGGAACTCGGCAAACCCGTGCTTGAGCCGATGGCAGTCAAGGAATGGACGCTGCCCGGACTGAACGTCGGGCATTCGTAATCGGTCGTATTGCATGAAACCGCAAGTTCAGGAGATTTGAATGGCAAGCAAGCTGTCGAGAAAAAATAAACGCGTCGAACCGAAAATCGTCAAACGCGCGAGCATCGATCCGAAAAAACGCGTCAGCACTGCGCCCGACGGTTTGTATGATCCGGCCAATCCGGGACACCGCTGGGAGCGTCCGTTGCAGGCGCCGGGCCGCATGCAGGTCGATTTTGAGGAACGTGTCGATTTTCGCCGGCTGCATGATTACCGTCTGGCGCGCACCAAAAACGCGCTGGCCAAATCCAAACTCGGCGCCATGCTGGTGTTCGACCAGATCAACATGCGCTATATCTCGAGCACAGTGATTGGCGAATGGGCGCGTGACAAGCTGACGCGCTGGTGCCTGTTGACCGGCAATGGCGAGCCTTGGGTGTGGGACTTCGGTTCGGCGGCGCGCCATCATAAGTTGTATGCGCCGTGGCTGCCGACCAACCACGTACTGGCCGGCAACGTCGGTCTGCGCGGTGCGATCAATCCGCGCGTCGGCCTGTTCGAGGAGGCGGCGCAGGAGATCAAGGATATTCTGGTCGCAGAAGGCGTTGCCGATATGCCGCTCGGTATCGACGTCGTCGAACCCCCATTTCTGTTCGCATTGCAGAAGCTCGGTATCAAGGTGATGGACGGTCAGCAGGTCATGCTGGAAGCGCGCGAAATCAAAAGTTACGACGAAATCACGCTGCTTAACATGGCGGCGGCAATGGGCGACGGGGTGTATCAGGATATTTTCGAAGCGTTGAAACCCGGCGTGCGTGAAAACGAAATCGTCGCCATGGCGACCAAGCGTTTTTACGAGATGGGTTCGGATTGCGTCGAGGCGGTCAATGCGATTGCCGGCGAACGCTGCAGCCCGCATCCGCATAACTTCACCGATCGCTTGATCCGTCCCGGTGATCAGGCCTATTTCGACCTGATCCAGTCGTACATGGGCTACAAGACTTGCTATTACCGCACCTTCACGGTCGGCAGCGCGACCAAAGCGCAGCATGACGCTTACAAGAAAGCGCGCCACTGGATGGACAGTGCAATCGGCATGTTGCGCCCGGGTGTGAGCACCGATCAGGTCGCGCGCATGTTTCCGAAATCAACCGAAATCGGTTTCGAAACCGAAATGTCGGCGTTCGGATTGAATTTTTGTCACGGTCTCGGCCTCGGTCTGCATGAACGGCCGCTGATATCGCGCCTGAATTCGCTGAAAGACCCGTACGAACTGAAGGCCGGCATGGTGTTCGCCGTCGAGACCTTCTGTCCGGCGAAAGACGGCGTGTCGGCAGCGCGTATCGAGGAAGAGGTTGTATTGACGCCGAACGGAGCGAAGATCATCACACTGTTCCCCGCGCAGGAACTGCCGATCGCAAACAAGTATTAGAACTGCGCCGGACGTAAAACGCCGGAACGGTGTAACAGCCAGCCCTTTTCGGCATTCTTATTTCCGGCATCACACGGAGACTCAATGGCTACGTCAGCAAAAAAGAAAGCACCTGCAGTGCTGGATATCGGTCGTGAGACACGGCTCGAGCTTTACCGCCTGCAGCTTGAATTGCGTTATTGCGAAAAACGCGCCTACGATCTGTTTCTGC
Organism: Betaproteobacteria bacterium; assembly: GCA_025356695.1. The sequence goes on from JANXSE010000027.1 coordinate 27,689, forward strand.
AAAATCTGATCAAGGGCACCAGCCACCTGTCGCTCGGGCAGGAGGCTATCGCTGCTGCGTTCGGTGCCGCCATGCGTCCCGACGACTATACGTTTTGCACTTATCGCGGCCATGCGCATACGCTGGCGCGCGGCGCTTCGATGGAAGGCGTGCTGGGTGAGTTGATGGGGCGCCAGTGCGGCCTGCTTGGCGGCAAGGGCGGTTCGATGCATTTGACCGACGTGGCGAAGGGCGTAATGGGCTCTTACGCGATCATCGGCGCGCATCTGCCGATCGCCGCGGGCGCGGCATGGTCGGCGCAGTATCGCGGCACCAAACAGGTCGCGGTGTGTTTCTTCGGCGATGGCACCACCAATATCGGTGCGTTTCACGAGGCGCTGAATTTTTCGGTGGTGTGGAAACTGCCGGTGGTGTTTGTGTGCGAAAACAACCTCTATATGGAATACACGCCGATCAGCGCGGTCACGGCGGTCGAGCATCCGGCCGCGGATCGTGCGTCGGCTTACGGTTTGCCGTCGATCGTGGTTGATGGCAACGATGCCGACGAGATGTACATCACCGCCATGGCAGCGATAGAAAAAGCGCGCGACGGCGGCGGGCCGTCGCTGATCGAAGCGATGACCTACCGGCATAGCGGCCATTCGCGTGCCGACCCGGCCAAATACCGGCCGGAAGGCGAGCTGGAAAAATGGCTGCTGCGCGACCCGGTCGTGACCTATCGCGACCGGCTGCTCAAACTCGGTTTTAACGACCCCACATTGAAGGACGTCGAAACCGAGGCGATGCGCAAGGTTGATGCGGCAACGGCGATAGCCAAGACTTCGCCAGTGCCGTTGATTGCTGATATTGAGAAAAATGTGTGGGCGGACGGGGGCGCAGCATGGCGGAATTAACTTATCGCGACGCAGTCGCAGCAGCAATCGCGCAGGAAATGGCGCGCGACGAGAACGTCGTGTTTCTGGGCGAAGACGTGGCGGCGGCCGGCGGCGTGTTCAAGGCGACGGTCGGTCTGCTTGAAAAATTCGGCCCGCTGCGCGTGCGCGATTGCCCGATTTCGGAGCAGGCGATTTTGGGCGCGGCGATGGGCGCGGCGATGACGGGTTTGAAGCCGATTGCCGAAATCATGTTTTCGGATTTTCTCGCTGTCTGCTGGGATATTGTTGCCAATGAAATGGCGAAAATACGTTACATGACCGATGGTCAGTTCACGATGCCGGTGGTCATACGCACCGCCAACGGCGGCGGCTCGCGCTTCGGCGCGCAGCATTCGCAGGCGGTGGAGAACTGGGCGATGGCGGTGCCGGGGTTGAAAGTGGTCGCGCCGGCATTTCCTGCAGACGTGAAAGGATTACTCGCGGCAGCAATCCGCGATCCCGATCCGGTGCTGTTTTTCGAACAGAAGTCGCTTTATCCGATGAAGGGTGAAGTGCCTGACGGCGAATATGTGATCGAACTCGGCAAGGCCAATGTGCTCCGCCGCGGCAAGGATTGCACTATCGTCGCTCTGGCCTCGATGGTGCATCGCGCGATGGGCGCGGCGGCCATTCTTGAAAAAGAGCACGGCATCTCGGCGACAGTCGTCGATCTGCGCTGTCTGGTGCCGCTTGATACGCAAACCATATTGACCGAAGTCGCTGCCACCGGGCGTTTGATCACGGTCGAGGAAAATCCGCGGTTGTGCGGCTGGGGCGCGGAAATTGCATCTATCGTTGCCGATGAATGTTTCTGGGACCTTGACGGCCCGATACATCGCATCACGACGCCGCATATCCCGTTGCCGGCGGCCGATCTGCTCGAAGACAACACCATACCGTCGGTTGAGCGCGTCGTGCGCGAGGTTCGCGCAAGCATCGGTTGAGAACAGCTGTAGCGATAAAAGATAAAAAATATACCGGAGGGGCCTATGTTAAATAAAAAATTCTTCGTGCTGGCAGTCGTACTTGCCTGCGCATCGGGTGTTCAGGCAGCAAATGCGGGGGAGGCGGATTTGCTGCTGGTCAACGGCAAGATCGTCACGGTCGACGACCAGTTTCGTATCGTGCAGGCAGTGGCGATCAAAGGCAACCGCATCGTCGCCGTCGGTAAAAATATCGACGTACGCAAACAGGCTGCCGCCGGTGCGAAAGTTATCGATCTCAAGGGCAGGACGGTGATTCCAGGCTTGATCGATAACCACTCGCACTGGATACGCGCGGCCGAACATGACGAGTTGCGTTTTGACGGCGTAACCACGCGCAAACAGGCGTTGAAAATGCTGGCTGAACGCGTGAGCAAGGCGAAGCCCGGTGAATGGATCGCGACCCTCGGCGGCTGGGCGGAACAACAGTTTACCGACGATCCGCGCGGTTTTCCGCTGGAAGAGCTGGATCGAATGGCACCGAACAATCCGGTGGTGCTGCAATCGATTTATATCCACAGCTATCTCAACACTGCGGCGTTGAAGGCGGCAAAGATTGACGAAACAACACCTGATCCGACCAACGGTAAAATTGAAAAAGATGCTGGCGGCAAACTGACCGGCGTCATACAAGGCGCCGGCGGCGTTGCCTTTGTTGCCGCGAAAATACCGCTGCCGGAAAAAGATCAATGGCTGGCGAATACGCGCAAGCTGGTCGCAGAGCTCAATTCGATGGGCATTACCGGCTGGCTGGATGCCGGCGGTCGCGGCATGGGTCCGAAACACTATGAGCCATACAAGTACCTGTCCGATCGCGGTGAGCTCAATGCGCGCGCATTCTGGACGACCATACAGCAGCCAAGCACAGCGGCGCAGGTTGACGAAGTGGTCAAAGTGATCGCGCAACAGAAGCCGTTCCAGGGCAATGATTACTTCGACAACGTCGGTTGGGGTGAATCGGGTTTTGCGCCGATGACAACGCAACTGCTGCGCGTTGGCGGCAATACCAAACCCGAAGATATTTTTCAATTCAAACGTGTTGCGCAGGCGCTGGCCGAGAAGGGGCTCTACTACAACACACACGTCGAAATGACGCCGATCATCGACATCTTCCTCGATCAATACGAGGACATCGCGAAGAATGTGCCGTTCAAAGCGCTGCACTGGTCGTTCTCGCATCTCGACCAGATTGATGAGGTGCAGCTCGAGCGCATGAAGAAGCTCGGCATGTCGGCGCAGATCCACAGCCGCCCGCTGATTCAGGGCGCATTGATGCACAAGGTGCACGGTGACAAGGCGTGGGATATGCCGCCGTTCCGCCGCGTGCAGGATAGCGGAATCCGCTGGGGCCTCGGTTCGGATGCGACCGCGGTGACGACGTCGAACCCGTTCTACACCTTGTCATTCGCAGTCACCGGCAAAATGATCGGCGGCAGGCACGTGAATCGCCAGAGCGTGACGCGTGAAGAAGCCTTGATCGCGCACACGCGCAGCAATGCGACGATCGTTTTTCAGGAAAGTAATCTCGGCTCAATCCAGAACGGCAAATACGCCGACCTGCTGGTGCTGGATCGCGATTACCTGACGATACCGGCAGACCGGATCAAGGACATCAAGCCCGTGATCACGATGGTCGGCGGCAAAGTCGTCTACGAGCGCAAGTGAGAGTTCAGGATCCGGGAATCAGGATTGAGTGAGGTCGCTATGAAAATTTCTCGTCTGATAAATTGCGCTACGTTCGCATGCATATTGGCTGGCGCGACGATATCTCCTTCGTTCGCCGCAGAGACCGCCGATACGGTATTTCTCAACGGCAAGGTACTGACGGTTGATGGCCGCTTCACTGTGACACAGGCGGTTGCCGTCAAAGGCGAACGCATCATGGCAACCGGCAGCAATGCCGATATCGCCAAACTCACCGGTACGCAGACGCGCAAAATCGATCTGAAGGGCAAGACAGTTATTCCCGGACTGATCGACAACCACGCCCATTTCATGCGCGCTGCGGAATACTGGCATCAGGAAGTGCGCCTCGATGGCGTCACTTCAAGAGCAAAGGCGCTTGAGATGATTGCCGCGAAAGCGAAGGCGTCCAAACCTGGCGAATGGGTGCTGGCACTGGGCGGTTGGTCGATTGAGCAGTTCGAAGACGGCCGGCGCGCCTTCACGCGCGAAGAACTCGACCGCGTCGCACCGGACAATCCGGTGGTTCTGCAATTGATCTATTTCCGCATCTTCACTAATAGCGCGGGTTTGAAGGCGCTGGGTATCGACGAAAAAACACCCAATCCGCCGGGTAGCAGCATCGTCAAAGATTCGCAGGGCCAGCCGACCGGTGTGTTGAACGGCGGCGGTGCGGTGCGCATGACACTCGGCAAACTCGGCGAAGTAGCGATGGCGAAGATGACTGAAAACGCCAAAACCATGTTCAGCGACCTGAATCGTATGGGCATGACCTCGTACATCGATATGGGCGGCCGCTCCTTTCATCCGAAATATTTTGAACCGGTGCGCGCACTGGCTAAAAACAAGGCGCTGACCATGCGGGTGTTTTACCACCTGTGGCTGGAACCCGAATCGCCGAAAGACGTTGATGGCGCGCTCAACATCATCAAGAGCATGAAGACTTTTCAGGGCGACAACTGGTTTGACGGCATCGGTTACGGCGAAACCGTTTATTTCCCGCTGCACGACAGCACGCTGGTGGAGAAAACCCAGCCCTCCGCCGAGAACATGCTGCAGTGGCGGCGTATCGCGCAGGCAGTGGCAGACCGCAGCATGACGCTGAATGTGCACGCGCAGCTGCGCGGTTCGATCGAAGCATTTCTGACGGCGATTGAAGACATCAACAAGGTCAAGCCGGTCAAAGGGCTGCGCTGGACCTTCTCGCACGTTGATCAACTCGAACCGCAGGACCTGGAGCGCCTGCACCAGCTCGGCATGAGCGTGCAACTGCACAGCCGGCCGACCATCCAGGGCGTGCTGTTCCACAATGTATATGGCGACAGGGCCTACGATATGCCGCCGCTGCGGATGGTGCAGGATAGCGGCATCCACTGGGGCCTGGGTTCGGATGCAACCGCGGTGACGCCGTCGAATCCGTTTTACACGCTGGGCTGGGCAGTCACCGGCCGCATGTTCGGCGGTTTCAAGGTCAACCGTCAGACCCTCACGCGCGAAGAAGCGCTGATTGCGCATACCCGTTCGAATGCGGATTTTGCCTTTCGCGAAGGCGATATCGGTTCGCTGCAGAAAGGCATGTATGCCGATCTGCTGGTGCTCGACCGCGATTACATGACGGTGCCGGCGGAGCAGATCAAGGATATCAAACCGCTGATGACGATGGTCAACGGCAAAGTTGTATACGAAGCGGCGAAGTAATCACAGTTCAGGAGACGTAGATGGATGTAATCATGCCGCAGCTCGGTGAAACAGTGGCCGAAGGCGTTGTTACCAAGTGGTACAAAAAAGTCGGCGATACGGTCAAGGCCGAAGACACTTTGTTCGATGTCGAAACCGACAAAGTCAGCACCGAAATTCCGGCGCAGGCCGATGGGGTGATCACCGAAATCCTGGTGCTGGAAGGCGTCACTGCCAGGGTTGGTGCGCGGCTGGCGGTGATCCGTGAAGCCGGCGCTGCTGTGACGGCGGCGCCTGCAGCAGTTGCTGCGCCGGCTGCTGTGATTGCAACGACGTCGGCTGCAGCACCTGCTGCCGCACGTTTTGGCAAGGCTTCCGCGGCCGACCGCCTGTCACCGGTGGTGCGCCGGTTGATCGCCGAGCATCAACTCAATCCGGCGTCGATCAAGGGCAGCGGACGCGATGGCCGTATTACGCGCGAAGACGTGCTTGCCGTTATCGGCAGCGGCGGAACCCCCGCACGTGCGCATGCGAGCATGCCGGCGCCAACCGCCATGGGCGCGGGTGATACACGCAAGCCGATGAACAGCGTGCGCAAGCGCACCGCCCAGCATTTGCAGAAATCGTGGCAAAGTGCGCCACACGTGTTGCAGGCGACCGAAGTCGATTTTCTCAAAGTCGAGCAGGCGCGCAGCGCGGCAGGCGCAGAGTGGAAGGCGCGCGAAGGCTTCAGTCTGACCTATCTGCCTTTTATCGTGCGCGCGGTGTCGGTGGCGCTGGCGAAATTTCCGCTGCTCAATGCCAGCCTCGACGGTGACGATCTGGTTTTGCATTCACGTATTAACATCGGCATCGCGGTCGATCTGAGTTTTGACGGGCTGGTGGTGCCGGTGGTGAAAGACGTGCCGAACAAATCGCTGCCGCAGATTGCGCGCGAAATCAACGATCTCGCGCAGCGCGCGCGCACCAACAAGTTGAAACCCGACGAACTCGCCGGCGGCACCTACACACTGTCGAATTCCGGCGTGTTTGGCACGCTGATCACGGCGCCTATCATCAATCAACCGCAGGTCGCGATACTTTCGACCGATGGCGTGAAGAAAAGACCGGTGGTGATTGAGAGCGATGCCGGCGACAGCATTGCGATCCGGCCAGTCGGTGTGCTGGCGCAGACCTTCGATCATCGCGCGCTCGACGGCGCGTATTCGGCGGCTTTTCTGCGCGAAGTCAAAACCATTCTGGAAACGCGCGATTGGGTGCAGGCGCTGAATGCTTGAGGAGAAGCCGGTGAAATTGCTTATCGCTGCCGTATCGTCAATCACCTTGCTGCTCGCGAGCGGCGCCGTCATTGCGCAAAGCGCAGGTCCGCGTGACCTCGTCGAATTGAAGCAGGAGGCGCAACGCCGCGCTGACCGCAGCCTGCCGCCGATCAGCGGCGTTAAATCCGACGACATGCGCGAGGCGCTTGCCAATATCAACGATCTGCAACCCGATACCTGGGCAGCAGCCTTCGTGCGCATCGGCGATCGTTATGTCGAAAAGGCGAAGTCTTTGCAGGCGAGTGCGCCGAAAGAAGCCGCCGAAACCTACAAGCATGCCTGGGAGATCTACAACACGGCACGCTGGCCGGTTGAAAATTCGCCGGGCAAGAAAAATGCTTATGCAAAAGCGCTCGATGCGTTCGCGGCCTACGGCAAGCTGATCGATCCGCCGCTTGAAATCGTGCGTATTCCGTTCGAAGGCAAAGAGATCGTCGGTTACCTGCGTTTGCCGCTGAATGTGCGTCCCGCGCCGCTGCTGCTCGGGATCAGTGGCCTCGATACGCGCAAGGAAGATGTCGCCGCGACCAGCGACGGTTTCATGCGTCGCGGTATCGGTATTTTTGCTCTTGATATGCCGGGCACCGGACAGGCGCCGATTAAAGTAGACGTCGGCGCTGAACGCATGTATTCGGTGGCGCTCGATTACCTGCAGACGCGAAAGGAAATCGACAGCAAACGGATTGTCGTGCGCGGCCAGAGCTGGAGTGGTTACTGGGCGGCACTGCTGGCTTACACCGAGCGCGCGCGCATACGCGGCGCGGTGGTGCATGGCGTCGGCGTCCACGGCTATTTTCAGCCGGAATGGCAGCGCACCGGATTGACCACGCGTGAATATCTGTTCGATCTGTTCCCGGCGCGTTCAGCGATTTTCGAAGTCAACACGATGGATGCGTTCCTGAATTACGGGCCGCGCATGTCCCTGCAGACGCTGGGATTCCTCGACAAACCGTCGGCGCCCATGCTGCTGGTCAATGGCGAAAAGGATACGCAGCAGCCGATTTCAGACCTGTATCTGATGATGAAGCACGGCGACCCGAAGGACGCGTGGGTCAATCCGGCCGGCGGCCACATGGGGCGTTCCGAACAATGGCCGCAACGCCGTGTGCTCGATGAAGTGGTGCTGCCGTGGATAGAACGCAAGCTCGCCGCGCCGCCGCAAAAATAATTCAATGCTATAACGTTTCAAACGCGTTTCAAACGAAAGGTAATCATGGCAACGAACATGCAGCAACACAAACTCGGCTGGATCGGCATCGGCCGCATGGGCTATGCAATGGCCGAGCGCCTCGCCAAATCGGGTTGCGATATCTCGGTGTGGAACCGCACGAAGTCGAAAGCCGAGCCGCTGGCGAAATCCGGCGCAAAAGTAGTCGATGCGCTGACCGATCTCGCAGCCTGCGATATTGTCTTTACGATGGTGTCGACCGGCAAGGATGTGAAAGAAGTATTGTTCGGCGCCGGCGGTGTGCTATCCAAAGGTAAGGCGCCGAAAATTGTCGTCGACAGCACGTCGATTTCACTTGAAGAGTCGGCGGAGATCCGCGCCAAGCTCGCCGAGAAAGGCATCAAATTCCTGTCTTCGCCGGTGTCAGGTAATGCCAAGGTGATCAAGGCTGGCAAGTTGACGGTCGTTGCGTCCGGACCGAAAGATGCTTTCGATGCAGTGTCGCCGTATTTGAATGCCATCGGCCGCGGCGTCAGCTATGTCGGTGAAGGCGAGCTGTCGCGTATTGCCAAAATCTGCCATAACGTCATGCTCGGCGTGGTGATACAGAACCTGTGCGAGATTACGGTGCTGGCCGAGAAGGCCGGCATGCAGCGTCATGACTTCCTCGATTTTCTCAACAAGAGCGTGATGGGTTCGATGTTTACTGCCTACAAGACACCGGCGCTGTCGAATCTGGATTTCCATGTGACCTTCACGCCGGAACTGTTGCGCAAGGATATCGACCTCGGTCTGGCCGCCGGGCGCCAGCACGGCGTGCCGATGCCGACGACCTCGGCGGCGCGCGATCAGGTGCAAACCATGATAGGCCACGGCTACGATCAGGATTTCTCGCAATTACTGTTGCTGCAGGCAAAGGCGTCGGGGCTTGAGTTAAAGTCTGAGAACGTCGACGTCGGCGACGGACTTTCCTGATTCATTTTCCCGGAGGGCACGCCATGCACAACCTTATACGCGCCATTGCGATTATTTTGTTGTTCGCCGCGGGGCAGGCGGTTGCGCAAAAATATCCGGACCGTCCGGTGCGCATGCTGATCGGTTTCACACCGGGCACGGCGACCGATATCCTCGCACGCGTGCTCGGCCAGAAACTCGGCGAAGGCTGGGGACAGAACGTCGTGGCGGAGAACCGGCCGGGTGCGGGCGGCACAATCGCGGCCGGCATCGTCGTGCCGGCGTACCCTGACGGCTACACGCTTTTGTTCAACTCGTCGGCGCAAGCGGTCAATCCCGCATTGTTCGCCAAGCTGCCGTACGATACGTTGCGCGATTTCACGGCGATCGCGCCTATGGCAGCGCAACCCAATGTGCTGGTGGTCGGCCTGTCGTCGCCGATCAAGACCGTTGGTGAACTCATCGCAGCGGCTAAGGCAAAACCGGGGCAGCTGAATTTCGGTTCGGCCGGCACCGGTTCGGCTACTCACCTCAATCTCGAGAAATTCAAGGTAATGGCGGGTATCGATCTCGCGCACATTCCGTACAAGGGCACGCCCGAAGTAGCAACCGACCTTATCGGCGGGCGCATCGACGGCTACTTCGCGCCGATCTCGGCAGCGCTGCCGTTCGTGCAGGGCGGCAAGCTGCGTGCGGTGGCGGTCAGCACGGCGAAGCGCTCGAGCCTTTTGCCCAACGTGCCGGCGATTGCCGAGGCTGGCGTTGCGGGTTTCGATTTCGCCCTGTGGTTTGGCGTGTGGGGACCGGCGAAGATGCCGCCGAAAATAGTCGAGCAGTTGTCGAAAGACATCGGCCGCGTGCTGGCGGCGCCGGAGGTGCGCGAACAGCTGACGAAGCTCGGCAGCGAAGCGTTGGTAATGACGCCGGCGGAATTCGACAGGTTCGAGCGCAGGGAAATCGACGACTACACGCGCATCGTCAAAGCGGCCGGCATCAAACTGCAGTAGACGGCAATCGGTGTCGCAGGGCGATCAGGTTTTAAAAACATGATTCGAAGAGGAGCAGCATGAAGCAGCGGCGTTTGGGTAAAAGCGGCCCGATGGTATCGGCCATCGGCATGGGGCGCGGCAGCGAGCCGGTGCAGTTCGATACGCCACTCGAAAAAAATTTCAACGCGACCATCCACCGCGCCATTGATCTGGGCATCAACCTGTTCGACAGTTCCGATGCGTATTGGGGCACGCGCCACGAAGTGCTGCTGGGCCGCGCGATCAAGGGCAAACGCGACAAGGTCATGATTGCCAGCAAGTTCGGCAACATCGAGCTGCCCGACGGCAAAAAGGCGCCGAATGCCAAACCGGCGTTTGTGGTCGAATGCTGCGAAGCAAGTCTCAAGCGCCTCGGTATCGATGTCATCGATCTCTTCTACCTGCACCGCGTCGATCCGAATACGCCGATTGAAGATACCGTCGGCGCCATGGGCCGCCTCGTCGAGCAGGGCAAGATCCGCCATGTCGGCGTCTGTGAAGTGGCGCCGGACACCCTGCGCCGCGCGCACAAAACCTATCCGCTAGCCGCAGTGCAGACCGAGTATTCGTTGTGGTTCCGCGATTGCGAACAGGAGATTTTGCCGATATGCCGCGAGCTGGGCATTGCCTATGTCGGTTATGCGCCGCTCGGCCGCGGTCTGCTGACCGGACGCATCCGCACGGTTGACGACCTGCCGGCCAACGACCGGCGGCGGCGTCATCCGCGTTTCCAGCCGGACAATTTGACGCGCAACGTCGAACTGGTGGCGCAACTCGATGCCATGGCGAAGGCGAAAGGCATCAGCAGCGCGCAACTGGCGCTGGCATGGCTGCTCGCGCAGGGTGAAAACGTGATTCCGATTCCCGGCACAAATCACGTCGGCAATCTGGAGCAGAACGCGGCGGCGGTTGATATTGCATTGATGGCGGATGAGGTCAAACGCCTGAGCGATATATTTGCACCGGGCGCCGGCGCCGGCGAGCGTTACATGCCCACTGCGTTAAAGGGCGTCTGGTTGTAGCCATTCTTCGGTGGAGGATTCACGATGCTGAATTTCCGAAATACGCAAGGCGCGTCGTTATTGCTCTCTGCATTGCTGATGATCTACGGCTTTGATGCCGCAGCGCAGAAATTTCCGGATAAACCGATTCGCGTGATTGCTGCGCAATCGGCGGGTTCTTCGCTCGATACGATCACGCGCATCGTCACCAACAAGATGTCCGAGTACCTGGGACAACAGATCGTCATCGACAATCGCGGCGGCGCTGGCGGCATTATCGGCGTGGAGCTGACGGCGCGCGCCCCGGCAGACGGCTATACGCTGCTGGTGGGTGCGCCGAGCTCGATGATTATTTCCAATTTCACTTACCGCAAGCTGCCGTTCGACTGGAAGACCGACTTTGCGCCAATCTCGCTGGTCGTCAATGCCGAAGGCGTGCTTGCTGTGAATCCCGGCGTCAACGCGCGCAACGTCAAAGAACTGCTGGCGCTCGCCAAGGCGCAGCCGGGCAAGCTCAATATGGCTTCCGCCGGCATCGGCTCATCCAGCCATCTGGCGGGCATCATGTTCACCAGTCTTGCGGCAATCGATACCGTGCACGTACCGTACAAAGGCGGCGGGCCGATGGCGGCGGCAGTGGTTGGCGGCGAGGCGCAGTGGCTGATTGCGCCGGCGGCTTCGGTCACCGGCCAGATCAAGGCCGGCCGTTTGCGCGCGCTGGGCCTGACGTCGAAGCAGCGCTCACCGCTGATGCCGGATCTGCCGACCATCGATGAGGCCGGTGTGCCCGGGTATGAATACAGCAGCTGGAATGCCTTTTTTGCGCCGCGCGGCACGCCGCGCGCGATCGTCAATCAGCTGCACGGCGTGATTCAGAAAGTGCTCGCCGATGCCGATGTGAAGCAGTTGTTCGCTAATCAGGGTTTGTATCCGCTGGGCAGCGCCAGCCCCGAAGAATTTGCGCGCTTCTATGTTGCCGATTACGAACGTGTCGAAAAACTGGTAAAGATAGCCGGCGTGAAACCGGAACAGTAGGACGATGAAGAAATTTACGTTTGCATTGAGCGGCAGTCATGCGATTGCGGCAGTGTTATGTGCGATGGTGGCGCCGCTCGTTGCAGCGCAGAACTATCCGGCAAAGCCGGTACGCCTGATCGTGCCGTGGGCAGCGGCAAGCGGCACCGATTTGATGTCGCGCATGATCGCGCAGAAGCTCGGTGACACACTGGGTCAACAGGTGGTGGTCGATAACCGCGGCGGTGCGGGTGCAACGATCGGCACCGAAGCGGCGGCGAAATCGGCCCCCGATGGTTACACCTTGTATATCGGCGGCTCGGTATCGATGGCGATCAGTCCGGTGATCTACCCGAAGGTTGGTTACGATTCAGTGCGCGATTTCGTACCGGTATCGCTGGTGACGCGTTTCTACAATGCGCTGTCGGTGCATCCCTCGGTGCCGGCGAAATCGGTACGCGAACTGATTGCGGTTGCCAGGGCGCAGCCCGGCGCGCTGGTAGTTCCGTCGGCCGGGGCCGGTTCGACCAGCCATCTTGCCGCCGAATTGTTCAAAAGCATGACCGGCGCGCAGATGCTGCATGTTCCATATAAAGGCGGCGGCCAGATGGTGATCGCGGTCATCAGCGGCGAAGGGCAGGTGATGTTTTCGCCGGTGTCTACCGCGGTGCCGCACGCAAAAAGCGGCAAACTGCGTCTGCTCGGCGTGTCGAGTGCTGCGCGTATCGCTGCCTTGCCCGAACTGCCGACCATAGCCGAAACGCTCAAAGGTTATGAGTATGGTGGCTGGCAGGGTTTGCTGGCGCCGGCCGGCACGCCGCCGGAAATTGTCAACCGTCTGCACGCAGGCATGCTGAAAGTCGTCGCGACGCCGGAATTCAGGGACTATGCCGCCAGCGAAGGTTCGGATATCGTCGGCAGCACGCCGGACTGGTTCGCGCAGTTTCTGCGCGCCGAAGTCATAAAAAATGCAACGCTGGTCAAAGCGGCCGGCGTCAAACCCGATTAGACTGCACAACGAACTTGTAGCCCGGATGGAATGAAATGGAATCCGGGGTGGCGCATCGCATCCGATACGTCATCCAATCACACCCCGGAATACGCTTCGCTCCTTCCGGGCTACGTCCTGAATAATCATCTGGAGAAGAAAGACAGCAATGGCTAAACGCGAGGTTGTGAAAAAAGCACCGCTGGTACTCGAACGCAAATCGGAGCGCGAGGAACTCGCCAAAGACATGCACACCATGCAGGAGATCGCGATCGCGGCGCGGCGCAATCTGTCACAACTCCTGTGGGACACGCTTTGCGGCGGTTCGGATTCCGAAACGACGCTGCGGCGCAACCGTCACGCACTCGACTGCCTGTCGCTGCGCCAGCGTGTGCTGGTTAATGTTGCCGATATCGACATTTCGACCACTTTGCTGGGCCAGAAACTGAAGTTGCCGGTGTTCATCGCACCGGTCGGCAATTTTTTGCAACTCGCGGACCCGAGCGGCGCCATCGCCGTGGCGAAGGCCGCAATTTCACGTGGTACCACAGCCTTCATCAGCACTGCGGCGAAGCCGAGCATTGAAGAAGTTGCCAGAGCGGTCGACAAGCCGCTGCTGTTCCAGCTTTACGTGCGCAGCGACCGCGCCTGGTGCAAGGATATTCTGCAGCGTGCGAAGGCCGTCGGCTATCGCGGGATCTGCATCACGGTAGACCGCGCTTACTACAGCCGCCGCGAGCGTGACATCAACAACCGTTTCCTTATGCGCGAGTCGGGCGGCGATCCGCGTTATCAGGCCAGTCTCAACTGGGACGATCTCGACTGGATGCGCCAGTGCACCGGCCTGCCAATGATCCTGAAAGGCATAGCCACCGGCGAAGACGCGCGTTTGGCGGTTGAACACGGCGTTGAAGTCGTTTACGTGTCGAATCACGGCGGTCGCCAGCTCGACCACGCACAGGGCAGCATTGAAGTGCTGCCGGAAGTGGTCGATGCAGTCGACGGTCGCGCCGAAGTGATCATGGATGGCGGCATCATGCGCGGCACCGATGTAATCAAGGCGCTGGCGCTGGGCGCCTCCGCCGTAGGCGTCGGCAAGTTGCAGGGTCTCGCACTCGCGGCGGCCGGGCAGGCCGGTGTTGCGCGCATGCTGGAGATCATGGAATTCGAAATCAAGACCATGCTCGGTTTGATGGGCCTGACCTCGATCAAGCAGCTCAATCCATCGTGGTTGCGACAGGCGACGCCGGTCAGCGGCACCGATGCCATGAGTCAGTATCCGTATTTCGAAAACGTATTGCGGCGCAAAGCACTGCCCTGAACATGCAAGGTCTGCAGTTGGAGCCGCGCCTGCAAGCGATCATGGCGCAGGAGTACCCGCGTTTTTCAGATGCTGAATATGCGCGGCGTCACGCATGTCTTGCCGAAGTCATGGTGAAAGCCGGCGTCGATTATCTATTGATTGTGACGAACAACCGTACCGGCAATGCCACGCAATGGGTCACCGGCTGGCCGGGCACCGTCGAAGCGTTGACCATTTTCAAGCCCGGCGAACGCATGACCATGCACATGGAGTGGCACAACCACCTGCCGCTGGCGAAGCTCATCGCGCGCGACGTCGATGTGCGCTGGGGCGAACACGAAGGCATGAGCAAAACCATCTCCGAACTGAAACGTCGCGGCGCGCACAGCGTCGGCGTGATGGGGCCGCTGCCGGCGGGTAAGCTGCGTCAGCTTGAAAGCTTGTTCAAGGTGACAGCGCTTGATGCCGATTACACACGCTTGCGCATGATCAAGTCGGATGAGGAACTCGACTGGCTGCGCATCGGCGCGGCGTTAAGCGATGCGGGGCTCGCCGCACTGATCGCCGGCGCGCAGCCGGGGCTCGACGAGCGCGAACTATCGGCGTTGGTCGAGAGCGGCTACGTCAAGCACGGCGGCACCAACATGATTCACTACATCGGCTGCACCCCGATGGCGGCGCCGCATATTCACGTACCGCGCCAGCACCCGTCGCCGCGCAAGCTTGCAGTTGGCGACGTGCTGTTCTGTGAGCTGTCGGCATTCTGGTGGGATTACGCCGGGCAGGTGCTGCGCACCATGACCATAGGCGCCGAGCCGACGCCCTTGTATCGCGATCTCCATAAAACCGCCGAAGACGCATTCGATGCGGTGAGTAAAGTCATACGCCACGGCGCCACCATGCAGGAAATCATTGACGCCGCTTCAGTGATCGAAGCGCGCGGTTTTACGGTGTGCGACGATCTGCTGCACGGCTTCGGCGGCGGTTATTTTCAACCCATTCTCGGCAGCCGCAGCCGCCCGGCCGGAAAAATTCCGGACATGACGCTCGAAGAAAACATGACGCTGGTGCTGCAACCGAATGTCACCACCACCGAAGCCGATGAGGAGAAACGCGCCGGTGTTCAGGTCGGGGAGATGCTGCGCGTGACGAAGACGGGGGTGGAGCGCATGCACGGCGCGGAGCGGAAGCTGTTTCGCATTCATTGATGTGATCGATGCGGTTTGCTGTAGCCTTCTTTCCGCAAAACGGGGCAAGGATTAACCAGGAGATTTCATGGCGGAATTAAAGGTGCTCGGCGCAGGGCCGGTCAAGCGTGGCGTCACGCAGGTTGCGGCACTGTTTGAAAAAAGCAGCGGCCATCGCGTGGTGGTGGAGTTTGTCGGCGCGCCGCTGGTGCGCGACCGCATTCTCGCCGGCGAGGCGGTGGATGTGGCGATCGTGCCATCGGCGACGATGGATGAATTCGTGAAAGAAGGCAAAGTCGCGGCGGAGTCGCGCGCAGTGCTCGGGCGCTCACGCATGGGGCTGGCGATGCGCAAGGGCGCCACGGCGCCTGATCTGTCGACGGCGGAGGCGTTCAAGCTGACCGTCGCCGCGGCTGACGCCGTGGTCGTGAACGTCGCCTCCAGCGGCAACTACGTGGTGAAACTCATCGAGAAACTCGGCTTCAGCGCTGAACAAAAATCCATCCGGCAGCCGGATGCCGTGAAGGTCATGGATTACGTCGCCGCGTCACCGAAGAATCTGCTGGGTGCCGGGCAACTGCCGGAAATCCGCGAACTGATCGACAAGGGTGTCGCGATCGCGCTGGCCGGCGCGCTGCCCGACGAACTGCAAAGCATCACCGCCTATGACGCAGCGGTGCCGAAAGCCAGTGCCAATGCAGGCGTGGCCGCAACGTTCACTGCGTTTTTTGCCACACCCGCGGCGCGCGCGGCCATGGCTGCTACTGGGATTGACTGACCTCAAACGAAAGCGGCTGCGACAATAATTGCAAAGGGACGGGCGGCAGTGTTTTTTCGGATTAACCATGGGCTTTCCACGGATGCGCCGAATTAATCGAAACCGACTTCTTTAATTCTGGAAATATCAAATTATGAAAATTAAATCATTCGAGTTTTCACATATTAAAGCGTTCAGGTCGCTTGTGTTTGATCTAGAGAAAACATCGGTACTCATCGGTCAAAATGATCATGGGAAATCGTCTATCCTTAAAGTTATAGACATTGTATTGAATCAGCTAGACGAAGAAACGCTTGCACTTGGTGCGCTACATCCAGACTTGGCAGAAAAGTTATTGCCGATTTTTCCCGTGAACGCGAAAGCTCGTCGCATTACGGTGCGTTATGAAGACGTGGGTGTGGAGAAAGCGCTTCACATTACAGTGAGAGCGGATCTCACCTTCACGGTGCTTGATAGTATTGCGAAAAATGCGAAAACAACGGGCAAGAGTTTGGCGACGCTCAGGCGTCTACGGGAGGACAATAGGTTTGTTCTGATCCCGGCATTGCGCGATGCTTCGTCGCCCAATTTTCAGGAACTTCTTTCGCGTATGCTCAGAGAGCATGGGCTGTCCAAGATGATCCCTCAAAAAGCAGGTGGGACTCCAAAGGAATATCGCGTGTTAAAAGAAATTCGCGATAAGGTCTCCACAACTATCCGGCCATATATTAACGACGCACTGCTCCCCGAGATCGAAAGGCACTTCGGGTTTAAGACACAGCATAAACTTGCGCTGAAATTCGATGTTGATGTTCAAGACGTTGGCGAATGGATTATGGATAACCTCCGCCTCGGATTCCAAATGACGGCAGATGGCCAATCAACTTTGGCTCTTTCCGAAGCTGGATCGGGCGTTCAAAGCGGAGTGCTCCTCGCGCTTCATCGCTTGGAGCAAAAGGCAGCAGAGAATCCAAAAGTGCAGTTCATACTGGCCGTGGAGGAGCCGGAAGCGTTTTTGCATCCGCAACGGCAGAAAGAACTTTATCAGGATATCCAATCGGCCCAATCTGAAAACTTACGCGTTATTGTGACGACGCACAGCCCGTATATCGTAGGTGAGACGCCGTTTTCTCGTTTGGGATTGGTGAGGAAGCAAGAAATGTATTCGGCTTTGCATGTCCCGGCAATTGCCTCAAAAAAAGAGCAAGAGATGTTCGATGCCTATAGCAATGAGGTAAATGCGCTCCTGTTTTTTGCCGAGAAAGTGGTTCTTGTAGAAGGGGAGTCAGATGCGCGAGTCATTCGAGTTCTTTTGCAAAAAAAAATGAAGGCAGAGGCTCACCGCATATCCATAATTTCTTCCGCTGGTAACGCAAATTTTTCGCCATTTCTCCGCATGATTCGATCGTGGCGTGAGGCAAAAATCCCCCATCTCATCGTCACTGATTTTGACTCCCTCACCACATCAACTGATAGAGCTGTGATTGTCGGAGCTGAAGCGGCAGGGTATGTGCTTCCAGGGAAAGCGGCGCTGCATGCCAAAATTGATGCGGCGTTAGATAAAGACGAAAAAGAATTTAATGCGGCTGCGCTTGAAGCGAAGACGCAATTTTCCGCTGCTGGTTTAAACGTCTTCGTGTTTACGTCGGACTTGGAATATTCTCTTATTACTGCGGAGAACAAAGCGGCGGCGGCCAAGGTTCTAACGGCTATTGCTACAAATAACGTGAACTATGAGATTGGTTACGATTTAAACCAATTGCGAAGGCAGATCGGAAGCAAAGGAGTGCCGATGAATTTAATGGACAAGCCACCATTCAAAAAACCTTTCGTTCATCAGAAAATCGCTGACACGGTCAATCTCGCACAAGCGCATGGCGACATTGGCCGCTTGCTTGAGGCGATTGTCGCCTTATAAAGGCCGAATTCCCCCAAATATAGTGGAGTCCAATAAATGAGGACGGAGTAAATATAGGTGTCGTCGACTCGATACCCTCGATTCTGGCCCTAATTATTTCATGACGATTAGTAATCGCGGGAGCGATATTGACATCGACTAGTTTGATGCAACCCGGAGGATGACCATGGCAACCGCTTCTCGTAGTTATCCCAAGAAAGTTTTCGCAAAACACATAAGGGCTGCGGCAAAAAAATGGGATTCTCTAGGAGGTGTATTTAAAACGTTTCGCCGGTCTGTGCTCTACGATGTCAGGATTGGTAAAAGGCTATATCCCCCTAAGGCCATTTCAAGTATCGCGCATGGCTTGGCGACTGGGCGTGATTTAGGAACACAAGAACTTCATGGTGCAAGGGAGGGGACATGGCATAGACGGCTTAGGCAGCTCGGCTTCAACATTGTCAATAAGCGTCGAAAAAAATCACGTGTATCTGAGGCGAATGTCAA